>JAICIL010000045.1 GCA_025924435.1 Chloroflexia bacterium | reverse complement strand
GGTGGTAGCAGGCTTTCCAGCCTGCCGCTTGCCGGAGAAGGCAGGCTGGAAAGCCTGCTACCACCAAGAAGAGTACCCCGGCTGCGTAAGTCCGGCTGTAAAGTGGAAATTATCCGTGCGCATCCGTCATCCGTGCCGCATCTCGACCACGTCTTTGAGGCCGCACGCGAGTTCCGCCACCGACGGGCGTGCGGCGGGGTCGAGCGCCAGGCATCGCTCGACGAGATGTGTGAGATTGCGCGGCAGGCGTCGGCGGGCGCGCAACGCACCGAGGAGACACGCGCGCTCCGTTCCATCGGGGGCGGGACCACCGCGCGCTCCGCACGGCCGTTCGCCGGTGATCGCCTCGAAGAGCACACCGCCCACGCCCCAGACATCCGTTGCCGCACTGAGGAAACCGCCGCTCGCCTGCTCGGGCGCCATGTACTGCGGCGTGCCGACCCCGCGCCGGCCGGGGCCGGGCGGCCGGGCGATGCTGAGATCCATCAATTTCGCCGTGCCGCATTCCGCCATGATATTGGAGGGCTTAATGTCGAGATGGAGGACATCGTGCCGGTGGAGATAGTGGAGGGCCGAGCAGAGATGGATGCCAAGGAAGGCGACATCGCGCGCGGGGAGACGGCGGCGGCTGGCGGCAAAGAGATGGCCCACCGTTTCGCCGGTCAGCGTTTCGAGGATCAGCACGGGCGCGGGCCGATTGACGAGTTCGTACGCGCGCACGAGATGCGGGTGCGAGAAACCGATCAGGAGGCGGCCTTCGTGCCGCAGCCGCTCGCGCGCGACGCGGTCGGCGCAACGATCGGGGCGGAGCGCCTTCGCGACGCAGCGGCAGTCGCGCTCCTCGCTCCACACGTCGTACACATCGAGGGCGTCGCCCCGGCGGAGGAGTGCGATCACGGGATAGCCCGGCGCGATGCACGCGCCGGGCGCGAGGGGAGCGGGGCCGTCTCCGGCGTCTCGCTCAAGATGCTCGCTCATGGCACCGCCCCGCCCGCGAGCAGCGGCGCGGGGGCGAGCGGGCGCACATCCCCCTCCCGCTCGTGCAAGCGGTAGAGTTGCGCGTACCTGCCCCCGCGCAGCAGCAACTCCGCGTGCGTGCCGCGCTCGATGATCCGCCCCCCTTCCATCATCAGGATCATGTCCGCCTCCCGGACGGTGAGCAGATTGTGCGAGATAACAATCGTCGTCCGCCCGCTCATCAGGCGGCGTAGCGGCTCCAGGATGCGCTCCCCGGATTCCGCATCGAGGCCCGTCGTCGGCTCGTCGAGGATGAGGATCGGCGCGTCGCGGACCATCGCGCGGGCGATGGCGATGCGCTGCCGCTGGCCCCCGGAGAGCCGCCGCCCCTTCTGCCCGACGACGGTGTCGTACCCGGCGGGAAGCGCCGTGACGAACGCATCGGCGTCGGCGGCCCGCGCGGCGCGGACAATCTCCGCCTCGGTCGCGCCCGGCCGCCCGTAGGCGCTGTTCTCGCGCACCGTGCCGTCGAAGATGAGCGTCTCCTGCAAGACCACCGCGATATTCTCCCGCAAGTTGTGGAGCCGCAGATCGCGGATGTCGTGGCCGTCGAGCAGGATGCGGCCGGCATCGGGGTCGTAGAAGCGGAGCAGCAGTTTCACCATCGTTGACTTGCCCGCGCCGCTCGGCCCGACGAGCGCGACGACCTGCCCCGGCTCGCAACGGAAGGTGATGCCACTCACCGTATCGCGCGGCGTGCCGGGGTAGCGGAAGGCGACGTCCTCGATCAGCAGCGCGCCGCGGGCGCGCGGCAGCTCGCGGGCATCCGGCCGTTCCCGCACGGCGGGCGATCGGTCGAGGAACTCGATGATCCGCTCGCCGCTCGCGGCGGCGGCGTGCACCGTGTTGAGCAGGCCGCTGATCCCGCGGATCGGGTTGTAGAGGCGGCTGAGGTACGTGAGGAAGACCATCAGCCCGCCCAGGGTGAGCGCGCCCCGCGTCAGGTCCCATGTGCCGATGCCGATCACGACGAGGACGCCCGCGAGGTCAATCAGGTCAACGAGCGGGTTGAAGAGCGCTTTCAGCCGCGCTGCGGCCATCTGCGCCGCGAACGCGCCGATGCCCTCGCGGTGGAAGCGCTCCACCTCCGTCTCCTGCCGGTTGTACGCCTGGACGAGCGTGCCATTCGACAGGCTCTCCTCGGCCACCGCGCTGATCGCGCCGCTGCGTCGGCGCTTCTCCCGCGATGCCCGCTTGATGCGGGCCGAGAAGCGGCGCGCGGTGAACCAGAAGAAGGGGGAGACGATCAGGGAGGCGAGGGCCAGGTCCCAGCGGAGATAGAAGAGCGCGCCGCCGAAAAAGAGGATGCGCAGCGTGTACGAGAGGACCGACGCAACGGCGGTGAGCACAAGGTCCTCGATGGCGGCGACATCGCCGGTGAGCCGGGAGATGACATCGCCGAGCCGCTGGCCCTCGAAGAAGTCGAGCGAAAGGCCCTGGATGTGGCGAAAGAAACTCGTGCGCAGCGCGAGGAGGAAGCGCTCGCCGACCCAGGCGGCCAAGTAATCGTCGCAGAATGAGATGATGCCCTTGAGGATGGTGAAGCCGAGATATGCGAGGACGAGCGGGCCGAAGGGGGCGAGGGATCGCGGGACGAGGACGGTATCAATGAGCAGTTTGTAGAGCCAGATGGTGGCGGTCTCGATGGCCGGGTCGCAGACGACGAAGAGCAGCGTCAGCCACAAATAGCGGCGATAGGGCCGCGCGTAGGGCCAGAAACGCCGGAAAATGTCTCGGATGGGGATCTGCCGGGGCGTGCCGACGGGCGCGATAGGGCCTTCCGCCGTGGCGAACAAGCGGCCGATCAGGGCGCGAAGCCGGGCCATCTCCGTTCATCACCAATCGCATATCGGCGGCCCCGCGATGAGCGGGGCCGCCGGTTTCGTCGTCACTTATTTCGACGCCGTATTCGTCATGGTCTTGACCGTCACGGTCTTGGTCCGGACGCGCGAGTTGGTTTTGCCATCCTTGTCGCGTTTGCCGGGCGACCGGTCACCGAACTTGCTCATGGCGTTCCTCCTGTGAAACTACTATCCCGCAGTGTCCGGCGGAGCGCGGGGTCCGTTCGCTGCGCGGGCGGCGAACATTGCCGACGCCCCGATAACACCACTCCCACGATACCGCGTCGGCGGCGCAACGACAGCGGACGCAAGTCGGGATTCCCGGCCCGACGATAGTCGCCTTTTCGTCGGTCTATGGTCGGATGTTTCGCGCGTGTGCGTGTGATACAACCAAAAGAGGGTGAACCGACGTAGGCATCAGTAAGGAACAAGGAACAAAGAACGCGGGGCCAAGCGATGCGATTGACGCGGTTCTGGCGGCAGCGGACATTGGCGCAACAATTCATGTTCGTCAGCCTGCTGATCCTCGTTTCGAGCATGATCGGGGTCGGCTGGTGGGTGGGTAGGGAGATCGAGCACGGCGTCATTGAGCGCACGGCGGCGACGACGGCGCTCTATGTGGATAGTTTCGTCACCCCCCGCGTGCAGGACCTCGCGCCGGGGAATGCCCTCTCGCCGCAGGAGCTCGCCGTCCCGGCGCAACTCCTGCAGGAAAGCCCGCTCGGCCAGCAGGTCGTCTCCTTCAAGATCTGGTCGCCGGGCGGGCGGGTGATCCAGGCGAGCGACCCCCGGTACGTCGGCCAGGTCTTCCCCCCCAGCGCGCACCTGCGCGACGCCATGCGCGGCGAGGTGCATTCTGAGATCAGCGATCTGGACGAGGCGGAGAATGCGCACGAGCGGGAGCGCTGGCCCCGGTTGCTGGAGACATACATCCCCCTCTTCCGGGCCGATAGCGAGCGCGTGATCGGCGTGGCGGAATTCTACCAGACGGTTGACGACCTCGAGCAGGATATAGCGGCCGCCCAACGCCGCAGCTGGCTCGCGGTCGGCGCGGCGACGCTGGCGATGTACCTCCTGCTCAATGGGCTGGTGCGGCGCGGCAGCAACACGATCGTGCGGCAGCGGCGCGATCTGGAGGGGCAGGTGGACCGGCTCACCGCGCTGCTCGCGGAAAACCAGGCGCTGCACGAGCGCGTCCGCCTCGCCGCCACGCGCACGACGACCCTCAACGAGCGCTTCCTGCGCCGCCTGAGCGCGGAACTGCACGACGGCCCCGCGCAGCAGATTGCGCTCGCGCTCCTGCGCCTCGACAGCGTCGGCGCCTACTGCGCCGCCTGCCCGGGGCGCGATCCGGCCGGCCAGGAGGATAACACCGCCGATCTGGACCGGATTCAGACCTCGGTACGCCATGCGCTGCAAGAAATCCGCGCGATCTCGTCCGGCTTGCGGCTGCCGGAACTGGGCGCGCTCACACTCTCCGAGGCGGTGGCCCGCGCGGTGCGCATGCACGAGCGGCGCACCGGCACAACGGTCCTGCTGGAGTGCGCCGGATTGCCCGACGACATCCCGCTGCCCGTGAAGATCACGGTCTATCGCGTCGTCGAGGAGGCGCTCAACAACGCCTACCGCCACGGCGGCGGCGTTGATCAGCGGGTGGCGCTCGTGGCGGAGGCGCGCGCTCTCCGCCTCGAAATCGCGGACCACGGGCCTGGCTTCAACGGGTTGCCCGTGACGGATTCCGACCAGCATCTCGGGTTGATCGGGATGCGGGAGCGGATCGAAAGCCTGGGAGGGTTTTTCGCCATCGAGAGCGAGGCCGGGCGGGGGACGACCGTCACCGCCCGGATCCCGCTCCAGGCATCGGGAGGCGGCCATGAGCGAACGAATCCAGATGGTCATCGTGGACGATCATCCGCTTCTGCGCGAAGGCGTCGCGCACACCTTGCGCGCTGAACCGGATATTGACGTCATCGGCGAGGGGGAGACGGCGGACGACGCGATCCGGCTCGCGCGCGAGCTGCTGCCCGACGTGATCCTGCTCGATATCACCATGCCGGGGGGAGGCGTGAGCGCCGCCCGGACGATCGCGGCGACCTGCCCGGTCACCAAGATCGTCATGCTCACCGTCTCCGAGGAGGAGGACGATGTGCTGGCGGCGCTCAAGGCGGGCGCGCAGGCGTACATCCTCAAGGGCGTCGCCGCGCGCGAACTCGTCCGCATCCTCCGGGCGGTCTACGCGGGCGAGGTGTGGGTGACGCCGAGTCTGGCGGCGAGTCTGTTGATGGATCTGACGAAGGCCGGCGCCAAGTCGGACGCCGTGGACGAACCGCTGAGCGGCCTCACCGAGCGTGAGCACGAGATCCTCACGCTGGTCGCCGACGGCCTCAGTAACAAAGAGATCGGGCAGCGATTGTACCTGACGGAGAAGACGATCAAGCACTACATGACGAACATCCTGCAGAAACTGCACGTGCGCAACCGGCTGGAGGCGGCGTTGCTGATCCAAAGGGCCGGTCGCGCCTAACCCCCATTCCGCTACAGGCCCAGGCGTTCGCGATGCTCTTCCGGCGCATGGACGCGGTCGAGCTGGGCGCGCAGGAGATCGCGGAAACGGCCCTCCTGCTCGGGATCGTTAAGCGGGCGCTCCTGCGCGGGATCGGACGCCAGGTCGAACAGTTCATGGCGCGGCTCGTACGCGCCCGTCGCGCCGTGCGAAAGCGTCGGCTTGCCGGTCTGCGGCACCTTGTAGACGGGGATGTTGTAGGTGTGGCCGAGGAAGCGGCCCATCTCCGCCCGCGCCAACTCCTCGCGCGACATGAAGCCGTGGAAGCCCGTTGGCATCGCGGTATAGGCATACATCTTCGCCTCCGCCGCGACGGGATTGCGGAAATAGGTGAAGCGGCCATCCGTGGCGTTGAGCGCCATGCCGAAGTAGCCGTAGATGATCGCGTCGTGGACGGCCCGATCCACTTCCAGCGCGGGACGGAGCGATGTGCCGTGCAGATAGGGCGGCGGGGGCGCGCCGCAGTAATCGAGGAAGGTGGGCATGAGGTCCGTCGTCTGCGTCAGGGCCGAGACGCGCCCGCCCGCCCGCGCCGAGCCGGGCAGGTGGACGATGAGCGGGATGTGCGCGATCTCGTTGTAGACGGGCATCGCGTTCTTCATCCAGTACGCATGCTCGCCGAGCATCGTGCCGTGATCGGTCGTCAAGACGACCATCGTGTCCCGCCAGCCGTCCTGCGCGTCCAGCGCGTCCCAGAGCCTGCCGAGCCAGTGATCGGTCATCGTCAGCAAGGCGGCATAGCAGTTGCGGATGTGCGCGATCGCCTCCGGATTGTCGCGGCAGACGCCGTAGTCGGGCCAATCGTAGAGCGGGCTGGTCCATGTGTCGCCGTACAGTTCGAGGTATTTCGGCACGACGTAGAAGGGTTCGTGCGGATCGAAGAGCTCGAGTTGGATGAACCAATTGTCGCTCCCCCGGTTCTCATCGAGCCAGCGGACGGCGTGCTCGACGCAGCGCGGGCCGGAGAACTCGTGCTCCTCGCGCTGGGCGAAGCGGTTCTGGATATTCTGGGGGTTGGCGTTGCGGCCCATGCTCGCGGGGAGGGCGGGCGCGTCCACCCGGCTGATCCAGGCGTCATTCTCCTGCCCGCGCTCGAACTGCCAGGTGTCGAAACTGCTGTTGTGCCCCTCGCCGCCGAGGTAGAAGTAGTGGTAGTGGTCCGTGATGAGGTGCGAGAAAATTTTCGGCGCCGCCGCGCGCAGTAGGGTGGGCAGCACGTCGTCGAACGGCTCCAACGGCCCCCAGCCGCGTTCGAGGAAGTTGTGCCGCCCGGTCATGAACTCCCGCCGCGCCGGCATGCACGGCAGCGACCCGACCCAGTGGTTGTCGCAGACCACCGACCGCTCCGCCAGCCGCGCGATATTCGGCGTCCGCACCCAGTCCGTCCCGTATGGCTCCAGATAGTCGCGCCGCAGCGTATCGAGGACGACGAACAGGATTTTCATTAACTACTTCCTTCTAACGCACGGCGTCGTATATCCGCCGTTGCCGATTGACCGACATCGTAACAGAGTCCACACTGGATGCAGCGCTTCATTTATGCATGGAATCGCGGGTACAATGGAGATGTGCGTTCCGAACAGGAGGCAGTGATGCAAGAGGTGTTTTCGACGGTGAATCAAGAGGGGCAGATCACCATTCCCGCCGATATGGTCGAGCGTCTCGGTCTCGGCCCCGGCGAAACGGTTGTCCTCGTGGTTGACGATGGACAGGTGAAAGTCGCGCGCAGTGAAAGCGTCGTTGATCGAACGGCCGGTGCGTTGAAGTCGGCCCATATCGAACGCCCGCCAACTGCCGAAGAAATGCGACAGTCGGCGGCGGATGAAATCGCGGAGCAGGTAATGAAGCGGATGAACGGCTGATGCCGCTGCCATTCCTCGACACCAATATTCTCGTGCGGCATCTCACGCAGGATGATCCGAGGCTTTCACCCCGTGCGACAGCGTACTTGAAGCGCATCGAGCGCGGCGAGATACAGGTCTATACAACTGACACCGTGAACTTTGAAACCGTCTTCACCCTCGAAGGGAAGATTTACCGGCACCCAAAACAAGATATTCGCGACAATCTCCTCCCGCTCATCAATCTCGCTGCTATCCTGCTCCCGAACAAACACCGGTTTCAGCGTGTGTTCGATGACTACATCGCCCTTAATATCCCCTTCGCTGACGCCTACCATGCAGCAGTCGCTATTGACGTTGGTCTCCAGGAGATCGTCTCATTCGACCGCCACTTTGATCGTGTGCAGGGAATCCGCCGTATCGAGCCGTGAAAGAGAGGATGTCTCGCGTGCCTGGAGAATTTGCCTCGATTGCCGAAGCATTCATGCGCAATGCCAAGCAGACACCGGAAAAGACCTGCATCTCTTTCGAGGGCAAAGCATATTCGTACGCGTGGCTGCTGCGGCGGGCGGAGGCGTTCGCGGGCGCGCTGGGCGCGTGGGGCATCGCGCCGGGGGATCGCGTTTCGCTCTTCCTGGAGAACTGCCCGGATTTTCTCGCGGCATATCTCGGCGTCTGGCTCGCGGGCGGCGTGGTCGTGCTCGTCAACACGCAGTACCGGCAGGTGGAACTGCGCCACATCCTCGGCGACGCGGGCGTGCGGCTCTGCATCACCGACCGCGAACGGATGGCGGAACTGGATCGCGTGCGCGCCGACCTGCCCGATCTGGAGGCGGTCGTTGACGTTGACGGGAAGCTCGACACGTTCCTGGCGAGTGGATACGACTATGCGCCCAATCTGCCCCGCGCGGACGACCTCGCGGTGATCGCCTACACCTCCGGCACGACGGGGCGGAGTAAGGGCGCGATGCTCCTGCACCGGAACCTGATCGCCAATATCGCCTCGCTGCGGGAGGCGTGGCGCTGGACGGCGGGCGACCATCTGCTGCTCGCGCTGCCGCTCTTCCACGCGCACGGCCTGATGGTCGGCGCGCACGGCACGCTGACCGCAGGCGCGACGGTGACGCTCCACCGCCGCTTCGACGCCGCCGCGATCTACCGCGCGCTCTGCACCGAACCGCTGACGCTCTTCTTCGGCGTGCCGACGATGTACATCCGCCTGCTCGCGGAGGCCGCCGCGCACCCGGAGATGCGGCCCCGCGCGCTGCGGCTCTTCGTCTCCGGCAGCGCCCCCCTCAGCCCGCAGATCTTCGCGGCGTGGAAAGCGCTGACCGGGCAGGTGATCCTCGAACGGTACGGCATGACCGAGACGATCATGAACACGACGAACCCGTACGACGGCGAGCGGCGGCCGGGGACGGTCGGCATGCCCTTCCCCCGGCAAGAGGCGCGCGTCGTGGACGTCCGCACGCGGGAGCCGCTGCCCGACGATGAGACGGGCGAGATCGAGGTGCGCGGGCCGCACGTCTTCGCGGGCTACTGGCAGCGGCCCGACGCCACCGCCGCAGCCTTCGACGCGGGCGGCTGGTTCCGGACGGGCGATCTCGGCCACCGCGACGCGGGCGGCTACTACACGATCAGCGGGCGCGCGAAGGAGTTGATTATCAGCGGCGGCTACAATATCTACCCGCGCGAGGTGGAGGAGACGCTGGCGCAGTGCCCCGGCGTCGCGGAGGTCGCGGTCGTCGGCCTGCCGGACGCGGAGTTCGGCGAGCGGGTGGCGGCGGTCGTCGTCCGCGACGATCCCGCGCTCACCGCCGACGCGCTGATCGCCTTCTGCCGCGATCAACTCGCATCCTACAAGAAGCCGCGCACCGTCCACTTCGTGGATACCCTGCCCCGCAACGCCCTCGGCAAAATCCAGAAGCATCTCGTCGTGGAAAAGTTAAGCACATAAGCGGAGACGGTGATTTCGCGAACCGTTGTCACGCGGCGGCGCGCCGCAGAGAAGGGATACCTGTCAGTACACTGATGCGAGACTTCCGCGTCTCTAAGGCGACGGTCTACCGCTACTCGGCAGAGCAAGTCCCGACCCCATCGACTCCAACTCATTCAGCCTCCTGTGCGTCCTACCGCACACCTCACGACTGCGATAGTTGGAGCCGATGAGACAGATGCCGGCCCTACGGCTCCTGCCTCAAGGCGGTGGCGTTGCCGTCGGCATCTTTCACCCAGGCAATCAGCATGCCGCCGCCCACATCGGTGACTGGTTTCTGGGTCTCGGCGCCAGCATCAACGAGCTCCTGCAGGCTCGCCTTAATGTCTTCAACACGCCAATACACGATGGGCCCGGTCTGCCCGCTATTGTGACCATTCGGATCCAAACCCAACTCTTGGTCACCGATGCGGAAGCCAACATAGTAGGGTCTATCAACATATGGGCCGACACCCAAGAGCTTGCTATACAGCATCTTCGCTTGCGCGAGACCTTTTACGGGATAGACGATGAGATTGGTGCCAGATGCCATGTGCTGAACTCCTTGCACTCGGTACACTCGTTGCGTCATGCCGGCTAACATTCACCGGCTACCAAAGGCATCGTTGTCTCCTTTCTTCCGCGTTCTTGCACGTTGCATCGAACGCCTCAACTTGAATGACGAAACGAAGCAGCAAAGTGTGACGAGCCCACGAGGGACCGACGGATATGAACGTCAGTCTGGGTCGTCATCCGTACCGTGATGCCGGTCATCGGCAAACCGGCATTCAGCGCGACCGGACGATGGATCGTCGCCGCGACCGCGGTCGCCGTTGCGCTCTTCGCCGTGGGAGAATTTGCCGCAGTTCAGCGGACGAACGCGGCAGGGCGATAGATTGGTCGCACGATGGATGATGCACACGATGGCCGGAGCGCATTCTCGCCGCCCGACCTGCTGGCGGGGCTTGATCTCCCGCACGTTCCGCAACAGGAGCGGAGCCGCCGCATGCGTCAAAAGTTGCTCGACGCCGCGCTCGACCTGTTCGCCACGCGGTGATACGAGACGACGCGCATTGAGGAGATCGCGGCACGGGCGGAGAGCAGCATCGGCAGTTTCTACGGCTATTTCCGCAGCAAACAACAGATGTTGCTCGTGCTGATGCAGCAGTACCTCGATTCCCTCACGACCCTGGGCTCCGACACACTCACTTTCACGCAGGATGCCCGCTCTTCTCTTGAGGCCGCTGTTGATCGCGGCCTCGGCACGGAGCAGGCATATATCGGCGCATACCGGGCGTGGCGTGAAGCCACTGCAACCGACCCGGATCTGAAGATACTCGATGAGCGGATTACGACATGGATGCAGGCGAGGACGGTCGCTTTGGATGATTTACCACGCGATCTTCCCCGATAGCGAACGGGACAATTGCTCCGGTTGAGGAGCACCTAGCCCGACATGTTCTGGATATTCGTCGCGGCGAGAGCGAGGGCGGCGCAATAGCCGTCGCCGGGGCTGGCCCACCGGCGTTCGGGGAGCAGGCGGCCCTGATACATCTCCGGCTGCGTGCGGACGAGATGCCGCAGGAGCGGCGCGCCGTCCCAGAAGCCGATGCGCGGGTCGAACCGCTTCGTGCAGTAGCGGTTCACCGGGCCGGTGAAGACGTACGTCGCGAGATGCACGAGGTGGCCGAGGACGCCATACTGCGGCGTGCGGAAGCGGAGGCCGCCACCCGGAGCGCCCGTCGCGCCGATGCCCGCGTAGTTGTTCGCGTACGGGTCCACCACGCCGCCGTACACGCGCGCCCCCGTCTCGTGGAGCATCTGCGCCCACGGCAGGAGCGGGTCCATTTTAAACAGCGGCGCGTAGTACCAGTAGAGTTGCGCCAACTGCCGCCAGTTGCCCGGTCCCTTCGGCCGGGGGTTGAGGCTCGCCGCGTAATTCACCGCCTGCCCCAGCCGCGCCCGCGGCGAACTGACGAAACTATCCTCCACCGTCACCATTCTTCAGCCCCCCTTTTGAACCACAGAGGCACAGAGGGCACAAAGAGAGGATAGAGAAAAAAGAGCGCGATGCCGGGTTGATATGTCAGCGAAAGTCCGGCATACGTTTCCCATTTCTTCTCCTGTTTTCCCTTCTCTGTGTTCTCTGTACCTCTGTGGTTCAGTCCCGTTCGTCAATACAGTTTGTCGAGATCGAGGATGTTGCGCATGTCGCCGGTGCGGCCCTCGGCGAAGCAGCGGAGGTTGTGCGCGAAGAGCGCGGTGAGTCGCTCGTTCTCGCGCGCCGCCGTGCTCGCGGAGTGCGGGTTGATGATGACGTTCTCCATCTCCCACAACGGCGAATCGGGCGGCAGCGGCTCCGTGCGGAAGACATCGAGCGCCGCGCCCCCGATGCGATGGTGCGCGAGCGCGTCCGTCAGCGCCGCCTCGTCCACCAGTTGGCCGCGACTGATGTTGACGACAATCGCGCTCGGCTTGAGGAGGGCGATCATCTCCGCCGAGAGGATATTCTCCGTCTCGTCCGTGTGCGGCGCGCAGAGGACGACGGCGTCGGCGCGCTTCAGGGCGTCGGCGAGTCCCGCGCGGTCCGTCGCCTCGTCGAAGTGCGGATACTCCCGGCCCGTGCCGACGGCGACGGTGCGCATAGCGAATCCGTGCGCCCGCCGCGCCACCGCTTGGCCGATCTTCCCCGGCCCGATGACGACGAGCACGGCATCCGTCAATTCGCCGGAGTCGTACCGCTCCCAGTGGTGCGCCGCCTTCTCGCGCAGCAGATACGGCCCCTCCTTGACGAAGTGGAGGATGCCGTAGAGGGCGAATTCGGCCATCGGCCCGGCGTGGATGCCGCTCGCGGTGGTGATAACCAGGTCGTCCGCCGTCGTGACGCCGAGCCGCCGCATCCCCATCCCGACGCCCGCCGAGGTCGTGCCGATCCAGCGCACCTTCGGCGCATACCGGCGGGGGTGGACGCCCGCACGCCGGTCCACGTCCCACAGCGCGTCCGCGTCGCGCAGCATCGCCGCCCACGCGACCTGCTGCTCCGGCGTGCGCGTCCATTCCGGCGGGCCGTCGTGGTCGGCGTTGTAGCGCATCGGCGGCAGCAAATTCGGCTCGTACCGGATCGTCACATTGCCCGGCGCACCGGCCCGCAGCGTCGCCACATGCTCCGCTTCGAGGGGCGACGCGATCGCGACGGTGAGCGGTTGGTTCATTGCCACGCATTCCTCCCCATGTGAACGTACACAACATCGCCCAAGATGGTACCGAGCGACCGCTGCCGCGTCAAACCGGACGGCGACCGCGACATGGATGCGCACGAGATTCCCGCCGAAACGATTGACAAGTGAACGGCCGTCGTTTACCCTAACAGCGTTCGGAAATTTCGGAGTCGTTCGGCAAAATGCCGGACAAAGGGAGAGGGGCACGAAGAATGAAATGGCGAATTTTCCGTCAATGGCGCGATCTGTTCGCGCAGGCAATGGCGATCAACCGCCCGCTCGCGCTGATTATCGGCGTGATGCTCGCGACCTCGCTTGCCGCGCTCGTCGGGCTGATCGTTGACCCGCGCGTCATCACGGGCGCGCCCGCCTGGCTCAAGCCGGCAAAGTTCGCCCTCTCGATCAGCGTCTACGCCGCCACCTTCATCTGGCTGCTCGGTTTCATCTCGGGCCGCGCGCGGATCGTCCGCCTCATCTCGTGGGTCACGGCGGTCGGCCTGCTCGTCGAGATGGCGCTGATCGCGATGCAGGTGGTGCGCGGGACGACGAGCCACTTCAATGTCAGCACGCCCTTTAATTCCGCCGTCTGGAGCATGATGGGAGGGACGATCGTCTGCGTCTGGACGGCGAACCTGCTCCTCGGCATCGTGCTGCTGCGGCAGCGGTTCGCCGACCCGGCATTCGCCTGGGCGTTGCGGTTCGGCGTCCTCATCAGCCTCGTCGGGATGAGCGTCGCCTTCTTCATGACGACGCCGACGAGCGCGCAACAGGCGGCGGCGAAGGTGGGCGGCATGCCGATCGCCGGGGCGCACGCGGTCGGCGTGGCGGATGGCGGGCCGGGGCTGCCGCTCCTCGGTTGGAGCACGGTCGGCGGCGACCTGCGCGCGCCGCATTTCGTCGGCCTGCACGGGCTGCAACTACTGCCGCTGCTCGGCTGGCTGCTCATTCGGTATGGCGCGCGGCTGCGCCCGGCGTCGCGGACGGCGCTGGTCTGGATCGCGGGCCTCGGCTACCTCGGCGTGGTCGGCCTCCTGACGTGGCAGGCGCTGCGCGGCCAGTCCCTCGTCGCGCCGGACGCGCGCACGCTGATCGCTGGCGGCCTCCTCGTGGCTACCATCCTCGGCGCGGCGCTCGTTGTCCTGCTCCGCGAGCGGCATCATCCCGCATATGCACGCGCCGACGATGCCGCGCCCGCATATCTCGCGCGGTAAAGGCGGACAGCGCGACACTCGGCGGTATTCCGAACGACAGCAGGAGCCGACACGATGGTAGCAACGACCGGGGCGAAGGGGCGGCGGGCGCGATACGGCGAGGAGATGCGGCAGGAGATCCTCCGCGCGGCGCGGGACATTATCGCGGAGGAGGGCGCGGGCGCACTCTCGATCCGCGGCATCGCCCGGCGCATCAACTACAGCGCGCCCGCCCTCTACGAATACTTCTCCGGCAAGGAAGCGATTGCCGAAGCATTGTTCATTGAGGGCTTCCGGCAACTGGCGGTGATGCTGGAGCAAATCGCGGAGCCGGATCCCGTTGCCCGGCTCCGCGCGCTCGGCATCGCCTATCGCCGGTTCGCGATCGCGCACCCGCAGGAATACAGCCTGATGTTCAGCCGCCCGATCCCGGAGTTCCGGCCATCGCGGGAAGACCTCGACATCGCGACGACCGCCTTCGCGTCGCTCCAGCACACCTTCGCGGAAGGCATCGCGGCGGGCGTCATCCGCCCGATGGAGGCGCGCGCCGGCGCAACGGCGGCATGGGCCTTCATGCACGGCCTCGTCTCGCTCGAACTGGCGGGAATGGGCGGCCCGCCGCCGGATCATCCGCTCCCGCCGGAGCGGGTTGTTCCCGGCCATTTCCCCGCGCTCTACGAGACGGCGCTCGACCTCTTCGGCGACGCGATCCGCGCGCGGCCGGCCTAACCCCCGGCCCCTTCCCGCGTCGGGAAGAGGAGTGAGATTCCGCGAGATCGCGGCGTTGAGTGATGCGTCTCATGAGTGCGGCGAGTCACCCCCTCCCGCGACGGGAGGCGGGTGCCCTCCGGGCAGTGGGGGATGGGCGAACGGCGCGGGATCGAACCCGACCCATTCGACCGCCGGGACGCCCGCGAAGCGTCGCGCCATCACTTCCAGCGCCTGCGGATTGTCGTCCACGAGCAGGAAGCGCCGCCCGAGCGCGAGGGCCGCCGCGCCCGTCGTGCCGCTGCCCGCGAAGCAGTCCAGCACGAGATCGCCGGGGTTCGACGAGGCGGCGATGACGCGCGTGAGGATGCCGACAGGCTTCTGCGTCGGGTAGCCCGTCCGCTCCGTGCCGTTCGTCGGCACGATGGTGTGCCACCAGGTATCGGTCGGTAGTTTGCCGCGCGCCGCCTTCGCCGGCCCGACGAGCGACGGCGCCATGTACGGGATGCGCCCGACCGCGTCCGCGTTGAAGGTGTACCGCTTCGGGTCCTTGACATAGACGAGGATTGTGTCGTGCTTCGTCGGCCACTTCCGTTTCGTGCGCCCGCCGTAATCGTAGGCCCAGATCACCTCGTTGAGGAAGCAGCGCCGCCCGAAGATCAGATCGAGCAGCACCTTGCAGTAGTGCGCCTCCCGGTAGTCAATGTGGAAGTAGAGCGTCCCGTCGGGCGTGAGTATCCGGTGCGCCTCGATCAGTCGGGGTTCCAGGAAGGCAAGGTAATCATCGAAGAAATCGTCGTACGCGCGCGCGCCGATTTTCACCGTCGCATAGCGCGCGCCCTGGAAGCCGCTCCGGTCGCCGTCGGCGGCGCGGGTTGTCTTGATTCGCGTATGGTTCTGCGTTTTGCCGGTATTGAAGGGCGGGTCGAGATAGATGAGCGGCACGGAGTCGTCCGCCATCGCCCGCAGAACCGGCAAGTTGTCACCGAAGACGATGCGCCCCGTCATCACCCGCCCCTTGCCATCGTTCCACGCACCACGCGTTCGCGTACGGTACTCTATCCGGCGATAGGTTGTCGCGGCACGGATGGTACGCGTTTAAAAAACCTCAAGTTGACGAAATATGTCCCGGAATGGTATGATTGGTTCACACAGTGACGTGTACGGACACGAGCGACTGTCGCACGACAAGGGGCACTCTCGCATGGACCGACAGCACGGCAGCACCCGCCGCACCATCATCGAAGCGCTCAAACGGCAGGACGGTCTGACCGCGAATGCGCTGGCCGCGATGCTCGACATCACGAGCATGGCGGTGCGCAAGCACTTGACGCAGTTGGAAGCGGAAGAACTGATCACGTCCACCGTCGAGCGGCGCCCGGTCGGCCGCCCGGTCAACCATTTCCACCTCACGGAGGCGGCGGAGCGGCTCTTTCCGAACACCTCGGATCGCCTGACCGTCGAGTTGCTCACCGATCTGCGCGTCCTGAGCGGCGAGGAGACGGTGGACCGCCTCTTCGAGCGGCGCACCGACCGGCTGGCGGAGGAATTGAGCGCGGCGATGGAGGGGCAGCCGCTCGAAGCGCGCCTCGAAACGCTGAAATCGCACCTCGATAAGAACGGCTACCTCGCCGCGTGGGAGAAGACGCCGGAGGGCGATTACCTCCTCAAAGAGTTCCACTGCGCGGTGAGCAGCGTCGCGATCACCTTCACGCAGCCCTGCGTCTCCGAACTCGACCTCTTCCGGCGGCTCCTGCCCGGCGTCTCCGTCACCCGCGAGCACCACATGACGGACGGCGAGCACCTCTGCTGCTACCGCATCCGCGTCAGCGAAGCCACCGCCGTCGCGTAATCCGGCCAGCGAGGGAAAGGGCCAGCATGGCGACGACAAAGCAGACGCCGCATACGCTCATGGAGCGATATATCGAGCAGAATCCGCCCCGCCCCGGCCTCGATGAGGCGCGGCTGATCGGGTATGGCGTGGCCGTCTGGGCGCCCATCGGCTATCCCAGCGGGGCGTCGGGAGACGTTTAGCGCGTGGCGGACGATTACAACACCCCGCTCGAGGCGGTTGAAGCGGCAATCGCATACTACAACGAGCATCAAATACTTATTGATGCACGCCGCGCCGCGAACCGCGTCATTGACGCTGCGTAGATTCTTCCCCATTCAACCACCAGAACCGTTCCGCGACGCCCGCGCCACCGGCGACACGGTTGCCATATGCACGAACCGCTTCCGGCATCGGCAGATCGGGGAAGAGCAGCGGGAGTTGCGAGGCGTAGCGGCCGATGGCGCGCACTTTCGTCCCCAGCCAGGGCGCGATGTCCACGGTCTCCGGCGTCGCGCCCGCGAGGTCGGGGGCGGCCATGCGCGGGGCGTACTCCGCCTCGTCCGCCGCGTACGGGTAGTCCTCGTAGCCGCGCACCCGGACACCGCGTTTGGCGAGCCGCCGCATCGCCGCGAAGACCGCCTGATGGTCCACATGGCGGCCAATGGCCAGCGGCCCCGTGACGACCGTTGCCTGCCCGATCAAACCGCGCTCCATGAGCGCGTCCGCGATTTCCGCCGGCAGCGTCGCGTCCACCGCGACGAGATGGGTGCGCAGTGCATCCCACGAGCGGTAGCGGTCGTCGCGGAAGACGCCATCCACGAACGGGAGCAGGTGTGGCGTCGCGCCGAGGACGGCCGCCGCCGCTTCGTCCTCGATGCGCCGCGCCGCCAGCGCGTCCGCGACGCTCGCCACGCCCCACTCCGCGAGATGCCACCGCGCGTACGGCGTGAGCGGCATCGCGGCGGGCGGCGCACCGGCGAAGATTGTCGCGATGGCGACCCGCTCCCCCGCCGCGACCAACCGCGCGACCTCCCCGCCGCACGAGAGCGCGACATCATCGAAATGCGGCGCGAGGAAGAGATGCGCGGCGGACATGGGGAACCTCACCCCCCGGCTTCCTCTCCTTTGCCGTCAGGCAAAGGAGAGGGGGAGAGATACGGAAGCGCCGAACGCGAAGAGGGCGGGATAAGGACCGCAACGAAACGCTCCGCTCGGTCCTCAGTCCTCAGTCCTCAGTCCTTCGTTATAGAGCCGCCGCGCGCCGCACAGCCGCTCGACCGGCTGGCCGATGATCGCCTCGACCTCGGCCATCAGCGCGCGGATTTTGCCCTCGGTCTCGACGATGAGGGCGTACCGCGCCGGGCTGGACTGGTCGCGGTACCGCTCGCGCACCGAGGCGGTGCGGTCCGCGAGACAGACGACGCCGTCGTAGTGCGCGAGGCCGTCCGCGATGGTGACGGCCTTCTCCTCCCAAGTGCGCGGGCGATAGTCGGCGGGCGGCCAGCCGATGGTGGCCGCCTCCGCCGCCGTCATGCCGCCGCCGCTGTGGACGACGCAGAAGCGCGCGAGCAGCGGCTGCCCCCGCGCGCGGAGCATCCGCGATCCCTCCCAGCAGTGCATGATGCCGTCGTGCGTCGCGCTGCGCCCGATGTCGTGCAGCAGCCCGCCCGCCCGCGCCAGCGCCGGGTCAACGCCCGCCCCGGCGGCGAGGAGCGCGTCCGCGATCCGCCCCGCCAGCCGTGCCACGGTCATGCTGTGCGCGCCCCACGTTTCGGTAAGCGGGATGTATCGCGCCAGCAGATTCCGCGCTTCTTCCTCCGATAGCACCGTTTCTGTCCCCAATTGCGCAAACCTTCCGTGCGACACGAACGCCGGGGGCAGTGTACACTATCGCCATGCGATTGCTTCCCCCCGCCCCCGCCGCCATGACGCCCGCGCGGTCGCCCGCGTCGCCGTGGGACCGGCAACTGCTCACCGGCCATCGCGGCGCGGCCGCTTATGCGCGGGCGAACAGCCTCGCCTCCTTCCTGATGGCGATCGAGATGGGCGCGGATGTCCTCGAATGCGACGTGCGGATGACGCGGGATCGCGCGCTTGTCCTCGCGCACGACGGCACCGTTGGGCGCGGGCGGGCGGTCGCGCGGATCGCGTGGGAGACGGAGGCGAGCCTGCGGGCGCGCGTGCCGGACTTGCTCTCGCTCGCCGACCTGCTCGCCGTCGTGCGGGCGCGCGGCGCGCTCCTCAATGTGGACCTTAAGGTGCCGGGGGCGGAGGTCGCGCTCGTCGGCATGCTCGCCGCGCATGACCTTCTGCACCGGACGGTCGTCACCTCGCGCGCGTCGTATCAGTTGCGGCGGTTGCGCGCGCTCGCCCCGGCCTTGCGGCTCGGATTATCGAAGGGATCAAGCCCGCCGCGCGGCCCGCACGGCGGGCCGGAATGGGCGGCGCTCCTCAGCCAGCGCCCGCTCCTGCCGCGCGCGCTGCCCGGCATCCTCCACCGCGCCCGCGCGGACGCCGCATACCTGCACCACCGACTCATCATCCCGCCGCTCGTCGGCGCGTTGCACCGCGCGGGCTTCGGCCTCTACGCCTGGACGGTGGACAGCGCGGACGACGCCGAACGATTGATCGGCTGGGGCGTGGACGGCATCACGACGAACCGGCCCGACCGCATCCGCCCGCTGATGCTCGCGTCCCCGAACGGGACGTACCACGAAGAGGGAGGGCCGCATGGCCGTGACCATTCTCGCTGAAGACGGTATCTGGACGATCCCGCCCCGGTCGCCGAAGGAATCGGCCTACCGGATCGTCCGGCGGGCGGACGATCGCTGGGTCGCGCAGGCCACGACGGCGGAGCGATACGCCGACGGGGGCGACTGGTTCCCGCCGTTCGCCTCTGTCTTCACGGCGGAGGAAGCCTGCACCGCGCTCATCCGGCGCATGGCGACCCAGATCAAGGACCGCGCCTACCTCGATGAGACGGCGCGCGAAATCACCGGCCTGACCGGCGCGCCTCCACCGGAGCGATGAGCGACGAAACCGACACTACTCACTCGTTGCTCATTGCTCATTGCTCATCGCTTCCTACTAGTTGTGCCCGCCGAGAGCGTATGGTATGCTGGTGATGTGTACGTACAGTAAGGTGGGTATTCGGGAAGGACAAGGAGGATTCAATGCGCGGCCAGCGACGATCCCGGCGACTCCGGCGATACACCGCATGGAGCTTCCTCGCGGTGATGGCGCTCTTCGGCGCGGCGATGGCGGCGTGGGTCGCCGCGCCCGCCAGCGCGGCGACGAGTTTCGCGAACCCGGCCTTCCAGGCGCAGTGGCAGGCGGGCGAGGCGATCACCCCCAACTTCTGGGGGCCGCTCTCTCTGGCACGGGAGGGGCAGCAGGAGCCGTACGTCGAGGCGCCGGGCGGCCAGCGCCTCGTGCAGTACTTCGACAAGGCGCGCATGGAGCTGACGAACCCCGCGACGGGCGTGGTCACCAACGGCCTGCT
>JAICIL010000044.1 GCA_025924435.1 Chloroflexia bacterium | reverse complement strand
TTGAAACCGGGCGAGACGGTGCTGGACCTCGGTTCCGGCGGCGGCATCGATGTCTTATTGTCCGCGCGGCGAGTCACATCGTCGGGCAAGGCGTACGGCCTCGACATGACGGACGAAATGCTCGCCCTTGCCCGCGCGAACCGGCGCAAGGCGGGCGTCGCGAACGCCGAGTTCCTCAAGGGGCGGATCGAGGCGATTCCGCTGCCGGACGGCGCCGTGGATGTCATCATCTCGAACTGCGTCGTCAACCTGAGCACGGACAAGGACGCGGTGCTGCGCGAGGCGTTCCGCGTGCTGCGGCCCGGCGGCCGGTTGGCGATCAGCGATGTCGCGATCCGCGGCGCCGAGCCGGGCGAAGCCGCGATCCCCGATGCGGTGCGGCGCGACATCGAACTGTGGACCGGCTGCATCGCCGGCGCGCTCGAAGCGGGAGTATACCGCGAGAAACTGGCCGCCGCCGGTTTCGGGGAGATTGAGATTCGAGAAGTCCACCGCTACAGCGCGGACGACATTTGCGGCTCCGCCTGCTGCGGCGCATCCGCCGACGCGACGACACGCGTAACGGACGCGGTCGCGAGCCGGTTCATCAGCGCCTTCGTCCGCGCCGTCAAACCGGGCGGGGGTGGTGCGCGCACGCGATGAGCACGCGATTGTGTGCCATGCATAAACGCCCCCGCGGCATTCGGTTCCGGCGCACTGTGCATACGCGGGTTCATTTCGCTACACTGCGCGGTAGCGGGCCGATGTTTCTCGGACGAAAGCGGGAGGGGGCCTTCATTTCGCCGGCATATCCGCCGACGGAGCAAGCAGGGGGGTGACCGTGGCAGCGGCGGTAACGGTGCGTCCCGCGACGATGGACGACGCGGCGGCGATTGCCGAAATCTACAATCAGGGCATCCGCGCGCGGATCGCCACCTTCGAGACGGAGGAGCGCACCCCGGAGGAGCGCCGCGCCTGGCTCGCCGCCCACGACGAGCGCCATCCGGTCGTCGTCGCGACCATCGCGGAGGGCGGCGGGGCGCGGGTCGTCGGCTGGGCCGCGACGGACGGCTACCGGACGCGCGCCTGCTACGCCGGGGTGGCCGAGTTCTCCGTCTACATCCACGAGCGGTATCGCGGGCGGGGCGTCGGCGTCGTGCTGATGGACGGGCTGATCGCGGCGGCGGAGCGCGCCGGGCTGTGGAAATTGCTCTCCCGCGTCTTCCCGGAAAACGCCGCCAGCCGCGCCCTCTGCGCCAAAGTCGGCTTCCGCGAGGTGGGCGTCTATCAGAATCACGGCAAACTCGACGGCGTCTGGAAGGACACCGTGATCGTCGAACGACTCATCCCGGCGAATCTGACGTAGGGATTGAACCACAGAGGCACAGAGAACACAGAGAAACACCGAGAGGGAGAAAACGGAGATGGGAGCGACACAACCGCTATACGAGCGAATTATTCTGAGTATTTCTCCATACTTCTCTGTGCCTCTGTGGTTCAATCCCCGTGTCTAAACCGCTGCGCGCGCCGCGCGTTGTCTACTACGGGTGGGTGATGCTGCTCGCGCTCGCCTGCACGCAGGTCGTCTCGTGGGGCATCCTCTACTACGGGTTCTCGGTCTTCCTCAAGCCGATGGGGAATGGTCTCGGCTGGTCGCGCGCCGCGATGACCGGGGCCTTCTCGCTCGCGCTCGCCTGCTCCGGCGTGGCGGGGCTGTTCGTCGGAAGGTGGGTAGACCGGCACGGCCCCCGCCTGCTGATGACCGCCGGATCGTGCGCGGCGGCCTTGCTGCTGCTCGCGCTCTCCGTCGTGCGCAACCTCCCGCTCTTCTACCTCATCTGGGCGGCGCTCGGCGTGGCGATGGCGGCGATCTTCTACGAACCCGCCTTCGCGGCGATCGCGACGTGGTTCTCGCGCTACCGGGCGCGCGCCCTGACGATCATCACCTTCGTCGGCGGCTTCGCCAGCGTCATTTTCATCCCGCTGATTTCCTGGCTGATCCGCACCGAGGGCTGGCGGGCGGCGTTCGTCACGCTGGCGATCATCCTCGCCGCCACCACGATCCCCCTCCACGCCCTCGTCCTCCGCCGCCGCCCGCAGGACCTCGGCCTCTTGCCCGATGGCGGGCCGGGCGGCACGCAGCGGGCAGCGGGCAGCAAAGGCCCCACCCAGTCCTCATGCTGCCCAAAGGGCACCCGCAGTCCTCAGTCCTCGGAAAAGAGCGTCCGCGCGCGGGACGCCTTCCGCAGCGCGTCCTTCCGCTGGCTAACGGGGGCATTCTGCCTCGCCTTCCTCGCCAATGTCGCCGTGACGGTGCACATCATCCCGTATCTGACGGACCACGGTTTCAGCACGGGCTTTGCGGCGACGGCGGCGGGTCTGATCGGCACCCTCGCGCTGCCGGGGCGGTTGATCTTCACGCCGCTCGGCGGCCGCATCCCGCGCCGGTATGTCGCGGCGGGCATCTTCCTCTTCCAGACGGTCGGCCTGATCGTGCTCGTTACCACCGCGTCAACCGCCGGGGTGATCGTTTTCGTCGTCCTCTTCGGCATCGGCTTCGGCGCGATCACCCCGGCGCGCGCCGCGCTCGTCGCCGAGATGTACGGGCCGCGCGAGTACGGCACGATCAGCGGCGTGCTCGCGCTCTTCGTCACCGGGGCGCGGGCAGCGGCGCCGGTCAGCGCGGGCCTCCTGTACACCTTTTTCGGGCGGTACGAGCCGGTCTTCTGGATCCTGATCGTCGTCTCAACCCTCGGCATGGGCGCGGTCCTGCTCATCGAGCGCGATCTGCCGGAACCCGCCGTCCCGGACGGTATGGCCGCCCGCGTGTGACGCGCGAGGAATAGCGCATCGCGCGCCGCGTTCTCCTTCCTGACTATGCCACCACAGGAAAGGATGCATCGCGATGACCACACCGACCGCGCCGACATTCCCGACCGGCCCCGCGATCGGCGACCGCTTCCCGGATTTCACGCTGCCCGACCAGCACGGCCGGCCGGTCCGCTTCGCCACGGCGCGGGGCGGCAAGCCCGCGATGATCGTCGTCCACCGCAGCGCGTCGTGGTGACCGTTCTGCAAAGCGCAACTCGTGGAGTTGCAGGCGAATCTGCCCACCCTCGAAGCGAGCGGCATCGCCCCCTTCGCCCTCAGTTACGACTCCCAGGAGACGCTCGCCGCCTTCGCCGCCGCGCGGGGGATCACCTATCCCCTCCTCTCCGACGAGGGGAGCGCGTTCATCGCGGCGCTCGGCATCCTCAACACGACCGTCGAGCCGACGAACGAGCACTACGGCATCCCCTACCCCGGCACCTATTTCATCGGCGCGGATGGCCGCGTGGTGGACAAGGTCTTCCATGACGGCCACCGGACGCGCAATGCCGCCGCGACGAGCCTGCGCGAGCATTTCGGCCTGGCGGTCGGCGGCAATGGGCCGCGGGACCGGCAAGAGGGAGAGGGGATCGTCGCCGTGGCATCGCTCGACACCGGCGCCTTCGTGCGCGGAGAGCGGATCGGATTGCGCGTGGCGATCCAGGCCGCGCCCGGCGTCCACATCTACGGGCGCCCGCTGCCGGACGGCTACATCCCGACGACGCTGGAGATTGACGCGCCGGAGACGGTGACGGTCGAGCCGGTGCGCTATCCGCCGCCGCACACACTCCACATGGACTGGCTCGACGAGGAGTTGCCAGTCTACGACGGGACGATCACGCTGGCGACCGCCCTCACCTTCGCCGAGCGGCGCGAGGACGTGACGATCACCGCGACCCTCCGCTATCAGGCATGCACGACGGACGAATGCTTCCCGCCGCAACGCCTCACCTTCACATTGCCGATGACCTTCCAGCCATTCACCTGAGCGCCGTCTGGCCGGAACCGGGACGAACCGCAAAGCCGCGAAGAGCGCAAAGGACGCAAAGGAAAAAGGCGACAAGGGATGATGGAAGCGGGAGAACGGGGGTGCATCCCAATTCTTCTCTCCCCACATAATTTTTCTTCTTTGCGCCCTCCGCGTCCTTCGCGGCTTTGCGGTTTGCACTTAACCCGCATTATGAAAGTGTCCTTGAAGAAGATGCAACGGCTACTACCGCCAGCACATCTATCAACCCCCTGCTGATCTTCGACGGCGACACCGATCACAGTTGCTCGCCGTCGCCTTGACTTCCCGGTAACGCCCATGCAGGCACAGGTGCCGTTGCGATCCTCACCCGGCTCGTCCAGCGACTGCGCGCGGCCTTTCCGAGGGTGCAGATCGCGATCCGCGCTGACGCCGGGTTCGCTTTGCCCGCCGTCTACGACTTCTGCGAGCGCGAGGGGATCGAACTGACCGTCGCCCTCTTGGATAACACCCGATTAGCGGCACACGCTGCCGCCCCGCTCGCTGCTGCGGTGCAGCAATCGGCCGTGTGGTGTTCAAGGCGGAGGCGCAACGGCTGCCGAAGGGGGCGATGGGCACAAACACGCGCTTCGTCGTCACCAGTCGCACCGGTGATCCCGAAACGCTCTACCACTGGTACACTCAGCGGGGCGGGGCGGAAGGATGGGTCAAGGACTTCAAGCACTACGTCCGCTGCCACCACCTCAGTTGCCACCGCTTCTGGGCGAACCGGTTCCGGCGGTTGTTGCACGCGGCGGCCTACTGGCTGCTCGACACCCTGCGCCGCAGACTGGTGGCGGCAGCGGTAGCACGGATGACGCTGGAAACGGTGCGGGTGCGGCAGTGGCCGGAGCGCGTGCGCCTGCATCCGCGCATTCAGTCATCCCGGTCAGGCACTCTGGCATCTGCTTGCCTCCTCTTTCCCACCTTTATGAATAATGCAGGCTAATATAGCGCTCCCCTCTCTCCGTCATAGATTTGTACTATGAAAATAGCATGAAACGGTAGGCAATCCCTCCGCTGGCGTTGTGCAGATGCACGGCGGATGGTACGATGGGCGGAGAAAGAAACGCTCACGTTTCGATGGTACGGAGGGTTGAGCAGCGATGCGACCCGAACGGCGGCATCAGATGCATTTCCAGCGATGACGCGCGGCGCGGGCGAGGATTTCGTCCGCGTTTTTGTTGCGAAAGTCCCGCAGCATGCGACGGTGTGACGGCACGACGAGGAGGCAAGGAACGGCATGAGTACGACGACGGCAACAGATTTTGTCCTGCGGATCGGCGGCGAGTCCGGCGATGGGATGGTGACCATCGGCGACATCATCACCGCCGTGGCGGCGGACCACGGCGCGTGGGTCCACACCTTCCGCACCTTCCCGGCGGAGATCCGGGGCGGCCCGGTGCTCTTCCAGTTGCACGCGGACGCCAAGCCCGTCCTCTCGGTCGGCGATCAGGTGGACGTGCTGGTCACGCTCAATAAAGAGGCGTGGACGCTGCATCACAACGACCTCCGGCCCGACGGCGCCCTGATCTTCGATCCGTCCGAGTACCAGCCGCCCTCGTGGTTCATGGGCACGAAGTACGAGGTGCCCGCCGTCGAACTGGCGAACAAGGTCGGGGCGAAGCGCGGCAAGAACATCGTCATCATCGGCGCGATCGCCAAACTCTTCGGCCTCGACAAGGAGGTCGCGAAAGAGACGATCACCAAGAAACTCGGCAAGCGCGCCGAACTACTGCAAGGCAACATTGACTCCTTCGAGGCGGGCTACGATTACGCGGGCGGCCTGATGAAGGCGGACCGCTTCGGCTTCGCCTTCCCGGAGACGCGCGGCAACGGCGACCGCCTGATTATGAATGGCAACGACGCCATCGTCGCGGGGGCGATCCGGGCGGGCTGCCGCTTCTACGGCGGCTACCCGATCACCCCGGCCTCCGACATCATGGAGAAACTGGCGGCGGAACTGCCCGTGATCGGCGGCGCGCTCCTCCAGGGCGAGGACGAAATCGCCTCGATCAACGCCTGCCTCGGCGCGTCGTGGGCGGGCGTCAAGTCCATGACCGCGACGGCCGGCCCCGGCCTCTCGCTGATGACCGAGGCGCTCGGCATGGCCTCGATGGCGGAGATCCCCGTCGTCGTCGTGGACGCCCAACGCGGTGGCCCGAGCACCGGCCTGCCGACGAAGACCGAGCAGAGCGACCTCAATCTCGCCGTCTACGGCGCGCACGGCGACACGCCGCGCATGGTCGTCGCCCCGACCGAAGTCGGCGACTGCTTCACGACGACCGTGCTCGCCTTCAACCTCTCCGAGCGGTATCAGATGCCGGTGCTCCTCCTCTCCGACCAGTCGCTCTCCAGCCGGACGGAGAGCATCGCCCGGCCCGACCTCGAGAATGTCGAGGTCTGGGACCGCATCACGCCGGAGAACGCGAGCGAGTACGCGCACCTGATCGGCCGTAACGGCCACACGCAGTCCTCAGTCCTCAACCCTCAGTCCTCATCGGAGGAGAGCGAGGGGAATCGCAACGAGATCGAGGAAGATCCGAGCGGCGATCCCGTCTACATCCGCCAGGAGACGGCGCTCCTCTCCTACGGCGTGGACCTGACGCATGTCGGCGTGGACCGCGTGCCGCCGGAGGGGCATTACCTCCGCTACGCGATCACCGAGAGCGGCATCTCGCCGATGTCCGTCCCCGGCATGAAGGGGGACACGCGCTACGTCTCCACCGGCATCGAGCACGACCAGTTGGCGGACCCGAACTACACGCCGGAATACCACACGGTGATGACAAACAAGCGGTTCCGCAAACTGGAGACCGCGAAGCGCGACCTCGGCGACACGGTGATCCGCCGCTACGGCGCGGAAAACCCGGACGTGCTCGTGCTCGCCTGGGGCAGCACGGTCGGCCCGGCGCGCGAGGCGGTCGCGTGGGCGGTCGAGGAGGGGCATTCGGTCGGGATGATCGCGCCGACGCTGCTCTGGCCGCTCGTGCCGAGCATCGGCGAGGCGCTGGCGAAGGCGAAGAAGATCGTCATCCCGGAAGTGAACTACGCCGGTCAATTCGCGCGGCTCCTGCGTTCCGAGTTCGGCGGCGACCGCGACAAGATGATCGAAGTCCACAAGTACACCGGCCTCCCCTTCACGGCGGCCGAAATCGAGAATGTGATTGCGGAGGCAGTTCGGAGTTCGTAGTTCGGGGTTCGGAGAATCCCGCTCCGAACAGCGAACAGCGAACTTCCCAGGAGGAATCATGGTCACGACAGCAACACCGACACAGGAACCGAAAACGGTCGCCCACTACCGTTCCGGCCTGCGCCCGATCTGGTGCGCGGGGTGCGGGGACTTCGGCGTCCTCGCCGCGTTCTACGAGGCGCTCGTCGCCCTCGATATTGACAAGGACAACCTCTGCGTCGTCTCCGGCATCGGCTGCTCCAGCCGCTTCCCCGGCTTCGTGGACGCCTACGGCTACCACGGCCTGCACGGGCGCTCGCTGCCGGTCGCCACGGGCGTCAAGATGGCCCGTCCGGATCAGACCGTCGTCGCCTTCGGCGGTGACGGCGACTACTTCTCCATCGGCGCGGGCCACCTGCCGCACGCCGCGCGCCGCAATCTGGACATCACGGCCATCGTGATGGACAACCAGATCTACGGCCTGACGAAGGGGCAGATCTCGCCGACCTCGCCGCAGACGATGCGCACGAAGTCCACCCCGTACGGCTCGCACGACATGCCGATCAACCCGATCGGCTACGCGCTGATGTACGGCGCGTCGTTCGTCGCCCGCGCCTTCTCCGCGCAACGGCAGGTGATGAACAAGATCATGGCCCGCGCCATCGCGCATAAGGGCTTCTCGTTCATCCAGGTGATGTCCCCGTGCGTCACCTTCCACGACACCTACAAGACCTACAAGGATATCACCCAGCCGATGCCGGAGGGGCACGACGCCTCCGACCGCGAGGGCGCGATGCATCTGGCGATGACGGAAGAGAAACTCTCCCTCGGCGTCTTCTACGAGGGCGAGCCGATGGAGCCGCCGGGCGACTATATCAACGACCCCTACGTCGAGGTCAAGCAGACCGACCCGATGGATCGCCTGAACAGCTACCTCAACAAGTTCGCCTAGCGAGTTGCGAGCAGCGGGCGGGTCGGGCGATACGGCCCGGCCCGCTTTCCTTTTTCAGGGTTTCGCTTCATTTCAGTGCGGCTGATGCTGCGCCGGGACGGGTGCCCGCATGGCGAGATACGCCGCAGGTTGCCCGACTCCCGCCGGTATCGCCCCACCGCCGCGCGTCAGCAGCGCCCGCGCCAGCCGCTGGGACGGCCGTTCCACGCACCGCTGGAGTGCGGCGCTCGTCGCGATCACCGCTGCGATGGTGGCGACGAGCGCCGCGCTGTAGCCGAGGCGCGGGATCAGGCGGTCGAGCAGCCAGAAGCCGAGCGCGAAATGGACGAGATAGACCGAGTAGCTCACACTGGCCAGCCAGCGCACGGGGGCCGCGACTGAGATCCGCTCCGAGGTGAGCAGGCACGCGACGAAAAGCCCCGCCGCGTAGACGATCTGCCGGACATGGCCGTCTGAGAGGTACGCGGGTTGGGATCGCCACAAGTTGTGGACGACCGCCCCGAGTGCGAGCGCGCCGAGCGCCAGCGCCCCCCGCCCGCCGACCCGCCCCCGCCACCATGCCCACGCGATCATGCCGCAGGCGAACAGCGGCAGATATTCCAGCACCACGCCGGCCGCATGCGGCAGCCCGAAGCGCGCGGCGCGATACCACCAGTCGCACGCCTCGGTCGCCGCCACCGACCAGAGCGTCAGGGTCGCGGCGGCGGCTGCCGGGCGGGCGCGCATGAGCGGGACGAGCGGGGCGGCGATGAGGTAGAAAACCATCTCGATGGAGAGCGTCCACGACACCGCCATCACCGGATGGGGCACGGATGCGAAGACGTCCGTCAGCGTCGCGCTGAGGAGGACGTGCCGCCACAGCGTGCTGCCCGAAGCGCCCGCTGGCCCGCCGCCCGCGAGCGCGAGCGTCAGGGCGATCGCGGCCAGCAGCGGCGGATAGATGCGCAAGACGCGCTTCAGCATGAACGAGCGCGGGCGCTCGCGCTGCGCCGTGTGCGCGATGACGAAGCCCGAAATGAGGAAGAAGAGGGCGACGCCGAGCACCCCGGCCCCCTCGGTGATATCGAGCGGCGCGAACACGCCGTCGGCGATCGCCTCGCCCGGCGCCCAACGGATGTGATAGTACGCGCGGGTCGCCCCGTCCACGAGATGGCTGTACACGACCATGGCGCATGCCGCCGCGCGCAGCAGCGTGATGAACCCGATCTCCCTCGCCGCGCCGCGATCCGTCGCCATCGCCATGTCCCCGCCATCCGCAGTGATCGTGCCACGGCTCCGCATCGGCGCGGCGGCGAGATGCGCGGCGGCGCCTTTTTGCGATTGGCGATTCAATGTCGGCGGCCGATGCCCCTTTCGAGCGACGACGATCCGCGCGTGGGTCATCCATCGCCCAAGCGGTGCGCCACCCGGCGCGCCGGGTCGGGAACGGCCAGCGGGGCGACAGGCGCGACGCGACCGACCTTGTTCCCATCGCGCTCGGTGAACCAGACCGCGCCGTCCGGCCCGGCGGTGATGAGGATCGGCAGGCCCTTGGCGGTCGGGATCGGGTATTCCGTGACCTGCCCGTCCGTCGTGATCCGCCCGATGCCGCCCGCGTTGTACTCGACGAACCAGAGCGCGCCATCCGGCCCCGCCGCGATGCCGATGGGGCCAGCGTCCGGCACCGTGTACTCCGTGATCTCTCCGTCCGTCGTGATCCGCCCAATCCGGTTGGCATCGAGTTCGCCGAACCAGATCGCCCCGTCCGCACCGACGGCGAGGCGGTTCAGGTTCGCGCCGCTGGTATTCGGCGCGGTGATCGGATATTCCGTGACGGCGCCATCGAGCGTCATGCGGGCGATCCGGTTGGCGCGCTCCGCGAACCAGAGCGCCCCGTCCGGCCCGGCGACGATGCCGACAGGCTGCGTGTCCGGCGACGCAATGGGGTACTCGGTGAACGCCCCGTCGGTGGTCACGCGCCCGATCTGGTTCACATTCTGCTCGGTGAACCAGAGCGCCCCGTCCGGCCCGACGGTGATACCGATGGGAAAGGTTGTGCGGATCGTCACGCCGCTCGTGTTTTTCGTCTCGGTACCGGCGGTCGGGATCGCAAATTCGGCAATCGCGCCGCCGGGCGCGATCCGGCCGATCTTGTTCCCGTATCGCTCCGTGAACCAGATCGCGCCATCCGGTCCGGCGACGACGTAGCCGGGATTGCCATCGGCCGTCGGCACGGGATACTCGAGAAACTGGCCGTCGGTCATCAGTTCCCCGATCTTGTTTACCGTGCCCTCCGCGATCCAGACCGCGCCGTCCGGCCCGACCGCGATCCCGAAGGGTTTGGTGTTCGCGGTCGGGATCGCGTATTCGGTGATGCAGGGCGTCGGGCACGCCTCGGCGGCCGTTCCCGACACACCGGCGATGGCGGCGGGCAGCATCGCGAGGTAAAGGCAGAGCGACAGCCGGATACGGTGCATAGCAAGCCTCCTTCGTATCTCGCGCGACAGCCGGACAGGCCGAGAGTCCGCCGGGTGCGGCTGGCCGCGTCCTGCGAATCTCCCGGCGAACCTCACTGTAGGGGCGGAAGGTGTACGCGGGCATCCGGCGAAACACCCATTCCGCACGCGAGCGAAAATCGGCGATGGGCATGTCGGAAAACACGTAGATGACGCGGTTGACGAGCAATCGCTTCCCCGCCCATCGCCGCCATGGTCCCAACATGTCGAAGTGCGCGGGCGATGGAGGAGGGTCGGGGATGTGAGGCCTTGCCTTTTACCCCGACCCGGGAAGGGTGAGGCCGTGGCGAAGGGCGTAGGCGGTCGCGTCCGCGCGACCGCGCGCGCCGATTTTGCCGTAGATGTTGCTGATGTGCCGCTCGATGGTGCGGTTACTGAGGAAAAGGGTAGCCGCCATGTCGCGGTTCGTCCGGCCACCGGCGAGCAGGCGCAGCACGTCCACCTCGCGCGCGGTCAAGCCATCGGGCACGCCCGACGCCTCGGCGTCGCCGCGCAACCCGGCCCGTGCGGCCGCGCGCCGAGCGCGGGCGAGGGCGGGCTGCATGCCCAGAGCGCGCAACTCCGGAAGCGCGGCGGCCAGGTGCGCCCGCGCCTCGGCGCGCGGCGTCGCGGCATTCATCACTCCCGCTTCCGCGAGGAGCGCCTCCGCCCATTGCAGGTGCGTCTGCGCGACCTCCGCACGATAGCGGACCCGCCCCGCGACATCGAGAGCGCGCCGGAAGTATGCGCGCGCCGCCGCCCGGTCGCCGCGCACGACGGCCGCCGCGCCGAGATGCCGGGCGACGCAGGTGAGCGCCATGTCGGCGGTCGCGCAGTCGGCAAGCCCGGCGAGTTGCGCGGAGAGCAGGTCGGCCGCCTCCCGGTCGCGCAGCAGCGCCGCCGCTTCGAGGAAATAGACGAGCGCCGGCGTCGTCGCGTCGGTCTCTTCCACGGCCCGACCGACGCCGCCCGCGCGGAGGAAGCGGTGGAGCAGCGCCCGCGCTTCGGCGTCGCGCCGGAGGTGGGCGAGGCAGAGCGCATAGCGGCCCGCGAACAGCCCGCTCACCCCCGCGAGGCCGACGATCTCCCGATCCTCAGTTTGGCGCGCCCGGAGGATCGCGCCGAGCGCTTCATCCCCCCTGCCGAGGGCGAGCAGCGGGCGCATCGTCACGATGGAGGCGAACTGCTGCCCCCGGATGGGCGCATCCGACGATTCGGTCTGCTCGATCAGCCGCGTCCCCGCCGCCAGCACGTCCGCGAAGCGTCCGTCGAGCAGGGCGAGGACCGCATCGGTGACGAGCGAGAGGCTGCGATCCTTGCGATCCCGCGTGCGCGTCGCCAGCCCATCCAGCGCGCGCCAGAGATCTTCCGCCCGCGTCCGTGCTCCCGCATCGAGCAGCGCCCTCCCGCACCCGGAGAGCCACTCGCATTGTCGGCGGGGTGGTAGCCATGCCCACGATTGCCCGGCGACCTCCTCCACCAGGCGCAATCGCGCGGCCCAATGCCGCGGCGCCCAGGGCGTGTCTATGATATGCATCGCGGCGGTGTACGCCGCTTCCCGGTCGCCCAATGACCGGGAGAGCCGCAGCGCATGCTGGCTCAACGCCCATGCATCCCCTTCCTGCCCCGCTCCCCAACGCACGAGGGAGAGGTCGCAATCCGCGTAGGCGCGCGCGATGGTGCCCGGCGGGGCGGCACGATCCATCCGCTCGATCCACGCGCGATAGGCGTGCGTGTCCGTGGCTGCGGATGCCCCCGCGCGGGTGATGGCGTGTCTCGCGAGCCGGCAGATGCGCCAGACACGCGCGTCATCGCCCATCCGCTCCGCCAATGCGAGCGCGTCCGGCGCGACCGCGTCCACCACCCGCCGGAGTTCCCCGGCGGCAAGCAGCACATCGCCCAGGTCGAGCAGCAGGTCGCACCGCCGCCCGCAATCCTCGTCGGGCACGCGCTGGAGCGCCGTTTCCAAGTGGAGCGTCGCTTCTTCCCACGCGAAGACGGCCGCCGCGTTCGCCGCCGCGCGCAGCGCGTACTCGACCACTTTTTCCGCATCGGCGGCCGCACCCGCCAGCCGGTAGTGTGTCGCCAGCGCGGCGACATGCGGCGCGGGGCCGCCCGCGTCGAGGCGCTCCATCGCCTCCGCCGCGCGGGCGTGCAGGCGCTGTCGGCGTACCAGGCCGATCGCCTCGTAGACCGTCTGCCGGATGAGCGGATGGGCGAAGCGGTAGCGGTCCCCTTCCTCGTGGAGCATCCCCGCCCGGACCGCCGCGTCGCATCCCTCGGCGAGCGATCCGTCATCCAGCCCGCTCACCGCGCCGACGAGCGCGACGGGGAATCCGTCTCCGAGCAGCGAGGCCGCCTGGAGCAGCCGGTTCGTCTCCGGGCTTAATCGGGCAAGCCGCGCGCCGATCACCTGCCGCACGCCCGCCGGGATACCCCAATCCGCCGCCACTGTCCGTGTGTCCGCGAGATCGCACCCTTGCGCGACAAGATGGCGCACCATCTCGCCGGCGAAGAACGGGTTACCCGCCGCCTCGCGCATGATCGCCGCGAGCACCGGGGGCGCGGCGGGCGATCCGGTGGCGCCGACGATGAATGCCTGCGTCTCGTCGGCGGAAAACCGGGCGAGCGACATGAACTCCGCGCGCCCTTCCCGGTGGAATTCCGCGAGCAGATCCCGCAGCGCGTCTCCCTGTTCCGTCTCCACGCTGCGGTACGTCCCCACGATGAGCAGCGGCATATCGGCGACGCGGCGGGCGAGATGGCGCAGCAGGAGCAGAGTCGGTGTATCGGCCCAATGGAGGTCGTCCAGCCCCAGGAGCACGACGCCGGGCGTGGAGTGCGCGATGGAGCGCAGGAAATCGCAGACGCCCTCGAAGAGACGATAGCGGCCGTGGTCCACATGCGGTTCCGCCGCGACGGATGTGCCGGGCGGGCGCTCCCGAAGACCCGGAACGAGGAGCGTGATCGCGGCGGCGGCCGCCGAATATGCCGGGGCTTGTGCGGGCGACTGCGCCCGCACATAGTCGCCGAATGCCTCGACGAATGGCAGGTAGGGCGGCATGCCCTCGGATGGATCGGCGCGCCCGATCAGCGCCAATCCGCCCAGCGCGCGGGCATGCCCGACGCACTCGCGCAGCAGCCGTGTCTTGCCGATACCAGGTTCGCCCGCGATCAGCACACATCCGCCGGCGCCATGCGGCACGGTCGCCAGATATTCCTTGAGCGCCGCCTGTTCGCGGTCTCGCCCGATGAACGGCGCGCGATAGCCAAGCGTAACCACGGCGATCCCCATGGCGGAGCGGGTACATCACGATAGCGGGGATTGTATCCATTTTGCCCGCGGCACGCTATCGGTCAAGAAAGGCGTGCCTCTCTTGCGCCCCCACACCTCGCGGCCTGGTCATAAACGGAGGGGAGCCGCCTGTCCCTTTGGACGCGAAGATACTGTCCACTCGGACGAGGCCATGCCGACTGTCAGCAAGTATGCTATGGAAAGAAGAAAACGCGGGCTGGCGCTCCCCCAGGCGCACCCCACAGGCCGCGCGATCCTTCCCATCCTCTTCCCCGGCCCTTGCGCTTCCCCCGCAAGGGCCTCTCTCTTTTTGAGGGCCGAGGACTGAGGATTGAGGGAGAGCGGTTCGAGCACCGCCCCACAACCCTCTGTCCGCTGCCCGCTCCGTCTTACATCAGCGCCGCCTTGACATTGGCGGGCGTGAAGGGGATCGTGCGCAGGCGGCGGCCCGTCGCGTCGAAGATGGCGTTCGCGATCGCGGCGGCCATCGGCAGGGAGGAGATCTCGCCGACGCCGAGCGCGGGGTCGTGCGGCCGGTTGATCAGCGCGATGTCCACCGTCGGCACCTCCGGGAAGGTGAGGATCGGGTAGGAGCGCCAGTCTACGCTCGTCACGCGGGACTGGTCGAAGGTCACCTGCTCCTTCAGCGCGCGGCTTGTCGCCTGGATGACGTTCCCCTCGATCTGATTCTTCAGGCCGTCCGGGTTGATGATCAGGCCGCAGTCGTGCGCGACGCTCACCCGTTTGACCTGCACCTGCCCGCTGCCGCGATCCACCGCGACCTCCGCCACCGCCGCGCAGTAGGCGAGGGTGTTCTCGTAGCGGATGAACGAGACGCCGCGCCCGCTCGCGGCGCCCGTGCCGCCCGCGTCCGGCCCCGGCGAGGGGCGCGACTGCCACCCGCTGAGGTCCGCCACTTTCTGCACGACGGCGACGGCGCGCGGGTCGTCGAGGTGGTGGAGGCGGAATTGGACGGGGTCCATGCCGGCGGCGGCGGCCAGTTCGTCCATGAACGACTCGTTGGCGAAGGTGTTCGCCACGCCGCCGAGGCTGCGCAAGGCGGACGGGCGGAGCGGCGAGTTCGCCAGCCAGTGCGCGACGACGCGGTTGTTCTTGAAGGTGTAGTTCGTCGGCGCGTTGCGGTCGCCGCCCGTCGTGCCGTTCTTCGCGGCGGGCGCGGGCGGCGAGATCAACTGGCCGGCGAGCAGGTTGCCCGCCATGCCGCCGGGGCGGGTGCTGTGCGTCGGCGTCCAGACGCCGTAGTCCCACGCGACGACGTTGCCCTGCGCGTCCAGCCCGCCCTTAACCTCCATCATCATCGCCGGGCCTTTCGGCTCCCAGGCGTGCTCGTCCTGCCGCATCCACTGCACGCGCACCGGCTTGCCGACCGCCTTGGAGAGGAGCGCCGCGTCCGCCGCCGCGTCGTCGAAGCCGTTGTGCCCGTAGCATCCCGACCCTTCCATGTGGACGACCTGCACGGCGTCGGCGGGCATGCCGAGCAGTTGGGCGAGCGCGCCGCGCAGCGGGTAGACGCCCTGCGTGCTCGACCAGACAACCGCCTTGTCCGCCCGCACATCCGCCACCGCGCACGACGGGCCGATGGAGGCGTGCATCTGGTAGGGCTGCTGATACGTCGCCTGGAGCGTCTTCGCCGCGCCCTTCATCGCGCCATCCACGTCGCCGTCGTTCTTCAGCGACTTATCGGTCGCGGTCTGGGCGCGCAACGACGCATAGAGATCGTCCATCTTCGGGAGGTTCGCCGCCGTCTGCCATGTCACTTTCAGTTGGCGCGCCGCGTTAATCGCCTGCTCCTCGCGCTCGGTGACGACGCCGACGAAGTTGCCGTTGCGCACGACCTTGACGATGCCGGGCAGGTTCGCCACCGACGATTCGTCCAAGTTCTGCAATGTCGCGCCCACCCCGGCCGGGCGGACGACGCGGCCGTGCAGCATCCCCGGCACCGCGAAATCCTGCACGTACGCCGGGCCGCCGGTGATCTTGGCGACGATGTCCACGCGCGGCACGGGTGTGCCGACGACGGTGTACTGGTCGGGGTTCTTCAGCGGCGCTTTGCCGGAGACTTTCCGGTTGAAGCGCTGGTTGCCGATCAGGGCGGCGTAGGTGACATTCTTCGTCGCATCGTTCTGCACGCTCACCACGCCATCCTTGACGGTCAGTTGGGCGGCGGGTGCGCCGAGGCGATCCGAGGCGAGCGCGAGCAGGGCCTGCCGGGCCTCGGCGCTCGCCTGCCGGAGCGCGACGCCGCTGCTCTGGATCGTCGCGCTCCCGGCGGTGTACCCCTCGTCCGGCGTGCGCGCCGTATCGCCCATCACCATCGTGATTTGGGCGAAGGGGATGTCCAACTCGTCCGCGACGATCTGCGCGAGGGCGGTCTGCACGCCCGTGCCGAGTTCGACCTTGCCGCTGAAGACCGTCACCTTGCCGTCATTCATGATCGCGAGCCACGAATCAACCTGATCGGCGGCGAGCGGGGCCTGCGTCTCCGCCGCCGAGGACCCGGCGCCGGCCGTCGGCGAGACGACGGGTGCGGAGCGCGGCGGCGCGGTCGCGGCGGCGGTCGGCGCTTGCTCGGCGCGCTCGGTGGCGACGGCGGTCGCCGGTGATGCCGGGGTAATCGTCGGCGATCCGGCGGACGATGCGCTTTGCGCGGTCGGCGATGGCGCGCTCGGCGCGTTGCTGCACGCGGCGAGGCTGAAACTAACGACCAGCGCGCCGCCGCTTTTGAGGAGCGCGCGGCGGGAGAGTTTGTATGTCATCATCGTCGGCTCCCCTCTCATTGCGGGTTCCCCGCCGCGCGGGCGATGGCGCGGAGGATGCGCAGGTGCGTGCCGCAACGGCAGAGGTTGCCCCGCAGCGCCGTGCGGGCCTCGGCGTCGGTCGGGTGCGGGTTCTGCTTGAGGAGCGCCGCGCCCGCGACGATCATGCCGGAGATGCAGTAGCCGCACTGCGATGCCTGCTCCGCGATGAACGCCTGCTGCAACGGGTGCGGCTTCTCGGCGGTGCCCAGCCCTTCCAGCGTCGTCACCTGGGCATTGGAGACCTGGGAGACGGGCATCCGGCACGAGCGGACCGCCCGGTCGTTAACCTGGACGGTGCACGCGCCGCACTGCTCCAGCCCGCAGCCGAACTTCGGCCCGTGAAGATTTAATTCATTGCGCAGCACGTAGAGGAGCGGCGTGTCCGGCGCCGCCTCCACCTGGTGTTGCGCCCCATTGACGGTAATTGTGAGTGAATCTGCCATCGCTGCCTCGCTTCTCTCCGCACCCCGCGTGCGTCGGAATACCCTCGCGCGCCAACGATCGCACGCGCGGGACGGGGCACCCACCCGTCAATCGCCGCTCTTTTGCATATCAAGATCGGCACCACCGCACAACCTAATCCCCCAGCCCCCTTCCCGGCGCGGGAAGGGGGAGCGAGCCTCTTTGAGAGCACGGCGTTCGGCAGAATATCCGAATGCCCAGATCGAGTCATCCCTCCCTCGCGGGGAGGGGCCGGGGGAGAGGTTCGCCCCGCGTTGACGCCCCTTGTGACGCGGCATACAATGAATGAGAGGAAATAGGAGACAGCGGGCGGCAGGCGGCAGGGAGTGGGCCGAACCACTCAGTCCTCAGTCCTCAGTCCTCAGTCCTCAGTCCTTCGATCCTCAACGTGGAGGTTCCCCGCTCATGTGGCGATGTAACGTTTGTGGCTATACCACGCAGGATGCCCAGCAGCCGACGATTTGCCCGGTCTGCGGCTCCGAGGATTCCTTCGCGGCGTTCACCCCGCCGAGCGCGGCGGCGGATCCGCGCAGCCAGCGGCACACCCGCTACGCGAGCGTCGGCGTCCCGCAGACGCAGCAGGCGGTCCGCCCGTCGTACATCGAGAAGCCGAACTGGGCGACCGTCGGCCTCACCGACTCCGCGACGCGCGAGCGCGGCTACGAGGACACAGGCGGCATCGTGCCCCCCTCCCCGACGCCGAAGACGGGCGCGCAGGATTTCACGCTCGGCGTCATGCCCGCCTTCACCTCGGATCAGACGCATAGCACCGTCGCCGCGCTGCAAGCGGTGGCGCAGGTGGAAGATGTGGTCGAGGTCGGGCGGCGGCTCAGGCTCCTCGCCCTCGTGGACACCAAGATGGAATCCTCCTACGTCATGCGCTCCGGCAAGAAGTACAACCTCGTCACGGGCGACGGCGAGTGGTTCGCGGACAACATCCCCTGCGCGGCGGCCTGCCCGGCGCACACGGACATCTCGCGCTACATCGCCTTCATCGCGGATGAGGAGTACGCGAATTCGTTCGAACTGAACCGCGAGTCGAACGTCTTCCCCGGCTGTCTCGGTCGCGTCTGCGCCCGCCCGTGCGAATCGGCCTGCCGCCGGGGCGTCATTGACGAGCCGATCGCCATCTGCTGGCTGAAGCGCGTCGCCTCCGACAACCGCGACGCCACCCGCCGCGAGCGGCCCGCGCCGCCGAGCGGCAAGTCCGTCGCCATCATCGGCGCGGGCGCGGCGGGCATCACCGCCGCGCGCGGCCTCGCCCGCAAGGGGCACAAGGTCACGGTCTACGACGCCCTGCCCGTCCCCGGCGGCATGTATTGGGGCGGCGTGCCGGAATGGCGGCTGCCGCGCCACATCATCCAGGATGAAGTCAACCTCGTCGCCGACCTCGGCGTGGATATTCGCCTCAATACCGCCGTCGGCACGGACGTGATGATCGCCGATCTGCTGGCGCAGAATGACGCCGTACTGATCGCGGCGGGCTGCCAGGTGCCGGTCGGCCTCGGCATCCCCGGCGAGGAACTGGACGGCGTCGAGTACGGCCTCACCTGGCTGGAGGATTTGCACATCGCGGACTGGCAGAAGCCGCCGCGCATCGGCAAGCACGTGATCGTCCTCGGCCTCGGCTTCACGGCGATGGACTGCTGCCGCTCCTCCGTCCGCCTCGGCGCGGACGACGTCAAGGTGCTCTACCGCCGCACCGCCGCCGAATCGACGGTGGACGAACTGGACCTCCACGAGGCGGAGTATGAGGGGATCGAGTTCCAGTGGCTCGTCACGGCGAAGCGCGTGGTCGGCGACGAGAATGGCAAGGTGATCGGCCTCGAAGTGACGCACAGCGAACTCGGCCCGCTCGATTCCTCCGGTCGCCCGCGCGCCATCCCAATCCCCGGCTCCGAGGAGATCATCCCCTGCGACATGATCTGCGCGGCGTACGGCCAAATTCCCGAATCCGGCTTCCTCAAGGGGTTGGAACTGACGAAACTGGACCGGCGCGGCGTGCCGATCCTCGACGACCACTACATGACCGAGATCCCCGGCCTCTTCGCCTGCGGCGACTACGTCATGAACCCGAAGACCTTCATCACCGCGATCGGCGAGGGGCACGCCGCCGTGGACGCCCTGCACGAGTACCTGACGGGCGAGAAGCCGATCGAGCAGCAGATGGAAGTCGTCGAACTGGACATTGACCAGGTGCGGGCGCGGCGCGGCATCCTCTCGCAGACGGGCGTCGCCAAGTGGACGGAAGAGGCGATGAGCCGCCGCCTGATCTGGGGCGACAACTACATTGACACCGCGCGGCAGGAGATGCCGACCTTGCCGATGGATCTGCGCTACGACCAGGTGGCGGAAGTCGAACTCGGCCTGACGGACGACGAGGGGTTCGAGGAGGCGAAGCGCTGCTTGCAATGCCAGCTGAACATCTTCATTGACGGCTCGAAGTGCGTCCTCTGCAACGGCTGCGTGGATGTCTGCCCCGAAGAAGTGATCGAGATGGTCTCGCTCGACCGCATCAACGCCATTGACGGCGACAGCGAGATCGTTGAGTTCGCCAAGCGGCAGATGTCGCCCGCCGCCGCCGTGATGATGATGGACGAGGAACGCTGCATCCGCTGCGGCAACTGCGTCATCTGGTGCCCGACGGACTGCCTGACAATGGGCCACTTCCGCATGACCCCGGACTACAAGATGGACTTCCTGGCCGCGGAGGCGGCCGGCGACTGAGCCGGGGACGCGATCCAACCGCTCATCTGGAAACCGCCGCCCACATGAGGGCGGCGGTCTTTTCTCCCCGATCAGCGTCCATACATCCACGGGCAGATCATTTCGTCGGCGCGGAGGACGGTCACCGCAGCCGTGGGTGCGTCGTGGAGATCATCGGCACGCTGTGGCAGCGCGATCATCGCAGCAGTGAGAAATTACCGATGGATCAGGCGAGGCCGTGCTGAAAGGCGAACGCCGTCGCGCCCGCACGGTTGGCGGTGTGCGTCTTCGTGAGGATGGTGCGCACGTGGACGCGCACGGTGTGCTCGCTCAGGGAGAGCGCCCCCGCGATCTCCCGGTTCGTCCG
>JAICIL010000043.1 GCA_025924435.1 Chloroflexia bacterium | reverse complement strand
TCGCCCCCTCCGGCCCGCGACACGCCGCGGCGAGCGCCGCCAGCGCGCCCGCCGCCGCGCCGAGCAACGCCCGCCGCCCGATCAGGCCCTCCCTTCGGTCGGGGGGACTGAGGACTGAGAGCTGAAGACTGAGATGGGGCGCATTGTGCTCAGTCCTCATCGCTCAGCCCTCAGCCCTTTCGCTATCGTTTGCCAATCGCGCCGCCCGACCTCTTCGAGCAGGCGATGGTTCGTCAGATCGAGGTGGATCGGCGTGACGCTGATCGCACCGGCCGCGATGGCGGCGATGTCCGTCCCCGGTTCGGCGTGGCCGCCCGGCATCTCGCCGCCGACCCAGTAATAGCGCCGCCCCGCCGGGTCGGTGCGCTCGATCAGTTCATCGGCATAAATCCGCCGCCCCGCGCGCGTCACCGCCACGCCGCTGATCGCGCCGGGCGGCACGTCGGGCACGTTGACATTGAGGAGCAGATCGGGCGCGACGCCGGTGCGGGCGATGTCGGCGACGAGCGCGGCGGCGAACCGTGCGGCGGCATCAAATTCCCACTCCGGCGCGTCCCATCGCCCCGCCAGCGAGATCGCCACCCCCGGCACCCCGCCGATCACGCCGGCCATCGCCGCCGCGACGGTGCCGGACATAATGATGTCGTCCCCCATGTTCGCGCCCTTGTTGATGCCGGAGACGACGAGGTCCGGCCGCCGCTCCAGGAAGCCGAGCAGCCCGACCGCGACGCAATCCGCCGGGGTGCCGTCGCAGGCGTGGGCGGGCGTCCCGTCCGGCAACTGAACATCGGAAATCCGCAGCGGGCGGTCGAAGGTGCGCTGGTGGCTGCCCGCGCTCCAGTTGCGGTTCGGCGCGAGCACGACGACCTCCGCCACTTGCTTAATCGCCGCGACGAGCGCATGCAAGCCCGCGCTGTCTATCCCATCGTCGTTCGAAACGAGTGCAAGCACGCTGCCATCCCTCCCGCCGCGACCGAGCGGCATGATACACTGCCGCGGGTGCAATCGTAGGGGCGAGGAGTATGGGACGCAACACGCGGCGGCGTTTTCGCGGGCCGAACGGCAACGAAGTGTTCGCCCTGATCCTCCTCTGCACGACGCTCCTGGCGGCATGGGCGACGGATTTCCGGCCGCGCCAAAGCACGCCCGACCCGCACGCACTCGCCCCGATCGCGCGCACTCCCGCGACGCAAACGATCGCGACGACCGACCCGCAGGCGGGCGTCCACACGCGGCTGACGCTCGAAGCGAGCCAGGCGGCAATCCGCCGGGAACTCCAGATGGTGCGCGCGATGGGCGCGTCGTGGATCGTCGAGTATTTCCCCTGGCTCTACCTCCAGCCGAACGGGCCGGACGACTACGACTGGAAGCACGCCGACCTCGTGATCGGCGAGGCGCACCGGCAGGGACTGGCCGTCATCGCGCGCATTGACGGCGTCCCGGCGTGGGCGCGGCCGGCGGAGACGAGTTGGAAATACCTCGACGAAAGCGGCTACCCGGCCTACGCGCGGCTCGTCGCGGCCTTCGCGGCGCGCTACCGGGGGCTGGTGGCGCAGATCGTCGTCTGGAACGAGCCGAACCTCTCGCTCGAATGGGGGCTGCGGCCCGTGGACCCGGCGGGGTACGCGGCGATGCTGCACGCCGTCTATCCGGCGGCGAAGGCGGCGAACCCGGAGGTCGAAATCCTCGCGGCGGGCCTCGCGCCGACCTCGGAGCCGGACGGCTCCCCGCTCGGCCTCAACGACCTGACGTACCTGAACCGGCTCTACGACGCGGGCGCCGCCCCCTATTTCGACGCGCTCGCGCTGCACGATTACGGCGGCACGCACCCGCCCGACGCCGACCCCGGTAGCGACCCGCGCACCTGGCGGCATGCCGAGCAGGTGCGCGCGGTGATGGAGGCGCGCGGGGACGCCGCGAAGCCCGTCTATCTCACCGAGGGCGGCTGGAACGACAGCCCGCGCTTCGACGGCGCGGTGCGGCCCGCCGACCGCGTCCGCTACACCGTCGCCGCCTACCGCTACGCCCAGGAGCACTGGCCGTGGGCGCGGAGCATCGCGCTCTGGCAGTTCCGCCTGCCGCTCGCCACGCACACCGCGCAGGATAACTGGACCTTCGTGACGCCGGACTTCCTGCCAAAGCCCGTCTATCTCGAAGTGCAGAAGGCGCTCCGCCCGCCGCAAGCGGGTGCGCCGTGACGCGGAGAGCGTCGCCCTCCGAAGCCTTCATCGCCGCGCTCGTCGCGGTCATCCTGATCGTCCCGTTTATCGGCTTTCTCCACGATGTGCGCGACGATGGGCGCGTGCACGACCGGGCGTGGGAACGGATCGCGAAGACGAAGACGCTGCGCGTCGGGATGGATGCGGGCGTGCCGCCCTTCGCGATGCCCGGCAACGGCGATATTCAAGGGTACGATGCGGACCTCGCGCGCGACCTCGCCGGCCGCCTCGGCGTGCAGGTCGCGATTGTCAACACGCCGTCGGACGCGCTCTACGACGCCCTGCTCACCGGGGGTGTGGATGCCCTGATCGCCGCGCTACCGGTGACGCCGGAGTTCCGCCGGGATGTCGCCTATTCCGCACCCTATGTCGAGATGGGCGAGCGGGCGATTGTCCGCGCGGGGAGCGACATCCGCGCGCCCGCCGACCTCGCGAACCGGCGCGTCGGCGCGGAACTCGGCTCCGATGGCGACCTCGCGGCGCGAGAACTCGCCCGCCGCCTCCCGATCCAATTACACAGCGTGTACGATTCCGGCGACGCCGCGCTCGCCGACCTCCGCGGCGCGCTGGATGCGGTCGTGCTGGACGGCATCGCCGCCCGCCACGCCGTCGCGAGCGACGCGGCGCTGGCCATGCTGCCGGAGCCGGTGCTCTCGAACGGCTATGTGATCGCCACGAAGCAGAACGCGCGCATCCTCACGGCGAACCTCGACCGCGCCCTCGACGCCGCGCGCGCCGCGGGGCTCCTCACCCGCCTCGACGCGCGCTGGCTCTCCGGGGAGTAAGCGGTGGGCAGTGGGCAGCGGGCAGAAGGACTTGCTGCCCATTGCCCACTGCCCACTATAGTCGGTAGAACCGCCGCGCGTTGTCGGCCCAGAGTTTGCGCTTCGCCGCGTCGGAGAGAGAGGCAGTGAGGGTGTCGAGCGTCTCGGCCCAACGGCGGTACGGCGACGCATTGAGGACGACGGGCCAGTCGCCGCCGTACAGCACGCGGTCCTCCCCGAAGACTTCCAGAACATGCGCGACGTACGGCGCGAGGTCGTCCGGAGTCCAAGTGGTGTGATCCGCCTCGGTGACCATGCCGCTGATCTTGCAGCAGACATTGGGGAAGGACGCGAGTTCAGCCATCCGGGCGCGCCACGGATCCAGCAGATGGGCCGCGATGTCCGGTTTGGCGATGTGGTCGAGGACGAACCGGGTGTCGGGGCATTGGCGCACCAGTGCAATGGCGCTCCGCAGTTGCGGGTGGTAGACGCAGAGGTCGCACGACAGATTGAATGCCGGCAGCATCCGCACGGCGTCAACGAAACCGGGGCGGCTGGTGAATTCCGGGTCCGCTTCCCCCTGCGTGACGCGCCGCACCCCTTTGATGAGCGGCGAGATCTTCACCAGCGCGTCGAGATAGGTCCGGCACGCCGCGCCATCTTCGAGCGGCGCCCAGGCGACAATCGCCTTGACAAGGTCATCCGCCGCAGCGCGATCCGCCGCCCAGCGCGCCTCGAGCAGCCCGTACGCGGGTGTCACCTCGACCTGGAGATAGACGATCCCCTCGATCGGCAGGCCCGCCGTCTGCTCCCGGTAGTCCGCGAGGCTGTAGGGGCGGTTCAGTTTCTTGTTCCCATCCAGCCACGGCATGCGGAACGCCGTCGGGTCCCAGAGATGGACATGGGCATCAACGATTGGCACATGCGGCATGGTACCTACCCCCCGGCCCCCTCCCGAAACGGGAAGGGGTGACTCGCGCGAATTGCCGTGCCTCACCCCACAGCGCCGCATTCATTCAGCGGCTCATTCCCTGTCCCCGATGGCGAAGGAGCCGGGGGTTAGGCGGAATACTTCCCGACGCCTCACCATTGTCTCCACCCATCTTTTGCCCACGCATAGAGCACGCCTTCGAGGGGTGGACGTGGATGGAGAAACGCCTCGACCTCCCGCGCGGTGCGTTCGGCATCCCAAATCGGAAATGCCGGGATAAGGAGAATTCCGGCGTGCGCGGTTATCGTCCGCAAGATGTGCGAGCGACGCGCCCAATTGCGATGGATACGAAGGAAATCATCGTCGTGTGTCACGAGTGTAAACCCGCGCGATGCTGCCACGAGTAACTGCATCTCATCCCCATTCCGCTCACCACCAAGATCGCGGGTCGTCGCCGCATGATGACCGGCAGTGCGGAGAAGTAACGCAACGCGTCGGGCAACGTTGTGGTCGAGATAAAAGGCGGGCATCGGGAGTTAGGCGGTGCGGCGAGCGGAAAGGTATGCATCAATGACGTCCGCGTGTTCGGTGTAGAACGCGAGTGCGGCACGCACCTGCTCAATCGGCACGTCGTAGTCGTCCGCTACCCGATTGAGATCATGCCCGACCGTCTCATAATACGCGACGAGCGCCCAGACGGAAATCGCTGATTCACGCAGCTGATAGTGCGCGATGCCGGGATGGTGCGGATCGGGCGCGATGTTGCGGGCGATCAACGCTCGCCGTTCGGACGCTGTGACCGACCCCGCTTCGTGAATCAACGACATCGCATCGTCCTTCGCACGCGACACCACGAAATCAACCCACTTTGTATCATATCACGGACAATCCCCGGCACTTGCGGGCGATTTATTTGTGCCAGTAGGCGCCGTCGCTGTTCATCGGGTACGTCGTCTCGCCGCGCCCGATGATCGTTGTGCCGGTGGACCAGCCCCGCGTCTCCGCGCGGGCGGAAGGTGGCGATGCTCTCGCCCTTGCCGTGCGCGTCGAATGCCGCTGCGCGATGATAGCACGGGAGATTGACGAAGACCGCCGCCGCGCGTACAGTTCCCGGCAATTGAACAGCACTGGGGGAGCGCTGGCGCGCTGAGAGTGCGGGGAGGACCCGCAGACCCTTCGCACCTGATCCGGTTCGCACCGGCGTAGGGAAGTGTGAAGTGTGACACGACCGGATCATCCGCCATCGCGCCTCCCCCGCCCACGGTTTGGAGGACGCGCAATGACGGCCAAACTCCCCGACATCGGCAAAATCTCCCCGGAAGTCTTCCAGCACCTCATCCTCCCGCACCTCGGCGCGCGGGATCGCCGCGTCCTCGTCCCGCCGCAGAACGGCGTGGATGTCGGCGTCATCTCGATCGGCGGCGGGCAGGTGATGGCGATGACAACCGACCCCGTCTTCATCGTCCCCGCGTATGGCTGGGAGCGGGCGGCGTGGTTCGCCCTGCACATCCTCGCCTCGGACGCCGCGACCTCCGGCCTCAAGCCGACGTACCTGACGATTGATCTCAACCTGCCGCTCGCGATAGAGATGGACGGTCTCGAAGCGGTCTGGACGACGATCCACAACGAGTGCGAGCGCCTCGGTATCGCCATCGTCGCGGGGCACACGGCGCGCTACGACGGCTGCGATTTCCCGATGGTCGGCGGCGCGACGGTGATGAGCGTCGGGCCGGAGGACGGCTACGTCGTCCCGACGATGGCCCAGGTCGGCGACGCGGTGATCGTCACGAAGGGCGCGGCGATCGAGGCGACGGGCCTCTTCGGCGTCTCCTTCCCCGCGCTCGTCGAGGAGAAATGCGGCAAGGAAATGGCGGAAGGGGCGGCGGACCTCTTCTGGCAGATGTCCGTCGTCGAGGACGCGATGACCGCCGTCGGCGTCGGCGTGCGGGCGAACGGCGTGACGGCGATGCACGACGCGACCGAGTGCGGCGTCTGGGGCGGGCTGTACGAGATCGCGCAGGCGGCGAATGTCGGCATGCACATTGATCGCGCCGCGATCCCGGTCGCGGACGCCGCCCGCGCCGTCTGCGCGGCGTTCGCGATGGACCCGTATGCCGCGATCAGCGAGGGGACGCTGCTCTTGACCTGCCGCCCGGAGAAGGCGGACGCCGTCGTGCGCGCGCTGGCGGCAAAGCGGATCGTCGGCAGCATCGTCGGCGAGACGCTGCCCGCCGACCGGGGGATGACGGTCACGGAAGGCGGCGCGGATCGCCCGCTCGTCCACCCGCGCGTGGACCCGTTCTGGAACGCCTTTGGCCAGGCGATGGCGCAGGTGACGGGACAATGAACGGGCGGCTCGACCTCGCCGTCTACGTCGTCCTCGACCGCGACTTCGCGGCGGGCCGCCCGCTTGTCGAGATCGCGCACGCGGCGATCCGGGGCGGCGCAACGGCGCTGCAACTGCGGGACAAATCGAGCGACATCCGCCGCTTCTACGCGGATGCGGAGGAGTTATTGGCGATCGCGCGGGCGGCGGCCGTGCCGCTCATTATCAATGATCGCGTGGACCTCGCCCTCGCCGTGGACGCGGACGGCGTGCACGTCGGGGAGGACGACCTGCCGGTCGAAGCGACACGGCGGCTCGTCGGGCCGGAAAAGTTCGTCGGCGCATCGGCGGGGAGCGGCGCGGCGGCGCGGGCGGCGATCGCGGCGGGCGCGGACCATCTCGGCGTCGGCCCCGTCTACGAGGCGCGCGCCACGAAGACGGACGCCGGGCCGCCCGTCGGCCTCGCGCTGATCCGCGAGATCGCCTCCTTCAGCCCGCTCCCCATCGTCGGCATCGGCGGCATCACCGCCGAGAACGCGGGCGCGATAATTAAAGCAGGCGCGGCGGGCGTCGCGGTCATCTCCGCCATCGGCCTTGCGCCGGATGTGGGCGCCGCGACTCGATCTCTCGCCCAATCCGTACGGGCGGTTCGCGAACCGCCCTCCCAAGGCGGCATGGATCAATGAGCATACAGTCCTCAGTCCTCGCGCGGGCGCTCACCATCGCGGGGTCCGACTCCGGCGGCGGCGCGGGCATCCAGGCCGACCTCAAAACCTTCAGCGCCTTCGGCGTCTACGGCATGAGCGTGCTGACGGCGATCACGGCGCAGAACACCGTCGGCGTGCAGGGCGTCGAGACGCTGACGCCCGCCTTCATCCGCGCGCAGTTCGAGAGCGTCGTCGGCGACATCGGCGTGGACGCCCTGAAAACCGGGATGCTCGGCACGGCGGATGTCGTCGCGGCGGTGGCGGCGATGATTGCCGACGCCGGGCTGACACGTCTCGTCGTGGACCCCGTGATGGTGGCGAAGAGCGGCGATCATCTGCTCGCGGAAGATGCGGTGAACGCGCTGAAGACGCACCTCCTGCCCCGCGCGCTCGTCATCACGCCGAATGTGCCGGAGGCGGAGACGCTCGTCGGCGGGCCGATCCGCACGCACGATGACATGCGCGCGGCGGCACGGCGGCTGCACGCACTCGGCCCCCGCTGGGTCGTCGTCAAGGGAGGGCACATGGGCGGCGAGGCCGTCACCGACCTGCTCTACGACGGCGCGGCGTTCCGGTCGCTCGACACGCCGCGCATCGAGACGCCGCACACGCACGGCACCGGCTGCACCTTCTCCGCCGCGATGGCCGCCTGCCTCGCCAAAGGCCGGTCGGTGCCGGACGCCTTCGCGGCGGCGAAGCGGTACACCCACGCCGCCATCGCCGCCGCCCCCGGCCTCGGTCACGGCCACGGCCCCCTCAACCACCTGGTGAAACCGTGATATCGGGGAGAACCGCAGAGGCGCAGAGGACGCAGAAGACGCAGAGAGGGAAACAGAAAACGAGGTAACGGAAGAAAATTGAAACACCGCATACATTTTTTCCTCTTCCTCTTCTTTGTGTCCTCTGCGCCCTTTGCGTCTCTGCGGTTCTCCCCGGTTTCAATGAAAGGAGTGTGCGATGACGGAGACATTCACGGAGGGGATGCGGCGGGAGTGTGCGGCGATCTGGGAGGCGCAACTGACGCACCCATTCGTCGTCGCGCTGGCGGACGGCACGCTGCCGCGGGAGACCTTCCGGTTCTACATTTTGCAGGACGCACGCTTCCTCACCGAACTGGCGAAGACCTTCGCCTTCGCCGCGACGAAGACGGACGATCGCGACCGCATCCTCCGGTTCGGCGAGTACCTCGCGGACACGATCCGCGTCGAGCGCGCGCTGCACGAGATGTACGCCGCCCGCTTCGGCATGACCGTCGCCGCGATGGCCGCCGTGCCGATGGCCCCGACGACCTACGCCTACACGCGCCACATGCTCTCCATCGCCGCGACCGGCTCGCTGGCGGAGGTCGTGACGGTGACGCTGCCGTGCGCGTGGATCTACGCCGTCGTCGGCGCGCACTTCACCGCGCAGGGCGACCCCGCGATGGATCATCCGTACCGGGACTGGCTCGCCACCTACGCAAGCCCGGACTTCGGGTCGGTCGGTGAGTGGCTGCGCGGTGTGGTGGACGACGAAGCCGCCCGCCTGGACGACCGGGGACGGCAGCGATTATTGGACATCTTCCACACGAGCAGCGAGTACGAATGGCTCTTCTGGCAGATGGCCTGGACGCGCGAGTCGTGGCCGGTCTAACACCGTAACAATCCGAGGGCGGCCTTTTCGCCGTTAACCGAAGTAGGGGTATGGGGAAGGTCTTTGCGCCGTCGTCAGCGGAAAGGACCTTTCGTGTATCATCCTGTCCGATTCCCGCACCCGCACAGCCAAGATCATGGGCCGACACCCACCGCGCACGCGCGATCCGCGCGGCACGTTTCTTGACGTGTGCGATGCACGGTGCGAACAGGATAGGAGAAATGGAGAACGTCAATGAACCAACAACGCGGTTCGTTCCGCCCGTCGTCACAGGCACTCGCCGGTTTGATCGGCTTCATCGTGCTCTTCGCGACGGTGACCGCCGGATACAGTTTCGTGGATGCCGCGTGGGTGAAATGGAACGACCCGGCCTGGACGGGCCATCAGGCGGGCACGGCCGTGACGGGCTTCATCAGGAACGCGGACCAGAAGGCGGCGAAGAGCGACAAGAACCCGCGCCCGGATGTGCTGGCCGCCACGCGCGATGTCAACAACGGCTTCTTCACGAAGCACGCGCGCTTCTTCGCGTGGATGGTCGCGCTGGGCGAACTGCTGCTCCCGATCGCGCTGTTCATCCTGCTCTGCGTGCGCTTCCCCGGATCGCGCGCGCTCGCGCTCCTCTGCGCCGGGCTTGCCGCGCTGATGAACTTCCTCTACATGTTCGAGGGATCATCGGGCGTCAATCCGCCGATGATCTTCATGTGGCTGGCGGTCGTCTGGCTCCTCGCGACGATGCCGGCCGCCGCGCGCTTCTACGCCGTTAATCCGCGCGGGCGGGCCGAAAACGTCCCTGCGGCGCGCTCCGGCGGGTTGGAGAATTCCCGCCTCCAGTGGATCTTCTTCGTTGTCGTCCTGCTCGTGATCGGCGTCGGTGCGTGGGTGATGTACCCCGCGCATATCGTCGCGATACTGCTCCTCCTGAGTATCGCCGTCGCGGGATTGCTCGGGGCGGTCAACGCGCGCCTGCGCGTGCCGGTGCGGAGCAGCCGACCGTTCGCGATCCGCCGCAAGCGGGGCGCGGCATCCGCGTAGTCGCCGCTATAGGGCGAATTGCGGCAGCACCGCGTCCATGAAGAGGCGGATGCCGTCGGTCTTCGGGAAATCGGCGAAGCGGATCTGCATGTGCGAGACGCCGAGCGCCGCCCACCGGTTGATCTGCTCCGCCACCTGCTGGGGCGTGCCGATCAGCGCGCTCTCCGGTGCGGTGCAGAAGGGGCTGGCCTCCGCCGTCCGCCGCGCATCGTCCTCCGTGCGGGCGACGGCGACGCACTCACACTGCCACGTCTTCTTGATGCTCTCGAAGTCCCGCCCGACCGCTTCGCAGTGGCCGCGCAGCACGTCGAGTTTGTGGGCGTACGTCTCCCGCGTGCCGCCGCCGTTCCACCAATCGGCGTGCCTGGCGACGACCCGGAGCGTCAACTGCTCGCCGCTCCCACCGATCATGATCGGCGGTAATGGGTCCGGCTTCGGATTCAGGTACGCGTCGTGGACGCTGTAGTACTGCCCTTCGTAGGTCACGTTGTTGGCGGTCCAGAGCCGCTTGGCGATCTCGACCGTCTCCTCCAACTGCTTGATGCGCGCGGCGGGGCGCGGGAACTCCCAGTTGTACGCGCGGTATTCGTCTTCCTTCCAGCCCGCGCCGATGCCGAAGATCACCTTGCCGGGGATGTACGCGCAGAGGTTGGCGACCATCTTCGCGAGCAGGGCCGGATTGCGGTACGACTGGCACATCACCACCGTTCCCCACGACAGGTGCGGGTAGCGGGAGGCGAGGAAGGTGAGCGTCGTCCAGCACTCCGTGACCGGCGTCTCCACCGCCTGCCAGCGCGCCCAGGGCAGCACGTGATCCGTCACCCACGCGGCGGGGAACCGGCCCGCGATCAGGTCGAGCGTCTCCAGCGTCTGTCGCGTCATCGCCGCGTTGTCGCTGCCGTCCGCCGGGAACTCCGGCACCTTCCAGCCAAACTCCATCTGATCCCACCTTTCACGGAAACCGATTGAACCACAGAGGCACAGAGGACACGGAGAGGAAAGGGAAAAAGACGTAGGAGTTACGCAGTTCGCCAGAGAAAAACCCGGTGGTAGCAGGCTTTCCAGCCTGCCTCTCTGTGGGAAAGGGCAGGCTGGAAAGCCTGCTACCACCAAGAAAAGCATCTCAACTGCGTAAGTCCTAAGACGATCATGATGCACATGATACATGCTCGCTCAACGATCGTTCCTTCTTCTGCCCCTGCCTCCTCTGTGTTCTCTGTGTCTCTGTGGTTCAATTCTTCCGTTGGCGAACTCCTTGCATATCCGGGAAGTGAAGCGGCATTCGCTCGGAGTGCATGCCGCGCATGTTCCGATGAATCAGGAGGGAATGCCATCATGGATGAAGAGATCGAAGGCGTGCGAATACCGCTGGACCCCGAAGCGCGCGGCAGCGAGGACCCGAACGCCCCCGGCGAACCGGATCGCTCGCGGCAGGCGGCATCGTCGCCCGTCCCCGGCACCGGCTACGAGCGGAAGCAGGAGCACAAGCGCGAGCACGACGCGGAAGGCAATGTCGAGGATAGCCCGCGCCATCCGAACGAATTCATTGATCGCGGCAGCAATCCCAGGCAGTAGTCAGCAGCCAGTAGTCAGTAGCCATACCGATTCCTGGTGAACGCTTCGCATGCATCTCTATGGTAGCGCGGGCTTTCCAGCCTGCGATCCGAGAAGTATCCCGGAGCAATCGGTATCAGATGAGAACCGTCTTATTCTGACTACCGACTACTGTCTACTCGTTCGAATTTCTGCAACCGGGCGCGGCCCGTCACTTCGGCGATGTAGAGATCGCCGCGCGAATCCACCGCGAGGCCGTGCGGGGAATCGCGGAACTGGCCGGGCGCGTCGCCTTTTTCGCCCCAGCGGGCCAGCAATGCGCCGTCGAGATCGAAGATGCTGATGCGCTGCGGCACCTCGGTGACGTAGAGCAGGTCGTCGTGGCCGAAGAGAATGTTCTGCGGGCGGGCGACATCCGTCCATTCTTCGAGGAATGCGCCCTCCCGGTCGAAGAGTTGGATGCGCGAGTTCTCGCGGTCGGAGACGAAGACGCGGCCGCGCGCGTCCACGCGGACATCGTGCGGCAGGTGGAATTGCCCCGGCCCCGATCCTTCCGAACCCCACGAGGTAATCAGCGTGCCGTCCGGCGCGAAGCGATGCACGCGGGACTGGCCGTAGCCGTCCGAGACGTAGAGATCGCCCCACGGCGCGAGCGCGCTGTTCGTCGGGTTGTTGAACGGCCGATCGGGCGCGCCGGTCTGCCCCGGCGTGCCGATCGTCTGGAGGAGCGCGCCGTCCGTCGTGCAAATCCAGACGGTGTGCGAGCCGCGATCCGTGACATAGACGTGGTCGTCCGGCCCGATCATGATGCCGTGCGGCGTGACGAGGAAATCATCCCCCCACATCGCGAGGAACGCGCCCTGCCGGTCGAAAACCAGCATGCGGTTGTTCGGCTCCCGGTCAATGACGTAGACGCGATCCCCGGAATCCACCGCCATATCCGAGACGACGCCCAGTTCGTACCCCGCCGGCAACGCCGGCCACCCCTCGACAACGCGATAGTCGTCCATGTGCGCTCACTCCTTTCGCTCGTAGTCAGTAGAGAGTAGATAGAAAAGAAACGCGCGGAGCGTCTCCATTGTCAACTGACTACCGGCTACTGGCTACTGGCTACTTCCCTCATCCCTTGATCGCCCCGGTCAGGACACCGCGGGTGAAATAGCGTTGCAGGAACGGATAGACGATCAGGATCGGCACCGTCGCGACGACGACGACGGCCATCTGGATCGTCTGCGCGGGCGGTGGCGGCTGGTTCGGGTCAATCGTCACGGCGCTCGCAAGGGCGCTCCCCTGCAACACATACTGCCGCAATACTAACTGGATCGGCCACTTGTGCGCGTCGTTGAGGTACAGCGTAGCACGGAAGAAGTCGTTCCAGTGCGCGACGCCGTAGAAGAGCGCGACGACCGCCAGCACCGGCTTCGAGAGGGGCAGCACGATTCGCAAGAGGACCCAGAGGTCGCTCGCGCCGTCGAGCCGCGCGCTCTCGATCAGTTCCGGCGGCAGGCCCATGAAGAACTGGCGCAGGATGACGAGATTGAAGGCGTTGATCGCCCCCGGCAGCACGACCGACGCGTAGGTGTTGATGAGGCCGAGGTCCCTGACGAGCAGGTAATCGGGGATCATTCCCGCCGAGAAGATGAGCGTGAGCAGGACGAGCGCGAGGATTAGGCGGCTACCCGGCACGCCAGGGCGGCTGAGGCCGTACGCCATCGTCACCGTCATGAACATGTTGACCGCCGTGCCGATCAGCGTCAGGCCGATGCTGACTTCGAGCGCGTGCGCGACGATGCCGCCCGCGAAGATCGCGCGGTACGCCCCCGTCGTCGGGTGCGCCGGGAAGAGGATCAGGCCGCCGCCGACCACATCCTTATAACTGGAGAAACTGACCGCGATCACGTAGACGAAGGGGAAGAGCATCACGACGGCGAGGACGATCAGCAGCAGCATCTTGCCCACACAGGCGACCGCGCGCGGCTTTTCCATCCACGGCGGAACCTTCGCGGGCGTGCGCATCGCCATCAGAACGCGCCCTCCTCGCCGAACGCCTTGGCGGCCCGGTTCGCCGCGAAGACGAGGAGCGCCGCCACCAGCCCCTTGACGAGGCCGACCGCCGCCGCGAAGCCCCAGTCCCCGCCCTGGATGCCGCGAAAATAGGTGAAGGTGTCCAGCACCTCGGCGGCCCGCGCGCCGACCGCGTTGCGCTGGAGGAAGATCTGCTCGAAGCCGGTGCTGAGGATCGTCGCGAGGCGCAGGATGAGGAGCAGCACGATCACGCCCCGGATGCCGGGCAGCGTGACGTGCCAGAGCCGCCGCCAGCCGCCCGCGCCGTCCATCGCCGCCGCCTCGTAGAGCGTCGCGTCAATGCGCGTGAGCGCGGCGAGGATGATGATCGTCCCCCATCCCGTCTCCTTCCAGATCAGTTGCAAAACAACGAGCGGCTTGAAGAAGCCGGGATTCGTCATGATGTCGATCGTCTGGCGCCCGCCGTTGCGCAGGAACTTATTGAGCGCCCCCGCGCCGCCGAAGATTTGCTGCCAGAGGGCGATGATGATCACCCAACTGATGAAGTGCGGCAGATAGAGGATGCTCTGCATCAGCCGCTTGACCGGCTCGCTGATCATGCTGTTGAGCAGGAGCGCGAGCAGAATCGGCGCGGGGAAGAAGAAAATCAGTTGCAGAACGCTGATCTCCAGCGTGTTCCCGATCGCGACGCCGACATCGGGGTCGGTGACGAGCCGGTGAAAGTTGGCGAGGCCGACCCACGGGCTGTGGAAGCCGAGGAAGGGCGAGTAATCCTGAAAAGCGATGACATTCCCCAGGAGCGGCAGATAGCGGAAGACGATGAAATAGAGAAGACCCGGCAGGATGAAGAGGTACATCCACCGCTCGCGCCGGATGCGCGCCGCGAGCAACGCCACCTTCGCCCCCGCACGGCGTTGCTCCCCGGCTCGCGGTATGCGCGCGCCACGCATCCGTTGCCCCGCTACAAATTTCACCTTCTCCGTGTGCCCCCGCGTCTTCGCTGCAATGATCCGTCCGCACGATAGTAACGCACGCGGGGCGACACCGTCCACGCGGGTCCCGCGCGCTTTCGGTGAAATGTGCGGGGAATGCGATACGCTCCGCCGCCATCAGTGCATGGTTCTTGCAATGCCGTATGGGTTGGGAGGACAGGGGGGAGTAACCCGACATCCCGACCCGCGCGACGTGGTGGCGTTTTCGCGTGTCAGCCGCGATACGGCGCGCCGCCGGACGGTCGGACAACGGGGAACGGGGGGAGAGATGACCGAGTCGTTCATCGCATATACCGACCGGGCGGATAGCGCCGCCGCGGGCGGCATACTCGGCGAGGAGATCGCGCGCGCACTGCCGGGCGCGTCGCCCGATGCCGTCATCGTCTTCGCGTCGTCGCGCCACGACTACCCGCCGCTGCTGCACGCCCTCGCGGCGGCGTGCCGCCCCGGAGAGATCGTCGGCGCGTCCTCGGCGGGCGAGTTCACAAAGGCCCACCACGGCGAGGGGATGGCGTGCGCCATCGCGCTCCGCTCCCCCGAGATGCGGTTCTCGGCGGGGATGGCCCGCGGCCTCCGCACCGATCGAAGGGCCGCCGCGCGGGAACTCGTCGCGTCTTTCCGGGGCACGGAACGGCACGACTACCTCTACCGCTCGGCGCTCGTGCTCACCGACGCGCTCGCGGGCTTCGCCGACGAACTGGTCGAGCAGATGACCGTCCTCACGGGGGGCACGTACCAACTCTTCGGCGGCGGTGCGGGCGACGACGCGCGCTTCGAGCGCACGCACGTCTTCCGCGGCACGGAAGCGGCGACCGACGCGGCCGTCGCCCTCGAAATCCTGTCGAACAAGCCGCTCGGCATCGGCGTGGCGCACGGGTGGCAGCCGGCGAGCGCGCCGATGCGGGTAACGGAGGCGGACGGCATGCGCCTGGTCAGCATGAACGCCATCCCGGCGGTGGAAGTCTTCGCGGAGTATGCGGAGGCCACCGGCCAGCGGTTCGACCGGGCGGACCCGGTTCCGTTCTTCTTGCACAATATCCTCGGCATCGAAACCGACGACGGGTACAAGTTGCGCGTGCCGCTCGGGATCGAGCCGGATGGGACGGTCGCGTGCGCGGCGGACATCCCCATCGGGGCGGTAGTCTGCATCATGCGCGCCTCGGTCGCCTCGGCGGCGGATGCGGCCACGCGCGCGACGACCGCCGCGCTCGAGCAACTGCACGGGCTGCAACCGCGAGTGGCGCTCTTCTTCGATTGCGTGGCGACGCGCCTGCGGACGGGGCGGGATTTCGGGATCGAACTGCGGGCGCTCGGCGACGCACTCGGGTCCGCGGATTTCGCCGGTTGCAACACCTACGGGCAGATCGCCCGCGCCGACGGGCAGTTCAGCGGCTTCCACAATTGCACCGCCGTCGTGTGCGCGATCCCGTGATGGCTCCCCCCGTCGTGCTCGATCCCGCCGCCCTCGCGCTTGCCGGCCGGTTGGTCGCCGATCCGGACCGGCCCGCCGCCGCGCGCGCGCTCGCCCGGCATCTCGGCGGCGATGATTTGATCGTCTTCGTGCCGGATGCCCGGCTCGCTATCCCGCTCCCGGCGCTCGGCTTCCCGCAGACCCTGCCGGAAGGGCAGCGGTGGCAGCGCTTCCTGCGCGCATGCCGGGACGAGGGCCACTACGCCGACGCGCTGCCCGCCCCGGGCGGCGCTTCCGTCGCGGCGTGCGGGGTGGCGGCTGCGGACGGCTCCGTCCTGGTCGTCCTCGGGGTGCGCGAGCATCGCCCGGATCTCGCCGCGCTCCGGGCCGTTCTGCCCCTCCTGGCCGCCACGTTCGCGCGGGAGCGCGCGATGCAGGCCCTCGAGAGCAGCACCGCGCTCGCGCGCGAGATGGCGGCGCAGGCGCGCGCGCTGACCGGGGCATTGGACGGCGCGCGGCGCGACCTGCAGGCGGCGCTCGCGACCGCCGAAGCGGCGCGACAGCGCGAGGCGTTCCTGGGGAACGCGGCGGTCGTCCTCGACGCATCGCTCGATTACGAGGAGACTCTGCGGCGGGTCGCGCGGCTCGTCGCGCCGGGTTTCGCGGATTACTGCATCGTGGAAGTGCTGGAAGACGATCGGTCGCTCCGCCTCGTCGCCGCTGCGCATCGGGACCCGCGGAAGGACGATTTGCTGCGGGAATATCGCCGCCGCTATCCCGTCGCGCGGGTGCGTCAGGCGACCGTCGCCACCCTGTTCGAGACGCGAGAGGCCCTGCTCTTCCCCGCGATCACGCACGAGATGATGGCGACGATTGCGGTGGATGACGAACATCTCGCGATGATGCGCGACCTCGCCCCGACCTCCTGCATCATCGCGCCGCTGGTGACGCGCGGCCATGTGATCGGGCTGCTCTCGTGCGTCCGGGCGGGGGGCAGCGCCGCGTACGGCGAGATGGACCGGCAATTCGCGGAACAGTTGGCACACCGGGCGGCGCTCGCCATCGAGAACGCGCGCCTCTACCGGGAGGCGCGGGAAGCGCTGACGGTGCGGGATCAGTTCCTCTCCATCGCCGCGCACGAGATGCGCACGCCCGTCACGAGCATCAAGGGATACGCGCAGCTCCTCCTGCGGCGGCAGGCGAGCCGCACGCTCGACGCGGTGCAGCTCGCGCGGTATGTCCAAGTGGTCGCCCATGCGGCCGATCGCCTCGACCGGCTGACGTACGACTTGCTCGATATCGTCCGCATCCGTACCGGGAAACTCCTCTTCCGCTTCCAGACGGTTGACCTCGCGCGGCATCTGGAGGCCGTGGTGGCGGAATATCGGGAGCGGTCGGACGATCGCCATACCTTCGCCATCGAGCGGTGGGACGACCCGTGCGAGGTGATGGCGGACGCGGAGCGGATCGAGCAGGTGGTCGTGAACCTTTTGGAGAACGCGGTGAAGTACTCCCCGGACGGGGGCATCATCGCCCTCTCCCTCGTGCGGGAGGATGCGGGGGCCCGTTTGAGCGTGCGCGACGAGGGGATCGGCCTGCCGGTCGGCGCGCAGGAGACGATTTTCGAGCCCTTCACGCGCGCCGCGAACGCGGAGGAGCGCGGGCTGCCCGGCGTGGGGATCGGATTGAACATCTGCCGCACGATCGTGGAGCGGCACGGCGGTCGGCTCTGGGCGGAGAGCGCGGGGACCGATCGAGGCACCCGGTTTATCGTCTGGCTGCCCCGGACCATAGACGCGCAGGGAGCGCCCGCGCGGTGAGCGGCGTTCCGCGCGAACCATGCCCGCCGCTTTGGTATCCCGCTTACAGCGTTTTGCGGAAGCATTGCGCCGCTGGTGGCGGGCTGAAGCCCGCCACCACCGATACGATCGTTGCGCTAAGATGCGTCGTCGGGCGTCAGCTCGAAGGTCGCCCGCTCGGCGGGCGTCAGCGGCCCGCCTCCCGCCGAGGGCGTGTTCGCCGTCTGATACTTGCGGTTAACCATCGCCGCCCCGGCGCGCGCCTCGGCCTCATCGGTGACATGGCGGGCGCGGACGGGGATGTCCCGCCCCGCGAGGTGGAGGATGCCCCGCCCGCGCGCGAGCAGATTTTGCGGCCAATCGCGCCCCATCCCGCCCCCGGAGCGGATGAAGAGGCGCGTGCCGTCGCCCCAGATCCAGAGGGTGACGCGCGCCGGTTTGCCGGTCGCGCGCCCCCACGTCGTCAGCTCAACTTCCCGCTCTCGCGCCGCCGCGTCGAGCGTCGCCCGATCCCATCCCGCCATGCCGCCCTCCCTTTCGCTACGATGATCGGATCATATCAGCAAAGCAATGTTTGGGAAAAAGACGACGGGTAAGCGCAGAGGACAACAGAGGGGGGAGAGAAAAAAGTCTGACTCTGTGCGCTCTGTGTCCTCCGTGCCCTCTGTGCTCAATCCCGATCTATTCGTTCCGTCTGTACGGGCGGCTGCCAATCGAGCGGCACCAGTTCATCCTGCATCGTCGTCTTGTATGGGACGAAGCCGCGCGCCCGGTAATTCGCGATGGCGTGCGGCCCGTCGAGCGTGCAGGTGTGCAGCCAGACCCGCGCCGCGCCGTCATCGAAGGCGCGCCGCACGCCGACGGAGAGCAGATGCTTCCCGAACCCCCGGCCATGCACGGCAGGCACCAGCCCCAGGTAGGCGATTTCCGCCGCCGCGCCCTCGGAGGCATCCAGGTCAATGTATCCGACGGGCGTACCCCGGTAGTAGAGCACGAGCACCGTCGTCGTCGGTCGCGACAGATACTCCTGGTATTGCGCGTCCGTCCATAGCAAGCGGTCAATCCAGACGAACTCGCGCCCGACGGCGTCATACAGGAAACGGTAAAAGGCGACGGACGGCTCCCGCATTTCGAGGACGAGCAGATCCGGGTCTTCGACGAACGTCGGGCGGAACTGCTCGCGCGATAGGAGATGCAGATAGGTCGTCGTCACGGGGACGGTTCGAGTCGGGAAGGGGAGCACCGCTTCATCCTCCATTTCATCCTCCATCGGCGTAGTGGCAACCGTCCCTTCGCCCGCTCCTTCGGCCGCATCGTGGCCTGACGTAGGAAGGGAATTGAACCGCGAAGGCGCGAAGGAAAAAGAAGAAAGAGGAAGAAACTTCTTTTCTCTGCTTTCCCCTCTGCGGGCCGTTCGGGCCTTCGCGGTTCCAAAACGCGCCCTTATCCGCGCGCGAGGTCTTTGGTTGCGGCTTCGCGCAGGCCGGTCATGTAGCCGGTGGCGAAGAGGCGGCCGAGGATTTCGTAGCCGGGCTGGTCGTTCCCCTCGCCCTCCATCGTCGGCGCGTGGTCGAGGCGCATCGGGCCATCAAAGCCGACCGCCAGATAGGTGCGCATCGCTTCGAGCATGTCCGTCTGCCCCTCGTCGTGGAAGACCTCCGCGAACTTCTCCGGCGTGCCGCGCACATCGCGGAAGTGGACGAAGTGGATCGCCTTGCGCGACGCGAAATGGCGGATCGCCCCCGGAATGTCCGGCGTCATCAGGGCGAAGTTGCCCTGACAGAGCGTGATGCCGTTGTGCGGGCTGGGGACGAGATCGAGGAGGCGGTCGAAGTTCTCGACGCTGCGCATGATCCGCCCGACGCCCCGGATCGGCGAGAGCGGCGGGTCGTCCGGGTGCATCGCCAGCCGGACATTGCTCTCCTCCGCCACCGGCATAATCCGTTCGAGGAAGTAGTGCAGGTTCTCCCACAGCCGCTCCTCGCTCACGACGCCCGCCGGGGTGAGGGGGGCATCCTTGACGAGCGCGTAATCGAAACTGGAGACGAACGCGCCGCCCCGGCCCCGCGTCGTGATCGAGGTGCGCTGCCAGTTGAATTGCGCCATCCAGTTCCAGCAGACGACGGGGATGCCGACCGCGCCCATGCTCTGGAGCATCGTCGCGAAATACTCGATCTCCGCGTCGCGGCCCGGCAGGCCGAGGCGGATCTGGTCCATCGGCGGGGCGGACTCGATCACGTCCACCGTCAGGCCCGCGTCCGCGAACCGCTGCTGCATATGCAGCAGCGGCTGGAAATCCCACGGGCGGTCGCCGATTTTCGTCGCCGCAATCCGCTCCGGCGTCCAGTGCTGCGGCCCGCCCGGCCCGAACGGCAGCCCGGTCACGGCGTGCGTCACATTCATCTGCGTGCAGAGCGCCCACATCCGGTTCGGGTACGGGGGCAGTATCTCCGCGAATGTCACCATAGCGTTCCTCCTGTGCGAAGCAATGTGCAACGAGTGGGGCCGCGCCCGGAATGGGCGTCATGCATCTGTCAATAGCGTTGCAGGGAAGGCGTTGTCCGTCAAGGCGCCAAACTGACCTGGTAGAGCCTACGCTTTGCCGCTATCACTGAGGAATCCTATCCCCCGGCCCCTTCCCTCGGAGGGAAGGGGGTTGGGGGTTAGGAAGGACCGATAGTCAGCCCATCGCGGCGAGGGTCCGCCAGATC
>JAICIL010000042.1 GCA_025924435.1 Chloroflexia bacterium | reverse complement strand
TCGCGTCGCGGAATCGCTCGACGTGCGGGTGGAACGGATGCCCCGGTTCGATGAACGGGAACAGCGCTATGTCCGTGCTGGCGACGACCATTCGATCGTTTCTCCCCCGAGACTGGTGATCTGCGGGCCGCCTGCGACCGTCAACCGCTCCGCCCGCTGCGCGACGAGATGGACGATACGCCCCTGCGCGCATCGCCGGTAGGCCAGGAAACGGCCGCGAAAGGAGATGTCGTCCTCCCCGTGGAGGGTGTCCGGCCGTTCACCGCGCGGGAAGAGCAACCAATCGGTGAACCCTTGCCCGCCGACCGTGCCGTCCACGCGGAAGCGGAGCGCCCGGTCCGCCGGGTCGGTCACGAGCCGGAGCGAGCGAATCATCGCGCCGGTCGCATCGCCACCGCGCGGGGCGACCGCCGAGCAGAAGACGCGCGGACCCACGCCGGCTTGGGTCAATGCCACGACGGGGGCGGGCGTCTTCACCCCATACGCCGTGGAGACCCACCCCTCCTCCAGCCGCGCGGTCATCCCCGCCGCCCGGTGCGATCGAATCTCGGCCCGCGGCGAGCGGGCGATCACCTCCCCGTCCGCCATCTCGAGCGACACCCGCCCCCGGCAACGGTCGCCGAGATGAAATCGCAGCACCGATTCGTGCGGCTCGCCGTCATCCGCGAGGATGCGGTCGAGGATGAGGAGGTACTGCCGGTGTAGGAACAGGAAGAGGCGTTGATGGAGCGGGCTATATTCCGCGCTCCTGGCCGTGGCGGAGACCCAGTCGGTGCGCTCGCCGAGCCAGGAGTCTTTGTCCACGATCTCGACGGCGGGGCCGTGCTTCGGTGCACCGGTCCCGCGGCGACGATTGAATTTCGAGATGTATCGTGTCTGGTCCCGGCGGTCGATCGTCACGGTATTGTGGTACGCCGTGCTCTTGAATTGTCGCCGCCAATCAATGCCGCAGGCGTCGGGTGCGGCGGAGTAGGTGTAGCGACCCGGATCGACCACGACGGCCTCGCCGTCGCGGAAGTAGCAGAAGTTGAATAGATCGTAGTGGCTGTGGCTCCCTTCGCCCAGCATCGCGCAATCGTAGAAGACGTGCTGGCGGCGCGCGTAGGAATCCGGGCCATCGCCCCAGCCGTCGCTGAGGATGAAGTAGCCGGAGTGCGCGAAATGCCGGGAGCGATCGCGCGGCGGTGCGCCCGCGCGGCCCAGCGTCGCGGCCCAGAGTAGCTGATCGTCGGCCAGCAAGCGACTCCCCCGCCGGAGCAACGCGAGGTGATCGCCGTTGTCGGAGTCGCCGATCAGCGGGATCGTGCCGTCCGGCCATTGCATGTGCATCGAGAAGCGTAGCGCCGCCGCCAGGCGTGGCAGCAGCGCCCCATCCAGCACAATCCCGTTGCGTTGCGCGAGTTCGACGAAGGAGAGCGCGGTTTCGAGCGCCAGTTGATGGTAGTGCGTCGAGAGCTCCACATGCACGCCATCGGGCAGGAAGTCGCTGAGGAGGTTCTCCGTCAGCATATCCCGGCCCATTTCGAGGAAAGCGCGGTGGAGGCGGAACTCCGGAAAGACGACGCCGACGAGGAAGACGGCCCACAGTTGGAAGGTCCGGTGATTGCGGGCCGGCTTGAGATGTCGGGTGATGTACTCGGTCTCCTCCGCAATCCGCTCCAGGAATCGCCGGAGGAATCGGGGCGTCACGATCGCGCGGCAGGGTGTGCCGCGCAGGAGCAGCAACGCGTACACCCAGTGCTCGATCCGCCTCGCCTCCACCTGCGCGTCGCTGGCGGTGATGTAGCCCGAGGCCATCTTCTCCAGCCAGGACTCCAGCAGGGTGACCCACTTTCCGAGATAGGCGGGGTCGCCCGTGTGCCGGTACGCGTGGATCAAATCCACCGCGAAGTAGAACTTGTGCTGGGCGATCTGCCATTCCTTGTCGCGGCTCGGGTTCACCGTCCAGGAGAACCCCTCGGGGAGATCATACGCCTCACCGACGAAATCGAAGCGGTTCCGGAGCACATTCCGGGCATTCTCCAGCGTCGCGGACGTCGGTTCCGGCAGTTTGGGTGGGGTCGCGCCTCCAGAGAGGAAGTGGTCCAGGAACCGATCCGGTTGCAGCGCGGCGATCTCATCAATCAAGGCTGTTGTGGCGAGCATACCTTACCCCACGAGCGGATTATGATCCAACTTGGCTTCGATGCCATGCACCGCATCGCGGGCTGGCTCATCGAGCATGCCGACCTTCAAGGCACGGCGACAGACCTTCAGCAGACGTTGATATTGCACGAAGGCATTGACGAGGTCGCGATCGAGGGGCCGTCCCACACGCCTCTGGTACAGATCAATCCAGTCGCCTGCTGTGCCGGTGCGGGGCGCAAGCCCCGATAGGAGCGACGCCATGTCCCTCTCGGGCGACCCCAGAACGGCGCTGTCCCAATCGATAATCGCCAACGGGCCGGGCGATGCGGCGTTGAAAACGTCCGGCCGGTACAGGATATTCTTCGCCGAGAAGTCATTGTGGATGAGTCGCATAGACCGCCCGGCGCGCTGCCCGAGGGTCGCCGCAAGTCGCTCGAATACTCGCCCGATGTTTGCTTGCGGATAGCGCCGGTCGAGATCATCCACCAGGGGGCGTGATCGCGCACATTCCGCCTGCGGATCCCAATGCGGGAGCCCCGATGGCGATAGGCGGTGAATCTCGGCCAGAACCCGCACCGCCTCGGAGACCAATCGGTGGCCCAGCGGTGATGACCGGTCCAGCGTATCGAGCCCGGCCCCCGGCAGGTACTCGTAGAGCAGGGCGCAGTGGCGCGAGGAATATCCGAGCAGGCGTGGCGACAGGATCCGATCCCGCAACCCGGAGCGCTCGAGGCACGCCGACCTGGCGACGCAGGCGTCGAATGTGTCGCGATGGACGATCTTCAGGAAGCGGCGGATGCCGGCGCGCGGCGCGGCGAGGAGAAAGCTCGCCCGATGCCCGGGTTGATATGTCAACCGCTGCACTGTCATATCCGCACCGTGCAGGGCGATATCCGCGCGGAGTGTTTCCCAGCGCCCCGCAAAGAGGGATTGAGGATCGCCGGCCACCCGTGCGAGCGCGGGCAAGGACGGATCGTCGGGATACCACCAGATATGCGCGTCCGACTCCGTGGCGCGATCCTTCGCGCGCGGATAGTAGAGGATGAGTTCTCTTGCCGCGGGCTGCGCGCCCCCGGCGAACCCCAGGCGCAGGATCAATGCGGAAGAATCGCGGCGGTGCTTCTCGTGCGCGAGTTCGACGCTCCGGAGTTCGCCGATCGCGCCGCAATCCGGCAACCGGCCACGCAGATTGGCGAATAGCGTGCCACCGGCAAGATTCTCCTTGACCGCCGCGAGGGACGGCATGGTCAGCGGTGGCGGCACGGCGGGGAGCGACGGCGATGCGTTGGCGAGGTTCATGCGGGCACCCGATCGGCGAGGAAATACCCGCGCAGAGTCCGCACATTGTCGGCCAGATCGAAATCGCGGCGCACCTTTCGGATCGCCGCCGCGCGCAGGTCGTGTTGCAACGCGCGCGAGTCCAGGATCGTCGCGATAGCGTCCGCGAGTGCGGCGGCGTCCCGTTCGTTCACCAGAAGCCCTGTGCGTCCATGCTCGATCATCTCGGGGATACCGGCCACGGGGGTGGAGATTGCGGGCGTGCCGAGCGCCATCGCTTCCAGCAACACGGTCGGCAACCCGTCGCGGTCGCCGTCCGGGCCGACCACACACGGCAACGCAAAGGCGGCGGCGCGCCGGATCAGCGCGATGACCTCCGCCTGCGGCCGGGCGCCGAGCAGGGCGACGGCATCCTCCAGCCCGTGGCGGGCGATCTGTTGCGCCAATGCCGCCCGCTCCTCGCCGTCGCCCGCGATGACGCAGCGCACTCGCCTGCCGCCTTCGCGCAGTATCCGGCACGCTTCGACGAGATACGCGAATCCCTTCTTCGGGACGAGGCGACCGACGCCGACGATCAGGTCGGCCTCTCTCTCGTCGCCGGATGAATGCATCGTCTGGAGCGCGACGCCGTTGTAGAGGCGGATGACGCGCCCGGACTTGCCCTCGCCGTGGAGCAGTGCGTCGAGGTATCGTTTGTTGTACTCACTCACCGTGATCGCGAACCGGGCCCGCGCGACCTTGTCCGCCAGTTCGCCCGGTTGGACCCGCTCGTGGAAGATATCGCGCGCATGCGCGGTGAAGCTGAACGGGATACCGGTGTCATCGCTGACGCGCATGGCAAGGGATGCCGCCCATGTCGCGAAATGGGCATGAAGGTGCTCGACCCCCCAGCATTCCATGAGCCGGGCGACTACCGCCGCGTGGTCGTCGGTGGCGCGGTTGGAGGCGGGAGGGGGTAGGTAGTGAACCGGCGCGCGGAGCGTTTCGTAGAGCGGGTGTATCGGTTCATCGGTGGCGGCTTTCAGCGCGAGGACGGCCAGGTCAACCCCCTGCCGCTCGAGTTCGAGCAGTTCGTGCAGGATGAACGTCTGCGAGAGGCGAGGATACGATTTCACAATGTAACAGATCTTCACGGGGTACCTCGCGCCAAATTACCTTGCCCGGACACGCGGTGTCGGCGCGTGCTGGTGAACAGGGAAATGGATCAATTGGTCATTGGCGCGATGGAAGGATTGCTCGCGCTCGGCATCCCGAAGCAAGGTGGCGACCCAGCCGGCGACCTGGGGCAGCGCGCCGAGATCGACACCGGCAGAACCGGGCATATCCGAGGACCGGATCTGTCCGACCACTGCGTCGAGTAGCGCCCTGGGCGAGAGATCATCCGGGTGGATCGCCGAGAAAAGGCCGAGATCGGCCATCCGGCTCGCCCGGATCCACTGCTCCGCCACCGGCCTGGCGCGGGGCACGATGACCGCCCGCCTGCCGGCGGTGAGGATCTCACAGATTGTGTTATACCCGCCCATCGAGACGACGACGTCCGAGGCGGCGATGTAGCTCATCATGTCGTCCGTGAATTCGAGGACGGTCACCCGCGGGTGGCGAGCGGCAGCCTGCGCGATCATCGCGCGCTGCGCCGCCGGGAGCTCCGGCCCCCCGATAATCAGGCTGTGGATGCGGCAACCGTCCGGCAGGTGTGTCAGCCCCGCGATATACGTCTCGAGCACCCGGTAGCCATCCTCCCCGCCGCCCACGGTGACGAGGGCGAGGCGCTCGCCGTCGCTCATCCGGAGTTCTCGCCTGATCTCGCCACGATCCTTCAATCCCGCGCCACGGCCGATATACCCGCAGTAGCGCACCTTATCCGCGATCGAGGCGGGGAACCCGTACTCGCGTGCGGTATCGAACACCTCCGGCGTTCCCAGGACCAGGAGGAGATCGTAGAACGCATCGATCGCCGGGTAATAGCCGTTCTCGCGCCACGTGCGCCGGGTGGCGGCGGGGCTATCCAGGATATCGCGCAGGATGAGCGCCACTTTGGTCGCCGGCCGGTGGAGGCGGAGATAGTCGAACGCGCTCTCCAGTTCGTTATGCACCCCTTGCGGCTTCTTGTCGATCAGCAGCAGGTCGGGGTCGAAATTGATGACCGTGCTCAGGATCAGGCTCGACCGCAGCGCCATCATATCGTCCATCTCGATGTCCAGGAATTTGGGGGCGTACTGCTCGCGCTCGGGCCGCGTGATCGAGGGGATCTTGACGTAATCGAGTCGCTGCGGCAACCGGAAGCTATGCACCATCGGCGATCCCGTGATGAGCAGGATGGACAGATCCGGGATGCACTCCAGCACGTGCTCGCAGATCGCGAGCATCCGGCGGATGTTGCCCAGGCCAAAGGTGTCATGGGAGTAAACGAGCGCTCTCTTCATACCTGTGCCATCCCTGCGGGCAGCGCACTCAGGGTGCGCATCCCCGATCTAGCGCCGCCGCGGACCCGAACGAGACCCCGGAGGCATCGTGCCAAGCGACCGATCTTCTTCCCCGCGGTTGCGACGGAGCCGCCGATCAACAACCGACTGTCGTCCGTAGTGCCTCCGAACTCCGATTCACCACCGCCGCTGGGGTGGACGCCCGCGCTCAAAACGCGGGGCATACCATACAGTCACTGTACGATGGCAGCCCTATTGCACGATAAGAGCGCGATAATGGCCGAGAAATACAAGCCCGCATATGCCAGGCGAGTTTTAATTGGGTAATTTTAGATATTATACTACAGTATTGTATGAATTATCCTATCTACTAGTCCTAGGGATACTCCGCGACCAACGAGGATCGTTCCGCGTCGGATGGAGCGTGCACCCCGCCGCATTTCCGTGCGTTTTCACCATAGTGGGGCGGATCGCGGCGTACAGCGGCCCGTGGTATGAATAATTCGCTGACTTTAGTCGGCATAGTGACCCGACGATGGTCGGATACTCGCGCGGCCCGCGTGTGCTTCAATATAAAGTCGAGCGGCCCCGCGTGATGTGCAGCAAGCGGGACGGCGGGCGCCGCGTAGGTTGGCGCCACCCGCCTGACGACCGCTGTCCAGTCCACCACCGGCGGGCGCTGCAAAGCGGCACAAAAGACGCGCGAAGAAGCGTTCGATGCGCCGCGTCTGGTCCGGTGACGCCATTCCGCGATCGCCTGCTGCGTCGCCGCATCGGTTGCGATCGCCGCCAACCGAGTCAACGGCACCGCCAGCGTGCGTCGCCCCAGCGGGTCGCTACGGACAGTTCGTGTCGTTATTCCCCTTTCGGCGCGAGAGCGACGACCTCAATATCCCCGCACACATGCACGGGAGGCGTGGCGCGCTTCGCAAGGCAGCGGGCAAGGAAAAGAATCTGCGATCGGCCTGTCAAAACGGCCCCCGCGTGCATTGACGATTCGCAGGCGACGGTGCTAGAATCCTATGCCGACGTTTTTGTGGTCGGTCACTGCGTCACCCGCGATTGTCGGGATTTCAGGAGGATCGGGATTAGCAGACCGCTTCGCACCAATGATCGTATTCGTGTCCGTGAAGTGCGCGTGATTGATGAAGAAGGCAATCAACTCGGCGTCATGCTGACGCGGGACGCGCTGGAGCGTGCGCGCGAGCATGGCCTCGACCTCGTCGAAGTCGCGCCGAACGCGACCCCGCCCGTCTGCCGGTTGATGGATTTCGGCCGCTATAAATACGATCAAAGCCGCCGCGAGCGCGAAGCGCGCAAGAACCAGCGGACGCAGGACATCAAGGAAGTGCGCGTCACCGGCATCCTGATTGACCAGCACGATCTGGAGACGAAGGCGCGCGATGTGAAGCGGCTGCTGAAGGAAGGTAACAAAGTCCGCGTCTCCGTCATCTACCGCGGCGCGCGGCAGATGTCCCACCCCGAGATCGGCGACGAACTGATGCGGAAACTGGTGGCGATGCTCGAAAACGACGCGGTGATCGAATCGCCGGCGCGGCAAGAGGGCCGCATCTTGAGTATGTTGGTCAGTCCGCGCGTCGCGCCGGCTGCGAAGGCGACGAAGGAACCGGCCGAGCCGGCTCCGACGGAGTAGGAGAACGGGGAGGCAATGTCCAAACTGAAGTTGAAGACGCATAAGCAGGCCGCGAAGCGTTTCAAGATCACGGGCACGGGCAAGATCATGCGCACCAAGGGGATGAAGAGTCATTTCCGGCGGCGCAAGTCCGCCCGTGTCAAGCGCGCATTCGATAAGATGCTGCCCTTGAGCAGCGCGAACGCGAAGGGCGTGCGACGCAGCCTGCCCTACGGCGTCAAGTAGGAACCGGGAGGAAGAGGAATGCCTCGCTCGACGAATAATGTCGCCGCGCACGCCCGCACGAAGAAGGTGCTCGCCGCGACGAAGGGACACAAGGGCGCGCGCTCGCGCTGGAAGCGGACAGCGATTGAATCGCGCATGAAAGCGATGCTCTACGCGACGCGGGATCGCAAGAACCGCAAGCGGGAGTTCCGCGCGCTCTGGATCGCGCGCATCAACGCGGCGGCGCGCGAGCACGACATGCCGTATAACCGCTTCATCAGCGGCTTGCAGGCCGCCGGGGTCGCGATTGACCGGAAGATGCTCGCCGATCTTGCCGTGCGCGACAGCGCGGCCTTCGGCGAGTTGGTCGCGATCGCGAAGAACGCCGGGGCTGCCGCCGCGTAAGTCGCCCGGAGGTTCGCACGGACGCGCGTATCACGAGCGTTCACAATCCGACGATTGTCGCGATCCGCTCCCTGCACCGCCGGAAAGCCCGGCGCGAGCAGGGGGCGTTTCTCGTTGAGGGCGCGCGCCTCGTCCGCGATGCCCTCGCCGCGCACGCGGCGATCCGGCAGGTCGTCGTCTGCCCGGAATTCCTGGGCGAGAACGAACCGGACATACGGGCGACACTTGGAAACGCGCTCGGCGCATCGGACGTGCTGACGGTCGCGCCGCCAATTATGCGCTCCATTTCCGACACCGAAACGCCGCAGGGGGTCCTCGCGGTCGTCAACCTGCCCGACACGCCGCTGCTGGTCTTCAATGCCACGGATGGATTTGCCCTCGTCCTCGACGGCGTGCGCGACCCCGGCAATGTCGGCACGCTGATTCGCGCGGCGGCGGCGGCGGATTGCGGGGCGGTCGTCACGATCGCGGGGAGCGCGGACGCCTTCGCGCCGAAAGTTGTCCGGTCGGCGATGGGCGCGCATTTCCGCGTGCCGGTTGTGGCGGACGTGGAATGGGAGGCCATCGGCCCCGCCGTCGCGGCGTTGCCCTCGGTCGTCGGCGCGGACGGCGCTTCGCCGCTGCCGTACGATGCGATTGACTGGACGCGGGGTTGCGCGGTCGTCATCGGCAATGAGGATCACGGCTTAAGCGCCGATGCCCGCCGGTGGTGCACGGCGACCGCGCGCATCCCGATGGCGCGCGGCGTCGAATCCCTCAACGCCTCGATCGCGGGCGCGGTCCTGCTGTACGAGGTCGTGCGGCAGCGGCGGCGGGCGCGGACGGCTTGACAGCGGCGGCTTTTGCGCGTATGACTATACGGTGAAAACGCGATGACGGAGCGCATCGCGGTGGCTGCGGCATTCAGCCTATCCGGCACGACAGGGACGCGCGGGCGCGATTGAGACCCGCCGGAGACCGGATCGCCACCCGATATTCACTCCCGAGCGGGGCGGTGAACGCGAGTAGCCGCGCACGGTTGTTCCCCGTTACCGGAACGCCGCCATCGGCACGCGCGTGCCCGTGGCCGGCATGAGATGCGCCTTTCGAGGCGCAATTGGGGTGGTACCGCGGAAGCCATGCTTTCGCCCCTGTTGGGGGAGCGAAGGGCATGGTTTTTTTGCGTACGAGGAGGTCGGATTGTGACGGCGACAGAACCGACAATGATCGAACTGCGGCAGCGCGCGCTCGCGCGGCTCGATGCGGCGACGGACATCGAGGCGACGCGGGCATGGTATCGGGAGTACCTCGGCGACCATGGGGCGGTGACGGCGCTCACAAAGCGGATCGCCGGCCTGCCGCCGGAGCAGCGGCGGGCGTTCGGCATCGCCGTGAACGGCCTGAAGACCGAACTGGGCGCGCTGCTCGCGGAACGGCAGGCGATCCTCGAAGCGTCCGCGCTCGAAGCGCGCATCGAGACGGAGGCGATTGATGTCACGCTGCCGGGCCGCCCCGTGCGGCGCGGCTTCCTGCATCCAACCACCCGCATCATCCGCGAGATTTGCGACATCTTCGGCAAGATGGGCTTCCAGACCGTCGAGGGGCCGGAGGTCGAGTACGCGAAGTACAACTTCGACATGCTCAACATCCCCGCCGACCATCCCGCACGCGACGTGTGGGACACCTTCCACGTCGCGTCGGGCGAGGGGGAGATTGTCCTGCGCACGCACACCTCTCCCATGCAGGTGCGGACGATGCTCGCGCAGCAGCCGCCCGTCCGCGTCGTCGTGCCGGGCCGCTGCTACCGCTACGAGGCGACCGACGCGACCCACTTGGCGATGTTCCTGCAGGTCGAAGGGCTTGCCGTGGACGAGGGCATCACGCTGGCCGATCTGAAAGGGACGCTGACGGAGTTCGCGCGGCAGATGTTCGGCCCGGAGCGGAAGACCCGCTTCCGGTGCGATTTCTTCCCGTTCGTCGAGCCGGGCGTGGATTTCGCGATTGACTGCCCGCAATGCGGCGGCAAGGGGTGCCGGCTCTGCAAGCAATCCGGCTGGATCGAACTGCTCGGCGCGGGCATGGTGCATCCGCGCGTGCTCGAAATGGTCGGCTACGACACGAGCAGGTACACCGGCTTCGCCTTCGGCATGGGGCCGGAGCGGCTGATGCTGCTGAAATACGGCCTCGACGACATCCGGGATTTCTACAAGAACGACATCCGCTGGCTGCGCCAGATGGATCGGGCGTGGCTCTAACGAGGACTGAGGACTGAGGACTGAGCGTGGCTGCTCACTCATTGCTCATTGCTACGGTGAGAGGTGGGGGCGATGAAGGTTTCGTGGCGGTGGCTGCAAGAATACGTTGACTTGGGCGAAGTTACGCCGCGCGAACTGGCGCGGCGGCTGACGATGGCCGGGCTGGAGGCGGAGAAGATCGAGGAGATCGGCGCGGAGTGGGACCGCGATCTCGTCCGGGTCGCGCGGGTGAAGGAGGTGCGCCGGATCGCGGGTGCGGACCGGGTGGTGCAGGTCGTTCTCGAACTGCCGGAGCGCGAGGTGATGGTCGTCACGGGCGCGCCGAATATCCGGGAAGGGCAGATAATCGCGCTCGCGCTGATCGGCGCGCGGCTCTACGACGGGCACCGGGACGACGACGTCCTGCGGACGCTGAAGCCGCGCGCGATCATGGGGATCACGGGCGAGGGGATGGTCTGCTCGGAGAAGGAATTGGGCATTTCCGACGAGCACGAGGGCATCATGGTTTTGCCCGACGACGCGCCGCTCGGCGCGCCGCTCGCGGAATACCTCGGGGACACCATCATCGAATTCGAGATCACGCCGAACCTCGTCCACGATTACTCGATCATCGGTGTCGCCCGCGAGGCGTCTGCGGTGCTCGGTTCGGCGTTCCGCGATCCGTTCCCGCGCTGGGCGGCGGAGCCGCTCGACGCTCCGGAGATGCCGGGCCTCATCACGGTGGAAGACACGGCGCTCTGCCCGCGCTACACCGCGCTGGTCATGGAGGGCGTCGCCGTCGCGCCGTCGCCGGACTGGATGCAGCGGCGGCTGCTCGCCGTCGGCGTGCGGCCCGTGAACAACATCGTGGACATCTCGAACTACGTCATGCTCGAATACGGCCAGCCGAACCACGTCTTCGACCGCGACCGGCTGGTCGGCGGGCGGCTGATTGTGCGGCATGCCCACCCCGGCGAGACGCTGGAACTGATTAACCACGAGACGAAAACGCTGACGCCCGACATGGCGGCGGTCTGCGACGAGGCGGGCGTGACGGACCTCGGCGGCATCATCGGCGGCACCCGCTCCGAGATCGTGGAGACGACCACAAACATCCTCATCGAGGCGGCGAACTGGGAGATGCGCAACATCCGCCACACGCGGCAGGCGTTGAACGTCCGCACCGACGCCTCCGCGCGGTACGAGCGCGGGCTGGAGCCGGAACTGACGATGCCGAGCGCGCGGCGGGTCGCGGAGTTGATTGCGCACCTCTGCCCGGAGGCGCGCGTCGTCGGCTACACGGATATTTACTCCGATCCGCCGCAGCCGCGGTCGCTGACGATGCCGTTCGGCAAAATCGCGGCGGTGCTCGGCACGGCCTATCCGCTCGACGAGGTGCGCGATGTGCTGACGCGCCTCCAGTTCGGCGTCGCGGTCTCCGATGGCGCCGACCCGATCCTGACCATCGCGATCCCGCCCCATCGCGCCGATGTGTCGCGGCCCGAGGACATCGTGGAGGAGGTGGCGAGGATCATCGGCTACGAGACGGTGCCCGCGACGATGATCGAGGGCACGACGCCGCAGGTCATCCGGACGGACCGCTGGATCGCGCGGGAGGCGGCGCGCGACGCCGTGGCGGGCGCGGGGCTGATTGAGGTCAGCACGTACTCCTTCACCAGCGCGGAGGCGCTCGACCGCCTGGCTGTCGCGGGCGGGCCGGGCGCGGCGGGGACGCCGATTATCCGGCTCGTCAACCCGATGGGCGAATGGGAGGGGATGCGCCCGACGCTGCGGGCGAGTCTGCTCGCGACGGCCTCCGACAACCTGAAGTTCATCGGCGGCGTGGCGATCGGCGAAGTCGCGAACATCTACCTGCCGCAGCAACCGGGCGAACTGCCCGACGAGCGGCTGACGCTCGGCGTCGTGCTGGCGGGGATGGACGCCGAGCGGTCGCTGGGCGTCACGCCGCGCGCCTACGACTTCTTCGACCTGAAGGGCGTGATCGAGGCGATCCTGCCGCCGCTCGGCGTCGGGCCGCTCGCCTTCGTGCCGGCGGACGATCCGGCCTTCCAGCCGGGCCGCGTCGCCCGCGTCTCGGCGGGGAATCAGGCGCTCGGCGTGATCGGCGAGGTGCATCCGCGCGTCGCGGACGCCTTCGGCATGGCGGGGCGCGTGGTGCTGGCGGAACTCGACCTGGAGCCGGTCGTCGCCGCCGTCGCGGCGCACCGGGGCGTGCTGCGGCAACTGCCCGTCACGTCCCGCTACCCGGCGACGGAGAACGATTTCGCCGTCGTCGTTGACGAGGCGGTCGCGGCGGCGGATGCCGCGCAGGTAATCGCGCAGGCGGTCGGGACGCTTGGGCAGCGGGTGCAACTGTTCGACATCTACCGGGGCGATCCGGTACCGACCGGCAAGAAGAGCCTGACCTTCGCGGTGACGATGCAAGCGCCGGATCGCGCCCTCTCCGAGGCGGAGGTCGCGAAGGTGCGGGACCGCGTCAGCCAGGCGCTCGCGAAGCGATTGAAGGCGACGCTGCGGTCGTAGCACGGTGGGCATGGTAAGATGTGGCCCGGCGCGCGGCGTCGGGAGGAGTGCGCGGGTGGCGATGCGACAGGCGACGAATGTGGCGGTGGAGCGCGTGCGCGGGATGAACGACATCCCGCCCGCGCTCCATGCCGCGCACGCGACGCTGGCCGCGCGCATCCTCGCGGAATGCGCCAAGGCCGGGTACGCGCAGATGGATTTCCCGGTGGTTGAGTCCACCGAACTCTTCTTGCGCAAGGCGGGCGAGGAGCGCGTCCAGCAGATGTACGCATTCCGGTACCGGAACCGCGATTTGTGCCTGCGCCCGGAGTTCACGGCGTCGGTCGTGCGGAGCACGATCGCGACGATGCAGAGCGCGCCGCTGCCGATCCGCGTCGCGTATCACGGCCCGGTCTTCCGCTACGAGCGGCCGGGGCAGGCGCGCTACCGGCAGTTCACCGAGATTGGCATCGAACTGCTCGGCGCGGCGACCGCGGCGGCGGACGCGGAAGTGATCGGCACGGCGGCGACGGCGCTGCGGGCCGCCGGCATCCCGACGGTGCGGATCGTGCTCGGCCATGTCGGCATCGTGCGCGGCTTCCTCGCGGGGCTGGCGCTGGACGAGCGGGTGCGGGAATGGCTCGTCTGGAGCATGGAGCGGTTACGCCCGGACGATCCGCGCGGCGAGCGCATCCATCCCGCGCTCGCCGCGATGCTGGACGAGGAGATCGAGTACGCACCGGCGACGGCGGTGCAGCCGCCCGACCGCGACGCCTTCCTATCGCTCCTGCGCGAGGCGGGCATCTCGCTCGACGGCCACCGCCGCACGCCGGAGGAGATCGCCGAGGGGTTGATTCGGAAGATGGCGCGGCGCGCGGAGGGGAACGATGTGCGGCGCGCGCTCGATTTCCTCCGCCGCCTCGTGATGCTGCGCGGCACGCCCGCCGCCGTCTTCCCGCAACTCGAGGCGCTGCTGACGGCGGAGCACATGGGGATGGACGCCGTCGTCCGGTTGCGGTCGGTGATCGCGCTTCTCGGCGCGTATGGCATCGCGCCGGAGCAGATCATCCTCGACCTCGGCCTCGGTCGCGGCCTCCACTACTACACGGGCGTCCTGTTCGAGTTGTACGCCGAAGGCGCGGAGCAATTGGGCGGCGGCGGCCGGTACGACGACCTCGCGGCGATCCTCGGCGCGCGGCAGCCCCTGCCCGCGGTCGGCTTCTCGCTCGGCATCGAACGGATCGCGGAGGCGTTGACGCCATCGGATCGCGGCGCCGCACCGAGGCCGACGGTGGTGGTCGGACATGGCGAGGGCGTGGGGGCGCGGCATGCCGCCGACCTCGCGCAGGCGCTCCGTGCGGCCGGGTGGACGGCATTGCTCGACGTGCGGGACCGGACGCCGAACGCGGCGATCAAGCACGCGCGCTCCATCCGAGCGGACGCCTACGCGGAGCCGTCGGCAGACGGCCATGCGGTGCGCTGGTTGCCGTTGAACGGCGAGAGCGAGCGACATATCCATCGAGGTGAAGAACCGCTCCCTGTGCCGATGGAACCCGATGGTGCGCGATGAGTAGCGACGTGTTGCGGCTGGCCCTGCCGAGCAAGGGACGCATCGAGGAGGGGACGCGCTTCTTCTTCGAGCGCGTCGGCTTTCCCGTGCGGCGGCCGAACGCGCGGCAGTATGTCGGGTCGCTGCGGGGGATGCCGCACGTCTCCGTGCTCTTCCAGCGCGCGGCGGACATCGTCACGAAGGTCGAAGCGGGGCTGGCGGACATTGGCATCACGGGCCTCGATTTCGTCGCGGAGCACCAGGACGATGGAGAGTCCGTCATCGTCCTGATGCCGGATCTCGGCTTCAGCCGCTGCCGCTTCGTGATCGAGGTGCCGGAGGCGTGGGTGGATGTGACGACGATCGCCGATCTCGCGGACCTCGCGGCGGATTTCCGCGCGCGCGGCCGGACGCTGCGGGTCATCACGGACTCGCCGAACCTCGTCAAGGATTTCCTCTACGCGCATGGTGTGACCTATTTCGTCGTCATCGAGGGCGAGGGCGGGCTGGAGGCGGCCCCGGCGATTGATACGGCGGATATCGTCGCCGACCGGACGGAAACCGGGACGACGCTCCGCGACAACCGCCTCAAAGAGATCGAGGGCGGGACGATCATGGAGACGCAGGCCTGCTTGATTGGCAATCGGCGGGAACTCCTCGCGTCGCCCGCGAAGCGCGAGGCGTTGCGGCATTTGATGGAGTTCATCGAGGCCCATTTTCGCGCCCGTCGCTACCGGACGCTGATCGCCAATGTGCGGGGCGAGAGCGCGGCCGATGTTGCGGAGCACGTCATTCGACAAGTCGAGACGGCGGGGACGCTCGGCCCGACGGTCGCGCCCGTCTTTCCGAAACTGTCAACGGCCCATCACGGCCCGGTGATTACGGCGCTGGAGACGGGCTGGTATACCGTCAGCCTGGTCATCGAAGAGCATTTGCTGGTCACTGCGATTGACCATTTGCGGCGCGCCGGGTGCAATGGCATCACGGTCGGCGCGCCGGAATACGTGTTCGAGCAGGTTTCGCAGGCATATGTCGCGATGCTTGAGGCGCTCGGTCTGCCGCCTGAGATGGTGCCGTGATGCGCGTCTTCACGGACATCGCGGAGGCGCGGCGGACGATTCTTCGCCGCCTGCCCGCGAGCGAACCTCCCTTGCCTCCGCATGTCCAGGCGGGGATCGAGCGCGTCTTTGGTCGTTCCCTCACGGCGGCAGGCGTGGCGGAAGAAGTTTGCGCGGCGGTCGCGGCGGGCGGCGACGCGGCGGTGCGCGACTACACGGCGCGCATTGACGGCGTGCATCTGGCCGTGACCGAGGTCGCACCATCCGCGCTGGACGCGGCGCGCGCCCGCATCGCGCCCGCCCTGCGCGCCGCGCTCGAACACGCGGCGGAGCGCATCCGCGCCTTCCATCTGCATGAACATCACGAGGGGTGGCAGTGGATCACGCCGGACGGGATGCTCGGGCAGATCGTCCGGCCGCTGGCGCGGGTCGGCATCTATGTCCCCGGCGGCACCGCCGCCTATCCGTCCACGCTCTTGATGTCCGCGATCCCGGCGCGCGTGGCGGGCGTGCGGGAGATTATCGTCACGACCCCGCCGCACCCGGCGGGCGTCGCGGATGCGATCCTCGCCGCTGCGGCTATCGCGGGGGTGGATCGGGTCTTCACCATCGGGGGCGCGCAGGCCATCGCCGCCCTCGCGTACGGGACGGAGACCGTGCCGCGCGTGGATAAGATCGTCGGGCCGGGCAACCCCTTTGTGAGCGCGGCGAAGCGGCAGGTCTTCGGCGCGGTGGCGATTGACCAGATCGCCGGGCCGACCGAGACGGTGGTGATCGCGGACGAGAGCGCCGACCCCGCCCGCGCGGCGGCGGACCTGATCGCGCAGGCGGAACACGGCGAGACTTCGTCCGCGATTCTGCTCGCGACCGATGGGCGGGTTGCCCGCGCCGTGGACGAGGCGATGGCGCGGCAACTGGCCGACCTGCCGCGCGCCGAAGTCGTCCGCGCCGCGCTGGACGCGACGGGCGGCGCGGTCGTCGTGCCGTGCATCGAGCGGGCAATCGAACTGGCGAACGAGTACGCGCCGGAGCATTTGTGTTTGCTCGTCCGGGAGCCGTGGCGGTATCTCGGATTGGTCGAGAATGCGGGGGGCGTTTTCCTCGGCGAGGCAAGTCCGGAAGTGCTGGGGGATTACATCGCCGGGCCGAGCCATGTGATGCCGACGGGCGGCTCGGCACGCTTCTCTTCCGCGATGCACGTCGGCGACTTCGTGCGGACGATGAGCGTCGTCGGGTTGACGCCCGGTGCGGCCGCCGCGCTGGCCGGGGATGCGGCGATCATCGCCGCCGCCGAGGGGCTGGAGGGCCACGCGCGGGCCGCGCGCATGCGCGTTGATGCGGATGCGACAGAGAGACGCCCGTGATCGAAGCATCTCCGGACCCGCGCGACCTGTTGCGCCCGAGCGTCGCGGCGGTCGAGCCGTATCGAGCGGTCGAGTCGGTCGAGGCGGCGGCGGCCCGGCGCGGCCTCGCACCGGAGCGTATCCTGCGCCTCAACGCGAATGAGAACCCCTACGGGACGCCGCTCAGGGTGCAGGAGGCGCTCGCCTCATTCGATCGGTATCACCTCTACCCCGACCCGGAGAGCCGGGAGATCCGGGCATTGCTGGCGGACTATACCGGGATGGACGCGCGGCGGATCATCGTCGGCAACGGGTCGGACGAGATCATTGACCTGCTCTTCTGGCTCTTCGTCGGGCCGGGCGACGCGGTGCTGATCCCGACGCCGACCTTCGGCATGTACCGGGCGCGCGCGGAGGCCTTCGGCGCGGGCGTGAGCGCCGTGCCGCGCCGGGCGGATTTCTCGCTCGACATCGAGGCGATGGAGACGGCCCTGACGCCCGATGTGAAACTCGCCTTCGTCGCCTCGCCGAACAACCCGAGCGGCAATCTCTGCCGGGAGCGGGACGTGGTGCGACTCCTCCGGCACGGCGTGATCGTCGTCGTGGACGAGGCGTACTTCGAGTTCAGCGGCCGCACCGTCGCGCCGCTGATCGGCGAGTTCGACAATCTCGTCGTCCTGCGGACCTTCTCCAAGTGGGCGGGTCTGGCGGGTTTGCGCGTCGGATACGGCCTGATGCCCCGGTGGATGGCGGACGCGGCGTGGCGGATCAAGCAGCCGTACAACGTCAATGTCGCGGCGCAGGTTGCGGTGCGCGCGGTCTTCGACGAGATGGCCTATTTCCGCGCGACGATCCGCCGCATCCGGCTGGAACGGCTGCGGCTCTACCGGGCGCTGCGGAAACTCAACTTCGTCCGGCCGCTGGAAAGCAAGGCGAATTACCTGCTCGTCCATGTCCTGCACGGGGGGGGCGCCGCCCTGCAGGAATGGTTGGAGGAGGACGGCATCTTCGTCTGGCGCTATTCCTCGCCCGATTTGGCGGACTACGTGCGCATCTCGGTCGGCAAGCCGGAGGATACGGATCGGTTGATGCGCCGCATGACGCTGCTCGCGCAGCGGTACGCACGGGAGATGGCATGACGACGACGCGGCGCACCGGTACGGTTGAGCGGGAGACGGCGGAGACGCATGTCGTGGTCAGCGTGGCGATTGACGGCACGGGGAAGACGGAGATCGCGACGGGCATCGGCGCGCTCGACCATTTCCTGACGCTCTGGGCGCGGCACGGCTTCTTCGATCTGGAAGTCGCCGCAAACGGCGATCTGGAGGTGGACGGCCATCACACGGTGGAGGATGTCGGGCTCTGCCTGGGGCGCGCGATCGGCCAGGCGCTGGGCGAGCGGCGCGGCATCCGGCGGGCGGCGCACGCGGTGATGCCGATGGACGAGGCGCTCGCGACGACGGCGGTGGACCTCGGCGGGCGCGGCTTTTTCGTGCTGCGGGGGGCGTTCTCCGCGACGCACGTCGGCAATCTGGAGACGGATCTCGTGCGCCATTTCCTCCTGTCGCTGGCGACGGAGGCGCGGATGAACCTCCACGTCCTGCTGCACTACGGCGCGAACGCCCATCACGAGGTGGAGGCGATCTTCAAGGGGTTCGGGCGCGCCCTCGACGCCGCGACCCAGCGCGACCCCCGCCTCGGGGACACCGTTCCGTCCTCAAAGGGCGTGATCGAAAGTAGCGCGTAACGAGTCCTCAGTACGCACTCAGTCAAGACATACCTGGCGTCCGTTCGCACTCGCTGCTCGCTGTGGCAAACGGTGGTCGGGCATGTGTCGATTTACTCGCGTGCCGAGCGACTACCTGATGTCGGTAGGTGTTGGGTGGCGCCGCAGAGCCGGACGCCGATCAGTGGCAAGGAGCGCGAATACCAATGGATACGCAATACCGGACCGTCACCTCCAGGGACGGCACGACCATCGCGTACGATCAGCAGGGTGACGGCCCGGCGGTCATCCTCGTTGCGGGTGCGCTGTGCGCCCGGTTATCGTGGTCGGGGCCTCAACTCGCCCGGCGCCTCGCGCCGCAGTTCACGGTCTACAACTATGACCGCCGTGGTCGCGGCGACAGCGGGGATACGCAGCCCTATGCGGTCGCGCGCGAGATCGAGGACCTTGACACACTGATCACCGCGGCTGGCGGATCGGCGTCCCTCTACGGTCATTCGTCGGGTGCCGCCCTTGCCCTCGAAGCGGCGGCGGCACTCGGCGCGAAAGTCACGAAGGTTGCCCTGTACGACGCCCCGTACCATGAAGACGCCGAATCCCGGTCGGCATGGAACACGTACATCGGGCGGCTCGCCGAAGCGTTGGCCACGGGTCGCCGCGGAGATGCCATCGCGCTGTTCATGGAGTATGTGGGGACGCCCCACGAGCAGGTCGCGGGGATGCGTCATGCGCCCTTCTGGCCAGCGATGGAGGCGATCGCACCGACGCTCGCCTATGACCACATCGCCCTCCTCGGCCAAGATTGCGGCGTCCCCGACGATCGGGCCGCTACCGTCCAGGTGCCCGCGCTCGTCATGTATGGTGGCGCCAGTCACCCGGTGATGCAAGCGGCGGCGCGGGTGCTCGGCCGGGCGCTGCCGCAGGCGCATCTCCGTGCACTGGATGGCCAGACGCATGACGTCCAGAATGAGGCGCTAGCTCCCGTGCTGGAAACGTTCTTTCGCGGCTGACCGAAATGGACTAGGCCACATGATCTTGCACGCATAACGGTACGCAAGGAGGGCATCGTGACCGCTACCTATACCTTCGACGTCTTTTCCACCGTCGACGGCTTCGGCTCCTACAACAGCAGCGGCGACTGGGGCGGCTACTGGGGCAAGCAGGGTCCCGAGTTCCTCGACCGCCGCCTCGCCCAGTACCGCGCGGAGCAGCGGCTGATCCTCGGGGCCAACACCTTCCGGATGTTCCTGCGCCACCTCGGCCCCGGCTCCGCGGTGTCGTCGGTGGACGACCCGATCAATACCCGGATGAAGCACATGCCGACCACGGTCGTCTCGCGCACGCTGCGCGGCCCCCTCGACTGGCCGGACGCGACCCTCGTGAGCGGCGACGCCGTCGGCATCGTCGCCCGCCTCAAGCGGGAGTCTACGGTGCCGTTGCGCTCGCACGGCAGCCTGTCGTTGAACCGGGCGCTGATGGCCGCCGGCTTGGTCGATCGCGTCCAGCTCACCATCTTCCCGGTGATCAGCGGCCAGACCGGGACGGCCCCGATCTTCCAGGGAGCGGCCGACTTCGACCTCGAGCTGCTCGAAAGCCGGACGCTCGACGGCCGCATCC
>JAICIL010000041.1 GCA_025924435.1 Chloroflexia bacterium | reverse complement strand
GATGATCACGAACTCTGGCAAGATCGGAACCCCGCCGCGGACAATCTCAGAACCCTACGTTGACCTTGGCCCGCTTGTTGATGAGCAAACATGATGAGCACCGATTCGCCCCAGCCGCCATCCGAAGAGGCAACGCGATTCAAGGACGCCATGCGTCGCATCCTCTCCCTCACGCCGGAACAGCGGGAAGAGGTCAGGCGCAAGGTTGCCGAAGAAGCCGAGCGGCAGAAGCCCAAGAAGGACGGCGGCAAGAAGCGCGAATGAGGTGCAATCATGGCAAACGAAGAATACCACCTGCCGCGGTTGCAGGCCCTTCGCCAACGGGCAGCGGACTTGCGGGCCGAATCAGTGCGTTTGGAGCAGGCTTACGAGGCAGGCGAGATGCCGCTGAGCGATGAGGTTGCTCGGCAAGTCGCAATCGCGAACGAAATGGTAGCGGTCGCAAACGAGATGAAAGCCCTCACCGATTTACGATAGTCCCCTCTGTACGTACACCCCCAGGTGTGTCAAATGGATTAGTGCCTTTTCTTTTGTCTCACCGATCACCTTCGCCATTCCATCACCGACGATTTCAGGGCATCGCATTCGAGCGTAGCCGTCCGATGGCGGGCGCGGTGGGTTCCCGCACCCTCGATGTGACATGCGCAAGCCGCATCCACCCTCTACGCCGTTGCGCATGTCCGGGCCGGGCAGAGACGATAGGGAGCGCTCAATGGAGCGCGTCGTTCGGCACGTCCAGCGCACGCAATTCAGCCCCCGTCGCGCGCCGATCATCGGGCATGGCCGCTTGACACCGGGCGTATAGTGAAAAATATATCGCACAGCGTAACGTCCATGTTCACGCCCCCATACCGACGCCGACCGTCGGCAGAACGGGCAGGTCTTGTGGAGATGCACAGCACATCGTACGTGGTCCATCTTTGTCGGTTCGTCGCAGACCCAAGGAGAGGTACATGAAGAGCACACCGGCGGGTCAATTGCCGTATCGCTTGACTCGACGCGGATTCCTCGTCACCGCTGGCGCCAGCGCGGCGGCGGCCATCCTCGCCGCTTGTGGCGGCACCACCGCCACCGACACCCCGAAGCCTGCGGCGGCCACGACCGCGCCAAGCGCCGCCGGATCGAGCGCCGCCGCGCCGACCACTGCGGCCCCAACGACTGCCCCTGCTGCCACCGCCGCGACGGTTTCCTCCCCGGTGGCGGCGTCAACCGCCCCTGCTGCGGCGACGTCAGCCGTCAACGCCGCAAACCCGACCGCATCGGGCGCCGCAGCCGTACAGCCGAAGCCCGGTGGCACGCTGGTTATCAGTTGGTGGACCGGCGATCCGCCGGACCTCGATCCCTACCTGAACGTCACCTTCCGCGCGCAGGAGTTCGCTGGTTTCTTCTATAGCCGCCTCCTGAAGTACGATAGTGGGCCGGGCGTTGGCCCCAACTCATTCAAGCCCGTACCGGATCTCGCAGAAAAATTCGACGTTTCCACGGACGGTCTCACGTACACCTTCACGATTCGCGCGAATGCCAAGTGGCAGAACAAGCCACCGTTGAGCGGGCGCGCCGTCACAGCCGACGATGTTGTCTATTCCTTCAACCGATTCAAGACGGTATCACCGAACAAGAACTACTTCGATATCGTCAAGGATGTGAAGGCGACCGACCCGCATACCGTCGTCTTCACGCTCAACAACGCCTTCGCGCCGTTCGAGAACTCCGTCGCCGCGCCCGTCCTCTGGATTATGCCGAAGGAAGTGATTGACGCGGACGGCGATGGTCGCAAACGCGTGATCGGCAGCGGCCCGTGGATCTTTGACCGGTTCGAGAAGGGCGTGCAAGTCGTCGCCAAGAAGAACCCGGACTACTACTTCACCGGCACGCCGTATGTGGACGAGTTGGACTTGTTGATTATTCCCACGGAGGCCACGCAGGTTGCCAACCTGCGGGCAAAACAGATTGACGTCATTGTCCCCTCGCAGAGCGACCGCAATGCCCTCGCCAAGTCGAACCCCGAGATGCAGATCACGGATTTTCCGCAGAACCTGCTCTACTTCATGTACTGGCGCGTAGATGCGCCTCCCTTCAACGATGTGCGCGTCCGCCAGGCCGTCTCGCTCGCCCTTGACCGGGACGAACTGATCACCGTGCTCGATGAAGGGAAGGGTTACATCAACAACGCGATTCCGGCCGGCCTCGAATCGTGGTGGCTCGATCCACGAGGCGCAGACATGGGGCCGAGCGCGCAGTACTTCAAGCGCGATGTGGACGCGGCGAAGAAATTGCTGGCTGCTGCCAACTTCCCGGTCAGTCAGAAGATACCGTTCATCTCCGTCCAAAACGCCTACGGCGATACCTTCAACGCGAGCATCGAACTCGTCATCAAGCAAATGAAGGATATCGGTATCCAGCTGGACTTCCAGCCGCAGGACTACGCCGCCTATATCCAAAGCACCTTTCTCGGCAAGTTCACACCCGGCACGATGATCTGGGGCTTGGAGACACCGTTCCAGGAGCCGCATGAGTACCTGTTCAACATGTACCACCCGAAGGGCGTACGCAACCACGCCGGTGTCAACGATCAGAAACTGACCGATATGGTCGACAAACAATCAGTGACACTCGATAAGGGCATGCGCAAGCAGATCATCAACGACATTCAGCGATACGCGGGCGAGCAACAATATTATGTCATTGGCCCGGTCGGCCCAACATCGGTCGTGGCGCAGCCATGGGTGAAGAACGCGAATTACACGACCGACTACGCGCGCGGCTCCGAGTGGGTGCCGAAGGCCTACCTCGACGGGAAGAAATAACCGGCGAATCGCGAAACGTGAGCGGTGGGCAGTCGCCCACCGCACCTGACATCGAGCAAGGATTGCCGTGCAACGCTACATCGTGCGCCGACTGTTACTGACCATCCCGGCCCTGCTGGGCGTGACGCTGATTGTTTCGGTCATGGTCCGGCTGCTGCCGGGCGACGCGGTGACGATCATGCTTGGGGATTATGGGCAGTACGCGAAGGATGCCGACGACTTACGGGCGAAACTGGGCTTGAGCCAGCCGTTTCAGGTTCAGTACATCAAATGGATCGGCGGCATCGCCCACGGCGATTTTGGTCAGTCGCTGCGCGACCGCACGCCAATCGCCCACGAACTTGCTATCCGCTTGCCGGTCACGTTCGAGCTCGGGTTCCTCGGATTGATTGTTTCGTTACTGATCGCGGTACCACTCGGCGTCTATTCCGCCGTCCGGCAGGATACACTTTCCGATTTCATCGCGCGGAGCGCCGCGATCGCGATGCTGGCGATTCCCGGCTTCTGGCTGGCGATCCTGGCGATTACCGTGCCATCGGTCTGGCCGTGGCATAAATGGACACCCCCGTTGCGCTACGCGCGTTTGCAGGACGATCCGTCCGCGAATCTCAAACAGATGATCCTGCCCGCGATCATTCTCGGCATCGGCCTCTCCGGTTCGATTATGCGCCTGACGCGGGCACAGATGCTCGAAGTCTTGCGACAGGACTACATCCGCACTTCCCGCTCGAAGGGGCTGAGTGAGCGGGCAGTGGTTTACCGACACGCGCTCCGGAACGCGATTGTCCCGATTATCACGCTGTTGGGGCTGAATATGGCAGTACTGATCAGCGGCACCGTCGTGCTGGAAAGCATCTTCGTCCTTCCCGGCATGGGACGCTACTTGCTTGATTCACTGAACGCTCGTGATTACCCGGCGGTTCAGGCCGTCGTATTGCTCTTTGCAACCGTGATTATCGTCTTCAATCTGATCGTTGACTTGCTCTATGCCTGGTTGGATCCCCGGATCCGTTATTCCTAGCCGCGCTCATTGACCGGCCCACAGAGCGAAGACCGAGAGAGATAGGAGCAATCGCCCGATGCGATCCGAGCAAACGAAACTTGTGACCGTCCCGGGCGCGCTGCCAGCGCAGGCGAGTCGGCATGCCCCGGCTGCTCCGGCCCGGACACGTCCGCTCGCGGCGCTCTTGTGGTTCGCGCGAAACAAGCCGCTTGGCGCGGTCGGGGGCATTATCGTTCTTATCCTCATCCTGACGGCGCTCTTCGCGCAGCAGATCGCCCCGTACGCGTACGACGTGGGAAGAGGGGCAGACCGCCTCCAGGGGCCGTCGCTGCATCATCTGCTCGGTACGGATAATCAAGGCCGCGACATGTTCAGCCGCATCGTTTTCGGCGCGCGTATCTCCGTCGAGGTGGGCTTCGGCGCCGTGCTTGTCGGTACGGGGCTTGCCGCCATTCTCGGCATCATCTCGGGCTACTTTGGCGGCTTGTTCGACTTACTCTTTCAGCGTTTCATTGACGCGTGGATCGCCTTCCCTGCCCTCGTCCTGCTCGCCTGTCTCGTCACAATCATGTCAACGAAAAAGACGAGTTCAACGAGCTCCATTGTCATCGTCGCGATCGTCCTCGGTCTGATTGTGGCGGGCGGTTCGACGCGCGTCGTGCGCAGCGCCGTCATCAGTATTCGGGATATGCCCTATATGGAGTCGGCGCGCTGCATCGGCTGCAATCACACGCGGATCATCTTCCGCTATGTGCTGCCGAACGTGCTCGCGCCGATCATTATTCTCGCGACGGTGCAACTGGGCGGTGCGATTCTCGCCGAATCTACCCTCAGCTTCCTCGGCTTCGGCGTCAAACCGCCGATGCCTGCGTGGGGCAGCATGCTCGCCACCAGTGGGCAGCAGTTCTTTCTCCGCGCGCCGACACTGGCGATCTGGCCGGGGTTGGCGATCAGCCTCGCCGTCTTCGGCTTCAACATGCTCGGCGACGCGCTGCGCGACGTGCTCGATCCCCGGTTGCGCGGTTCTCGATAGCCGCGAACACCCGTTTCTCACGCTCATCCCCTCAGGGCCTCCTTCATTGCCGGGACATCCTACCCCCAGCCCCTTACCTCCGAGGGAAGAGGGAGCGAGCCTCCTTGCGCTCGAGGCGTTCGGGGAGGCACAGCAGTGCGGAACGTCACCCCTTCCCTCGGAGGGAAGGGGCCGGGGGTTAGGATTCTCCGTTTTGCGCGCGGCGATCGCGTCGTGTAGCATGACAGCGTGTCCGTGTGGGTGCGGTCATCGGTCCCTCATCGAGGAGCAATGCGTGCCGCGTGGCCTTGAGAATGCGATCATAGATTTTTGCCGCAGCCTGTACGGCAGTGTCGGCTGGTTGGGCGTCTTGATCGCCATGACAATTGAGAGTGCCGCGATCCCGATCCCCAGCGAAGTGATTATGCCGCTGGCGGGATGGCTGCTCATCCAGGACAAGGGGCATCCGGTCTGGTACGTCGTGATCGCCGGGGTGGTCGGCGCGCTCGGCTGCGCCCTCGGCTCGGCGATCACCTATTGGATCGGCGCGTCCGGCGGGCGGCCGCTGCTCCTGAAGTACGGCAAGTACGTCCTCATCTCGCCGCATCACATCGAGATCGCGGACAAATGGTTTGCCGAGAAGGGCGAGGCGACCGCCTTCTTCTCCCGCCTCCTGCCCGTCGTGCGGACGTTCATCTCCCTCCCGGCGGGCGTGGCGCGGATGAACTTCCCGCGCTTCATCGTCTACACCTTCGCGGGATCGTTCATCTGGTGCATCGCGCTGGCGACGGGCGGATACTACGCGGGGGCGAATTGGGAGCGATTCCGCAATGTCATGCGGCCCTTCGATTACCCGGTGGCCGCGGCGATTGTTATCGTACTCGTCGTCTTTTTCATTCGCGGCCGCCAGACGCGCGCCCGCGTCCCAGTCGAAGCGAGGGAGTGATGGCTACCGCACCGACGGCTATTGGCAGCACGATGACGAACCTGCGCTGCACCTATTGCGGCACGGAATACGACGCGGACACGCTCCAGACGCTCTGCCCGAAGGATGGCCGCGTGCTCGCCCCGCAGTATGATCTCAAGCGCGCCGCGAAGACGATGACGAAAGAGGCGCTCAAGGAGCGCCCCGCGACAATGTGGCGCTATACCGAGATCATGCCGGCCCGCGACCCGGAGCACGTCGTCACGCTCGGCGAGGGCTGGACGCCGCTCCTGACGATGGACGGCCTCGCGCCGCTGACGGGGCTGTCGCGCATCCGGGCGAAGGACGAGAGCCGCAACCCGACGGGCAGTTTCAAGGATCGCGGCCTCGGTTCCGCGATCACGCGGGCGCGCGAACTCGGCGTCACGTCCGTCGCCATCCCCTCGGCGGGCAACGCCGCCTCCGCGACGGCCGCCTTCGCCGCGCGCGCCGGGATGGAGGCGTTCGTCTTCATGCCGCAGGACACGCCGGACGCGATGAAGGCGGAGTGCGCCGCCTACGGCGCGCACGTCTTCCTCGTCAACGGCCTCATCAACGACTGCGGCGCGATCATCAAGCAGCAGAGCGGCCCGCGCGGCTGGTTCGATGTGTCAACGCTCAAAGAACCGTATCGCGCCGAGGGGAAGAAGACGCTCGGCCTCGAACTCGTCGAGCAACTCGGCTGGCGCATCCCCGATGTCATCATCTACCCGACGGGCGGCGGCACGGGGATCGTCGGGATGTGGAAAGCGTTCGCGGAACTGGAAGCGATGGGGCTGCTCGGTCCCGAGCGGCCGAAGATGGTCGTCGTCCAGTCGGAAGGCTGCGCGCCGATCGTCCGCGCCTTCGAAAACGGCGAGCGGCACGCCGCGCTCTGGGAGAATGCGCACACCATCGCCCCCGGCATGCGCGTCCCCGTCGCGGTCGGCGACTACCTGATCCTCGACGCGGTGCGCGCGAGCGGCGGCACCTGCATCGCCGTGCCGGACGCCGAGATGGTCGCAATGATGCCGAAGGTGGCGGCGGCGACGGGCATCTGGCCGTCCCCGGAGGCCGCGAGCACGGTCGTCGCGGCGCGGAAACTGCGCGAGCGCGGTTGGCTGAAGGCGGATGACGAGGTCGCCTGCTTCTTCACGGCGGGCGGTGGGAAGCACCTCGATCTCGCGACCGTCCCGACCGGGCCGGTGCTGACGCCCGGCGATCCCGGCATCGGCGCGATCATTGATGCGGCACTCGCCGATGGGCGGTAGCATGGACGCGCAGCCGACGATCTTCAGCCGGATTATCGCGGGCGAAATCCCCGCCGATATCGTCTATCGCGACGAATTTTGCATCGCCTTTCGGGACATTCAGCCGCAGGCGCCGGTGCATCTGCTCATCGTGCCCATCGAACCAATTGCCAGCGTCGCGCACGCAAGCCCGGCACACGAGCAACTGCTCGGCCACCTGCTCATCGTCGCCGCCCATCTCGGCGAGGAATTCGGCGTGGCCGACTCCGGATACCGGCTGATTATCAACCACGGAGACGATGCGGGGCAGACGGTCCACCACCTGCATCTCCACCTGATCGGCGGGCGCCCGCTCGGCGCGCTCGTCGGCGCGGCGCCGCCCGCGCCGCATTGACGGATCGCCGCGCCGTTCGTATACTCAGCAGGCAAATCGCGGCGGGCGCCGCACTTCATGTGCGTGCTCGCAACACGGTCTTTGATGGGGGGTGACGGCGGTTGACCGAAGTAGTCGTCGGTGATAACGAGAGTTTCGAGGCAGCACTGAAGCGTTTCAACAAGAAAGTCCAGCAGGAGGGCATTCTCGCGGAGGCGCGGCGGCGCGAGCACTATGAAAAGCCGAGTGTGAAGCGCAAGAAGAAGGAAGCGGCGCGGCGGCGCAAGCTCCTGAAGAAAGCGCGCACGCTCTAATCCCCCCTATACTTCGAGGAGCGGCCATACCCATGCCGGATGCGTCGCCGGGAAACGGTGCCACAATCCCACAACAGGTCGAAGCGGACCTCAAAGATGCGATGCGGGCGGGCGATTCGGCCCGCCGCGACGCATTGCGCCTCCTCAGGGCCGCGCTGAAAAACGCGGAGATCGAGCGGCGCGGCGGCGATGGCGCGCCGATGAGCGAGAGCGATGTCCGCGCTGTCATCCAGCGGCAGATCAAACAACGCCGCGACAGTGTCGAGCAATTCCGCAACGGCAAGCGCGAGGACCTCGCGGCGAAAGAGGAAGCGGAAATCGCCGTCTTCCAAGCCTATTTGCCGGCGGGGGTAGACGAGGCGACGATGCGCGCCGCCGCCGCCGCCGTGATCGCCGAGACCGGCGCAACCGGCCCGAAGGACATGGGCAAGGTGATGCCCGCACTCCTCGCGCGCGTCGGCGACAGCGCCGACCGCGGCGCCCTGGCCGGTATTGTCCGCCAACTGCTCTCCTCGTAACGGCGTCTCCACGGTCCCCCGATTTCATGCCGCAGGACGCGACGCGATGAACGAACCACTGCCACAACCGAATCACGAGCATCCGCTCGAGGTCGAGATCGCCGCCGCGCCGTTTCGTCGCCCGCGCTTCGGGATGCTGCGGCGCTCCGAATGGCACTATTCCGCCATCCTCTCCGTCATCCTCCTGGCGGTCGTCGCGACGACGCTCCTCTGGCGGTACCAACCCGGCGCGATTGACCTCACGGCGGGCCAGGTCGCGACCCAGACGGTGAAAGCAAACCGGACGGTCCAATATGTCAGCGCGATCAAGACGAACGATGCGCGCCGCGCGGCCCTCGAGGACCCCGCGAACATCGTCTACGCGCAGGACCCGCGCGTCGTCGAGACGCAGGCCCAGAAACTGGAGAACTTCATCACCGCCATTGAGGCGGCGCGGCGCGATACGACGCTCGGCCCCGCGCAGTTTCGCGACCGCCTGATCCCGGCCGCCCCGCCCGGCCTGCCCGCGTACGATCTCGACAGCCTCTACCGCCTCGACGACGCGTCGCGGCTGCGCGTCGAGAATGCCGCGCGCCAGACGCTCCGCACGACGCTGACGGACCGAAAGATTCCCACCGGCGGCGAGCCGGCCGCGCAGCTGCAGATGAATGTGACGAGCGCCGACGCGTTGAGCGCGACCGAGAGCGGCGTCGCGCTCGATCTCGCCCGCGCGTATGTCGTCGCCAACATGACGCAGAATGCCGCCGAGACGCGCGCGCGGCAGCAGCAAGCCGTCGCGGCGGTGCCGGATGTCAAGGTCACGGTGCTGGAAAATGAGGTGATCGTGCGCGAGGGCGACCTCGTCACGCCGGAGGCGGTCGAAAAACTCGAATCGCTCGGCCTCGGCGCGCCGAAATTGACGGTGCAGCGGGTGATCGGCCTCTTCGGGTTGACCGCGTCGCTCGTCGGCATCGTCGCCGTCTTCCTCTGGAAAACGACGGCGGGTCGCCTGCGACGGAATCAGGCATTGCTCCTGCTCTTCGCGCTGGTCATGCCGGTGATTTTTTCCCGTTTCGTGCTCACCGGCCACGCCGTCGTGCCGTACCTTTTCCCGGTCGCCGGGGTGAGCATGGTCCTCGTCCTCCTGCTCAACACCGAATTGGCGATGGCGGCAACGGTCTTTCTCGCCGTCTTCTGCACGTACTTCGCGGATCAGTCGCTTTCGCTGGCGGCGATGTTCCTCGTCTCCGGGCTGATCGCCGTCGTGTTGGCGGAGCGGGCGCAGACGACGGTGGCGTTCCTCTGGAGTGCGGCGGCGATCGGGGCGGCCGGCGCGATCAGCGCGGTCAGTTGGCGGCTCCTGACACCGCCGGTGGACGCCCTCGGCATCGCGCAGCGCGTCGGCTTCGCATTCGGCAATGGCGTCTTGTCGGCGGGCGTCGCCTTCATCGGCGTGACGATGCTCGCGCGGCTGTTCGGCATCATCACGCCCTTCCAGTTGCTCGAACTGGCCCATCCGCGCCAACCGCTCCTCAAGCGCCTCGCGCAGGACGCACCGGGGACGTATTATCACAGCATGATCGTCGGCAATCTCGCGGAGAAAGCGGTCGAGGAAATCGGCGGCGACCCGCTGCTCACCCGCGTCGCCGTCTTCTATCACGACATCGGCAAGGCGCTCCATCCGGCCTATTTCATCGAGAATCAGGCGAATATGCGCAACATCCACGACACGCTCGACCCGTACACCTCCGCGCGCATCATCATCGCCCATGTGGCGGACGGCGTCGCGATGGCCGAGGAGGCGCACCTGCCGAGGCCGATCATTGATGTGATCGCCCAGCATCACGGGACGACGCGCACGGAAGTTTTCTATCAGAAAGCGAAGGAGCATGACGGCGACGCCGTTGACGCGGCCCTCTTCCGCTATCCCGGCCCGATCCCGCAGACGAAGGAGGCCGCCGTCATCATGCTCGCGGACGCGACCGAGGCCGCGACGCGGGCGGCGAATCGCGCCGGGCGGCTCAATGTTGACGCGGGCGCCGTCGCCGCCGGTAATGCCGAGGCCGCGCGAACGGCGGCGATCCGGACGATCGTCGAACGCATCGTGCAGGACCGGCTGAAAACCGGCCAACTGGCGGCCGCGCCGCTCACGCTCCGCGATCTCGACGCAATTCAGCGCACCTTCGTCGCCGTGCTCGATGGCATGTATCACCCGCGGATTGACTATCCCGCACCCGCGCAGCCCGCCGCGCCCGCCCCCGAGGCGGCGGAACTAGTCGCGATCCCCGCCGGTACGGCCGGCGAGGCCGAACCCGCAACCGCCGGGCACGCCGACTGATGGAGCAACCGGACGCGATCACGGTGATGATCGAGAGCGGGGGGGCCGAACGCGCGGGCCTGGATGCCGATTGGCTCGCGCGGCTCATCCGGTTCGCATTGCGCGCGGAAGGCGCACCGACATCCGCCGTGACGCTCCTCGTGACGGACGATCCGGGCATCCAGTCGCTCCACCGCGCCTATCTGCACGACGACACGCCGACGGATGTCCTCTCGTTCGCCACGACGAGCGACGAGGCGTTCCCGATGGAGCCGGGGCAGGGCAACTACCTCGGTGATATCGCCGTATCGTGGGATACCGCCGCGTCGCAGGGGCCGGAGGCCGGTCTGTCGGTCGAGCAGGAGGTCGCGTTCCTCGCGCTGCACGGCCTGTTGCACCTGCTCGGCGCGGACGACGCGACCGATGCCGACCGCGCGGCGATGCACGACCGTCAGCACACGCTCCTGCGCGCCTTTCTCGCGTCGGATGGCAACTGAGGATGCGCATCCTCTTTGTCACACCACAGCTCCCGCACCCCACCCAGGGCGGCGCGGCGATCCGCAACTGGCACCTGATGCACGCGGCAATGGCCGCAGGCCATTCCGTCCATCTCATCACCCCCGATCCGTTTCGGGAAGGCCTCGAAGGGCCACCCCAACCACTGACACTCCCCGCGTACCGGCGGACGCTCGCACGCCGCCTGCGCGACCTCGCGCTCTCGCGCGAGCCGGATCTCGCACGCCGCCTCGGCGCGCATCGGCTGCGACCGGAGATCGCGCGGCGGTGCCGCGCGGGCGCGTACGACCTCATCCAGGTCGAGGGGCTGGAGATGTGGCCGGGCATCCCCCAAACTGATATGCCGCCGGTGATCTACGACGCGCACAACGCCGAAGCGACATTGCAGCGGCGGATGGCGCAGCAGGCATGGCGGGATCGCGGCTTTGTCCGCGCGGCGTATTCCGCGTTGCAAGCGCGCAAACTCCGCCGGTATGAAGCGGGTGTCATGCGTCGCGCCCGGTATACCCTCGCGGTGTCCGAATCCGACGCGACGCATCTGCGCGCGCTCGCCTCGTCCGCGACGGTGAAGATCGTACCCATCGGTGTGGACACCGCGTACTATGCTCCTTCCGCGGTATGCGCACCGGAATCACCGGCTGACGTGGTATTCACCGGGACATTCGACTACCGCGCCAACGAAGACGCGGCGGACTGGTTTTTGCGCCGCGTATGGCCGCGAATTCGCGGTGTTCGACCGGATGCGCGATGCGCGCTCGCCGGTCGGCATCCAGGCGCGATGTTGCGCGCGTTCGATGGGCGAAATGGAATGACTGTGACCGGAAGTGTGCCGGATGACCGGCCGTACATGGCCGCGTCCGCCGTCTATGTCGTGCCGATTCGCTTCGGCGCGGGGGTGCGGGTGAAACTGTTGAACGCGATGAGCATGGGGTGTGCCATCGTTGCCACACCTGCGGCGTGCGAGGGCATAGACATTGCGGATGGGGCGGATATTCTCGTCGTCCCCCCCGAACCGACCACGTTTGCGGCGTCGGTGCTCGCCCTGCTCGACGATCCGGCGCGCCGAGCCGCGCTCGGGCGGGCCGCGCGCGCGCGCGCGGTCGAACGGCACGACTGGTCCGTCTGCACGCCGCCGCTCCTCGCGCTCTATGCGGAGATGGAGCGCGGCGATGGCTGACCGACGCGCGCCCGCCGTCTCCCTCGTCTGCACGGTGCTGAATGAGGCCGCGACGGTGGGCGATCTGATGCGCAGTATCGCCGCGCAGACCGTGCGCCCGCACGAGGTCATCGTCGTGGATGGCGGCTCGCGCGACGGCACGCAACTGCACGTCGAGTGGTGGCACGGCAGGCTCGGCTGCCCGCTGCGCCTGATCGAACTGCCCGGCGCGAATATCTCGACGGGGCGCAACGCGGGGATCGCGGCGGCGCGCTTTCCCATCGTCGCGATCACCGACGCGGGCGTCCGCCTCGATGCGCACTGGTTGGAGCGCATCATCGCGCCCTTTTCGGACGAAACGGTCTCCGTCAGCGCGGGGTGGTTCGTCGCCGAACCGTGCAGCACCTTCGAGGTCGCGATGGGCGCGACCGTGCTGCCACAAGTTGATGAGATTGACCCGGCGACGTTTTTGCCGTCGAGCCGCAGCGTCGCCGTACGGAAGCCCGCGTGGGAGCGCGTCGGCGGCTACCCCGAATGGCTGGATTACTGCGAAGACGTCGTCTTCGACCTCGCGCTCCGGGGGGCGTACCAGCGGTTCGCGTTCGCCCCGGAGGCGATCGCGCTGTTCCGCCCCCGCACGACGCTGCGCGCATTCTGGCGCCAATATTTCCGGTACGCGCGCGGGGACGGCAAGGCGGGCTTGTGGCCGAAGCGGCATGCCATCCGGTATCTGACCTATGGCGGACTGCTCGGCGTCGTGCTGCTGAGTAAACGCGGCATGCTGGCATGGCCACTCGTGCTTGCTGGCATATTCGCCTATCTGCGCCGCCCGTACGCCCGCCTCAGGCCGTCGCTGCCTCCGCTATCCCCTGCACAGCGGGCGGAAACGATCGCGCTCGTGCCGCTGATCCGGGCGGCAGGCGACGCGGCGAAAATGTGCGGGTACCCGGTCGGTGTCGCGTGGCGGCTCCGGCAGCACGGATTCGGCTGGACATGGACGGATGCCCCGATCCCATCACCGGATACCGGCCAAGCGCCGCTGCCGGAGGGCGCAACGAGCATCGGCGATGCCGCGATCATGTCCGATTGAGCAGGGCGAGGCGGAGATATTCGACGGCCCAGAGGGCGGCGCGCCGCCGGATGTCGCTCGGCAGTGTCCGGTAGCCGCGCGTCAAGTGGCTCATGGCGCCGTTGGCATCAACCGCGCAGACGACCGTGCCATAGCCCGCGCTCCCCTCCGCCACGTTGACGGAGATGCCAAGCCCGTACGACGTACCGAACAGGCGGCGCGCGGTCGCCGCAAGCAGGCGCGCGTTCTCCGGCGTCGCCGCTTCGCGCGCGGCGTCCGGCACATCGCGCGCATCCAGCATGGGCGAGCGCCCGTCTTCGAGCGCGACGCCGCCGCGAAACGGCGTATCGGCGGAGAGGAAGGCGCCAAGCGCGGCGGTGACGACGCCCCCCGTGCCCTGCTCGCAGACCGCGACGGTCTCGCCGCGCCGCGCCGCGAGCGACAGGACGGCCTCGGGGAGCGCATCGTTGTCGTAGCCGTAGATGTGATCGCCGAGGATGCGCTCCGCCTCCGCGACGACGGGTTTGAGCAGTGCGGCGGCCTCTTGCGAGGTGCGCGCCTTGGCCGTGATCCGCACATGCACGCCATCGTCTTTCGCGTACGTCGCGACCGTCGGATTCGTGCCGTGGACGAGGTCGCCGAGCACCTCCTCGACGGACGACTCGCCGATGCCGATCGTGCGAATGTTGCGGGTCAGCAAGACGGTCTCCGGCAGATACGCGCCGAGCCGCGGGATCGTCTCCCGCTCCCACATCCGTTTCATCTCGCGCGGCACGCCCGGCATGGCGACGATGATTTTCCCCTCGCGCTGCACGAACCAGCCCGGCGCGGTCCCGACCGGGTTCGGCAATGCCTGCGCGGAGGGGATGAGCCACGCCTGCTTGCGGTTCCGTTCCGGCATCTCCGCGTTGCGATTGCGGAAAAACGCCCGGATCGTCTCGACGGTCGCCTCGTCCACCGTGGGCGTCTCGCCGACGAGATCGGCGATTGCCTCGCGCGTCAGATCGTCCTCCGTCGGGCCGACGCCGCCGGTCGTGATGACGAGGTCGGAGCGCTCCCAGCCGCGCCGCAGCGTGTCAACGAGGCGACCGCGATTGTCGCCCACTTGCGAGACGAAGAAGAGATCAATGCCGAGGTCCGCGAGCGATTGCGCGAGGAACGTCGCATTCGTGTCGGTGATCTGACCGAGGAGGAGTTCCGTGCCGACGCTGACGATTTCCGCGCGCATTGCTCCCTCATTTCCCTTCGTCGCCGTGCGATACCCGGCACGCCCGCGATTGCTTCGATTGCGGCTACGGCGCGATTATGCCGCGCAGGGCGGAGAATCGCAACGCGACCCGCCCTGCGGGATGCGTCCGGAAGTCGGTAGGTGACAAGGGCACGAGGGGAGCCATACTTTTCGGTGTCGGCGACCAACCCACACCGGAAGGCAGGCTCCCATGGAACTGATGATAGCATCTCCGCTCCTCTTGCCCGATGCTCCCCTCGCCCTCGACGCGCTGGAAACGATGATCCATACCTGGGGATTGGCGATGATGCAGCGCGCCTTCGCTGCGGCGTGGGCAGCGCAGGCGGCCCTGCGTCCGGTGAGCGCGTGTCCCCATTGCCAGTCGGGTGCGCACCGCCGGGCGGGGACGAAGCCGCGACATCTCGAAACGCGCTTCGGCCCGGTCGTCATCTTCCGCCGGCGCCGGCGTTGCCGGGGATGTGGGCGGCATTTCCAGCCCGACGATGCCCTGCTCGCGCCCGTCCTCGGTGGCGGGCGGTGTACCCCCGCACTGTCTACCCTGGCGGCGCAGTGCGGCGCGAGTTGGCCCTATCGACAGGCAGCGACGGTGCTCGGCATGCTGCGCGGCATCCCGCTCGCACCGGAGACGATCCGCCAGATCGTGGCCGAGACCGGGGACGCGGTGCGCGACCAGTACGCGCGCGAGGCGGCGCGCCTGCCAACCGCCCGCGACCGCTCCCGCCCCGTCTGCGGGGACCGCGCAGGTGGAGATCATCCTCGACGGGGCGTGGATCCATGCACACGACAACGCGCACGGCACGGAGATCAAGGTCGGCGTCGTGCATACCGGTAGCGAGGGGTGCGGTCGCACCCGCACGCGCCTGACCGGTCGCCGCTATGCCGCGACCGCCGCCGGGGTCGCCGGGTTCGGCCCGCTGGTGACGGCAGCAATCGACGAGATCGACGGCTTTGCCGCCGTGGCGCAGACGCTGCTTGGCGACGGGGCGGCGTGGATTTGGCGGTTGGGTGCGGAGATTGTCCCGGAGGCGACGCCGGTATTGGATCGGTGGCATCTGCGCGATGCCCGTCGCCGGGCGACACGCGCCGCGGTGCCGGAGGAGGAGGAGCGCCGCCCGTGGAGTAGGCGATTGGAAGCGGCGTTGGATGTGGGCGACGTCTCCGAAGCGTTGCGGATCGTGGCCCAGATGCAGCAGCGCTACCCGCACAATGCGCTGACGGAGTTCGCCGGATATCTGGGTGCCCAGCGCGAGCGGATACCGAACTATGCGGCACGGCAGGCGGTCGGGAAGACGATCGGCAGCGGGAGCGGCGAGAAAGGGGTGGACATCGTCGTCAACCGGCGGTTGAAGGGACGACGCGGGATGCGCTGGTGGCGATGCCGTGCGGAAGAGATGATCGCGCTACGCCTCGCGACGCTCAATGACGAATGGGCTCTGCGCCTCGCTGCCGCACTTGCTGCCTGAGCGACCGGCTTCTGGACGCATCCCGCCCTGCGCGCCGCCACGGCGGACGTTGCACCGGAACGATTCCCTGCGTACACTGCACCGAGCATAGATGGCGACCGCTGCTCCGCCGTGAGAAACACGGGAGGAAAGAATTCGATGGCCTTTGAAGATCACCGAGGGCGACGGCGTATCGTCGTGACCGGCATGGGCGTCCTCAGCCCGGTCGGCCAGACCACCGAGGATTCCTGGCGCGCGGTCCTCGCGGGGGAGAGCGGCATCGGGCCGATCACCCTGTTCGATGCCTCCGGGATAGATGTCCGGATCGCCGGTGAAGTGAAGGGGTTCGACGCCGAAGGGCGGCTCGGTCGCAAGGAGGCGCGCCGCGCCGACCGCTTCTGCCAGTTTGCCATCGCGGCGGCGCTCGACGCGGTGGCGGAATCCGGCCTCAATATGGACGCGGAGGAGAAGGACCGTGTCGGTGTGCTCGTCGGGAGCGGCATCGTCGGGATCGGCAGCCTCTCCAACGCGGTCCAGACGCTGATCGAGCGCGGCCCGAACCGCGTCAGCCCGTTCCTCATCCCGATGCTCATCATTGACATGTCGAGCGGCCTGATCTCGATGCGCCTCGGCGCGACGGGGCCGAATCACTCGGTCGTCTCCGCCTGCACGACCGGCGCGCACGCGATCGGCGAGGCCGCCGAGATTATCCGCCGGGGCGACGCGGACGTGATGGTCGCGGGCGGGGCGGAAGCGGCAATTGTGCCGGTCGGCATCGTCGGGTTCGCGAACATGAAGGCATTGACGACCCGCAACGACGATCCGACGAAAGCGAGCCGCCCGTTCGACGCCGACCGCAGCGGGTTCGTCTGCGCCGAGGGCGCGGCGGTGCTCGTCCTCGAATCGGCGGAGCACGCGGTGGCGCGCGGCGCCCACATCCTCGCCGAACTCGTCGGCTACGGCAGCGCGGCGGATGCCTACGATATGGTCCATCCCGCCCCGGAGGGCGCGGGGTTGGCGCGGACGATGCGCCTGACGCTGAAAGACGCCAATCTCGCGCCGGCGGACATCGGCTACATCAACGCGCACGGAACGTCCACGCCGCTCAACGACGCCCACGAGACGATGGCGCTCAAGCACGTCTTCGGGGAACATGTGCCACCGGTGAGCAGCACGAAGAGCATGACGGGCCACCTGCTCGGCGCGGCGGGTTCGCTCGAGGCGGCGTTCTCGATCTGCGCGCTGCGGGATAACACGCTGCCGCCCACGATCAACTACGAGACGCCCGACCCGGAATGCGACCTGGACTATGTGCCGAACGAGGCGCGGTGCGCGGAGATCACCTACGCACTGTCGAACAATTCGGGTTTCGGGGGACACAATACCGGCCTCATTTTTGGCCGGTTCGCCGAATAGGGAGGGAATAGCATGGGGAAAGATGCGAAGAAGGGAAACCTGACGCTCGTGACGGATGCGCCGTCCGAGGAAGAGATTGAAGGGGTGGCCGAAAGCGGCGACGAAGCCGAGATCGAACCGGTCGCGCCGTGGTCAACATGGCTGGACGGCAACCGGCAAACGCTGAAGGCGCTCCACAGCGACATGCAGTTCCTCATCAAGGGCGTGCCGTCCGCCGGCCTGAACTGGCAGCCGGGCGCGAATACGAACTCGCTCTGGGCGCTCACACTCCACACGTTGGGGACGACGCTGCACCTGCTCGCGACCGCCGCCGACATCGAACCGCGCTGGCAGGCGTGGCAGCGCGCGACGGAACTCGCGGCCTCCGGCGACGATCCCAGCCTGCTGCTCGCGGCGATTCGCAACATGGATGATTTCCTCGACAAGGTCTTCTCGGTGCTCGAAGAGGAATCGCCGGAGACGGAGCGCGACTGGCTCGGTAAGCCGAAGCCCGTCAGTTATCTTGTCGCGCACGCCGTCGAGCATGCCGGTCGCCACGTCGGACATATGGAATTGACACGTCAACTCTGGGACCAACGCTCCAAGCGGAATCGGTAGGAGGGGCGATGGGCGAGTCGTACACCGTCCCGGTCGGCACACTGCCGTTACTCAGCGGTATCCTCAATATGATGGATTTCGCGCACCGGAACATGATCCAAATTATCGCGGACCTGCCGGATGAGGCGCTCGTCTGGCAGCCCGCGACGGATATGGGTTCCCTCTCGGGTATCATTTGCCACACGATGTATCTTGAGACATTCGCGATCCGGTGCGCGGCGGGCGAGGATGTCTCATACAGCGTCGAATACAACAAAGCAGAAGAAGGCGGCTCGACGTGGCGGACTGCGGAAGGCCGGGAACCGTTGATAGCACGGATCGCTGAGGGTGATGCGATCATGAAACGCATCCTGCCGGTCATGACCGTGGCGGGGATGGAGAAGCGCTTTCGTGGCTTTAGCCCGGATTCCCCGCTAAGCGGCGGCTATCTGATCGCCATCGCCGCGACCCACACGACGATGCATTGGGGCCACATGCAGATGACGCGGCAACTCTGGCAACAGGCGCACCCGGAGTTCGTCGGCACCTATACGCCGTGGTAAGCATAGGGAAGCCCGCAGACTGGCGGTAAAACAGAAAAGCGGCGGTCAGCACGACCGCCGCTTTCGTTGCCACTGCCTGTTTTATCCTAATCGAGATAGCCACGCAGTTTGCGGCTATACGATGGATGGCGGAGTTTGCGGAGGGCCTTCGCCTCGATCTGGCGGATGCGCTCGCGGGTGATGCCGAACTCCTTGCCGACCTCTTCGAGCGTGCGGAATCGCCCGTCTTCGAGGCCGAAGCGGAGAATGATAATCCGGCGCTCCCGCTCGGTCAGTTTGTGCAGCGCCTCGCCAATCTGCGACTTCAGCAACTGCTGCGAGGCGAGTTCCAGCGGCGCGGGCGTCGAATCGTCCTCGATGAAGTCGCCGAGGAAGGCGTCGCCGTCCTGCCCGACCGGCGCTTCGAGCGACACGGGATGGCGCGAGACTTCGAGCACCTGGCGGACTTTGTCTTCCGGCAAGTCCATCGCGCTCGCGATCTCCTCGTGCGTCGGCTCGCGCTCGTAAATCTGCTGCAAGCGGTGGCTCATCTTCTTGACACGATTGATCGTCTCACCGACATGCACGGGGAGCCGGATCGTGCGGCTCTGATCGGAAATCGCCCGCGTGATCGCCTGGCGGATCCACCACGTCGCGTAGGTGCTGAACTTGTAGCCGCGCGTGTAGTCGAACTTGTCGGTCGCCTTCATCAGGCCGATATTGCCCTCCTGGATCAGATCCAGAAACGACAGCCCGCGACCGACGTACTTCTTCGCGACGCTGACGACGAGGCGGAGATTCGCGCGGATCAGATGTTCGCGCGCATCCTCACCATCTTTGCGGTCGTATTCGAACTCCTCGCGGTCCTCCGGCGACAGCGAAAGATCGGATGCCAGCCGGTCCTCGGCGGCGAGGCCGCGCTCCATCCGCTTGGCGAGCCAGACCTCTTCCTGCATCGTCAGCAGGTCCGTCTCGCCGATCTCCTGGAGATAGAGGCGGACGGAATCCGCCGCGATCTGCGCGGCCTGCTGGCTGTCGAGGCGCTCGTCGTCCGCCCGCTCGCTCTTCGATTTCGTCGCGCGCGTCGGCGGCTCCGGCCGGACGATCGGCTCCTGCTCGACGATGTCGATCCCCTGCTCCAGCAGCGTGGCGAAGAGCTCTTCCATGCTGTCGAGATCATTTTCAAAATTCGGGTACGCCGCGATGATCTCGTCCTGGAGGAGATACCCCTTCTGTTTGCCCTTTTCGAGGAGCGTGACTGACATATACGTTTCACCGCCCGTGACATGATTGGAGCGGGCGACGCCGTGTGCCCGTTCCATCGAATGATCCTCGCCCTCGTCGTTATGCATATGAACCGCTTGCGGGTTCCAAGTTCACGGGAACGATATGCCGCCCTCGTTTTGCAGATAGCCCGTCGATACGTTTCACACCGCCGAAGGCACGCACTTTCTACCGAATCGTACCACGGAAGGCGGAATATGTCGAGCATTTAGCGCGTCAGACGCGGCAATGTTTTTCCCCGTTGCTCATGGGCCAAGCCCCCGAGTCGCCCACGGCGCGCCCCGGATTATGCGGCGCCCGCCCCCGCTCCGACGGGCGATGTTTCACGGAAACATCGCGAGGATAGTGTTGACACGATTTTGTCGGGGTGGTATCGTCCTCATCCGCGGCAAGGAAATGCCGCATGGGGCACCTTGACAGGCGAGGAGAGCGGACGAGTAGCAGCAGCGCGCATGCGGGCTCGAGAGGGCCGGCATGGGTGCGATTGATGATTGATGAGGGAAGTGGGTCACGGGGGAGCGGCGACGGGGGCGACCCCGCGCCGGTGTGACCGTGACGGAGGGCGTCGGGTGGATGCCTAGGTCGTTCGTGCCGAAGAAGGACGTGGCGTAGCAGCGAAATGCCTCGGGGAGCCGCGCGCGGGCTGGGAGCCGAGGATC
>JAICIL010000040.1 GCA_025924435.1 Chloroflexia bacterium | reverse complement strand
GCACGAGGTTGTAGACGGCGCGCAGGGCTAGGATGGCGGCGATGGATTTGCCCTGGGTTGTGGACAGATCGGGCCGGGGAAGGAGGCGGGTTTGGAGGGCTGTTAGGAGCGGGTTGGTGGTGGTGGTGGTGCCCGTGCCCGTGGTGGGACTTGCGGTGGTGGGGAGGGTGATGGGCATTTGTGGGGGGGTTTGCGGGGGGTGGGGGGTATCCCCCTTCCCACTGGCCGGCTGGCTCAACCCCCCCACCACCACGATCCTTGCTGAACTATCATGATGTCCGAATGTCAGATCCGCGCGATTGACAGCGATTGCCGCCATCCGGTACGTTGCCGCTGACGCACAACGGCGGTATGGAGGGAGGACGGCATTGGCAGCGCAAAGCGGGGCGGCGAACGCGGCACGGTATGACACGATCATCGCGGGGGGCGAGGTGCTCGATCCCGGCGCGGGGATCGGCGGGCGGCTCGATGTGGGGATCACGAATGGGCGGGTGGCGGCGATTGCGCCCGATCTGGACCGCGCGGCGGCGCGCACGGTCTTCGATGCGACGGGTCAGTATGTCACCCCCGGCCTCGTGGACCTCCACACGCACATCTACTGGGGCGTGACGTACTGGGGCATCGAGGCCGACCCGGTCGCCGCACGCTCCGGCGTGACGACCTGGCTCGATGTCGGCAGCGCGGGCGCGTACTCCTTCCCCGGCTTCCGCCGCTACATCGCCGAGCCGAACCGCGTGCGCACCTTCGCCCTGCTCAACCTCTCCGCCATCGGCCTGATCGCGCCGACGTACGAACTGGCGACGCTCGAATACTGCAACGTCCCGCTCGCCACGAGCATCGTCGAGGAGAACCGGGACATCATCCTCGGCATCAAGGCGCGCATTGACGCGAGCACGACGCGCGGCGTCGGCATCCGCCCGTTAGAACTGGCGCGCGAACTGGCGGACACCGTCGGCTTGCCCCTGATGGTGCATATCGGCAGCAGCCCGCCCTCGCTCGACGAGGTGCTTGCGCTGCTCCGGCCCGGCGACATCCTCACGCACTGCTTCCGCACGCAGGGGGAGCATCGCATCATCGGCGCGAATGGCCGGGTGCGGGAGGACGTGATCGCGCTGCACGACGCCGGGCTGATCCTCGACATCGGCCACGGCACCGGCTCCTTCGGCTTCGACACGGCGGAGATCGCGCTGGCGCAGGGCATCCCGCCGGACGTCATCTCCAGCGACATCCACCAGCTCGCCGTGCAGGGGCCAATGTTCGATTTGCCGACGACGCTCTCCAAGTTCCTCCACCTCGGCATGAGCCTGCCGGACGTGATCGAGCGGGCGACGAGCCGCCCCGCCGCCGCGATGCGCCGCCCGGACCTCGGCACGATCAAGCCGGGCAGCGCGGCGGACATCGCCCTCTTCCGCGTCGAGGAGGGGGAGTACACCTTCTACGACACGCAGATGGTGGCGCAGCAGGCCACACGCCGACTCGTCAACACGCTGACGATGGTGGACGGTGTGCCGCTCCCGCGCACCCCGGAGCGCAAGCGGATGGTCTGGGCGAACCTGCCCGCCCACCAGCAGGCGATCACCGCACAGGGCATGTGAGGTATTGAGTTAGGGGTCACGCGTTGGGGGTGTTTCCTTGGTGGCAGGCTTTCCAGCCTGCCTCCCCGACGAGAAGCAGGCTGGAAAGCCTGCTACCACCAGATTTCTCAAGCGAACTGCGTAATCTTATTCACACGCCGCGCTCAGATCACATGCAGCTCCGTCTGCCGCCCGGCCAGCCAGGAGACGGCGCCGCCGGTGAGCACCGCGTCTTCTTCGAGGGCGATGCGCACCTCCTGCCCGCCCCACTCCGGCACGGGGTGGCGGACATTCAGTTCGATGGAGTAGCAGGTGTTGTCGTGGAGCGGGTAATCGCCGTTGCCCGGCACGCCGTCTTGCCGGTCCCAGAGGCCGATGGTCGGCCCGGCGGCGTGGCCGTGGTAGCCGAGCGGATGGGTGTAGATGCTCGGCGTCAGCCCGGCGTCGCGCGCGTCCGCGAGGGCTTCGCGCAGCACGGTGTTACCGGAATGGCCAACGGCCATCGCCCCGCGCAGAATGTCCTGTAGGCGGTTGCCCGCCGCCAGCGCCGCGACGAGGCCCGCCGGGGCCTCCGTCTCGCCCGGCTTGCGGATGTAGGCGTGCTGCTGATGGTCGGTGGCCAGGCCGAGGTAGTAGAAGCCCATGTCGCAATGCAGCAGGTCGCCGGACTGGATGAGCGTGCGCCGGTCGTCGGTGCGCTGGATGGCGTCCCATGCCTCGCCGGGCGCCTGGATGGTGATCGTCGGCTGGAACCACGCCTGCAACCCGGCGTCCAGCATCGTCTGGCGCATCCACCAAACGACATCGTCGGTCGTTGTGCTGCCGGGCTGGATCGCGCGCGGCGAGAACGCCTCCGCGATGATCGCGTGCCCGATGCCGACGATGCCGGGATAGACTTCCAGTTCGGCGGGGATGCGCCGCTCCAGCCAGCCGACGCAGAGCCGCTCTGCGCTCGTCGTGCGGGCCATCAATCCCTCGCCGAGCGCGGCGGCGATGCGCGTATATTCCTGGTGCGTCAGGCCGTCGCCGAAGGCGAAGGTGGCGGAGACATTGAGGCCGATCGTTTTCGGATCGCGCTCGCGGACGACGCGGGCGAGGTAGGCATCCTGCTCCTCGGTCTCCGGGTCCCACCCCTTCGTGTAGAACTCCCCGAAGCCGTAGCGGTCGAGCGTCAGGCGCTCGACGCCGCCGTCCGGGCGGCGGGAGAAGACGAGGATCGTGCGGCGGCGCGCCGCCATGCTCGGCTCCGGCAGCATCGTCATAATCACCGGGTCCTCGTTGTACTCGCGGGCGGCGATGATCCACATGTCGAATCCTTCGCGCGCCATCAGGGCGGGCAGGATCGTGTCCAGCCGCTGCCGGAGCCAGTCGTTGCGCACCACGGCCCGCGCCCGGAGCGGCAGCACGCGCTCGCGCAGCGCGGCCACAAAGGCCGTGCGGTGATCGGTCGCCGCAATGTCGGTCATCCTCGTCTCTCCATTTCGTCTGCTGTGCGGATTCTCCTTCGCCCCGTCGCGCACCGTACTGTACCACGGCGCGCACGCTGTTTCGGCGAACCGGATTGAACCGCGAAGGCGCGAAGGGCGCGAAGCGGAACATGAAGAGGGAGAGGAAAAAAATTTGGTTCATTCTTCTTTTCTCTTCTTCGCGTCCTTCGCGCCTTCGCGCCTTCGCGGTTCGACTCTTCCGCCGTTTGTGGCGTTTGCCCGCTTGTCTGCGGTATGCTCCGTGGCGGATCGGTGATGCCGACGCGCATGCGAGGAGGAGCGACATGGCAGGGTTCCCCCCACCCTCGACCTACCGACCGCCCGTGACGGGCACGCACTACATGGTCTCGACGGGCCACTCGCTGGCGACGATGGCGGCGGTGCGGGTGCTCGAAGAGGGCGGCAACGCGATTGACGCGGGCGTCGCCGCCGGGTTGTGCATCAATGTCCTGCTGCCCGACCTGACGAACATCGGCGGGGTGGCCCCGATCATCCTCTACGATGCGCGGGACGACGCGATCCACACGATCAGCGGGCTGGGCAGTTGGCCGCGGGCGGCATCCCGCGAGTATTTCGCCGATCAATGCGGCGGGAAAATCCCGCCCGGCGTCCATCGCGCGGTGATGCCCGCCGCCGTTGACTCCTGGCTCACCGCGCTCATGCGCTTCGGCACGCGCTCCTTCGCGGAGGTCGCGGCACCGGCGATCGCGCTGGCGGAAGAGGGTTTCCCGGTCTATCCCTTCCTGCATATTGACCTCGCGGAGGAGGCGGAGGGGCTGGCGCGCTGGCCCTCCACGGCGGCGATCTTCCTGCCGGACGGTCGCGCGCCGCGCGTCGGCGAGCGCCTCGTGCAGCGCGACCTCGCCAATACCCTGAAGATGCTCGTCGAGGCGGAGGCGGGCAGCCGCCACGCGGGGCGGGAGGCGGGCATCCGGGCGGCGCGGGAGCGCTTCTACGCCGGCGATATCGCCGAGCGGATCGCCGCCTTCTTCCGGGAGCAGGGCGGATTCCTGACGCTGGACGACCTGAAAGAATTCCATGTGGAGGTCGAGACGCCGCTGCACGTCCGCTATCGCGGCTACGATGTCTATGGCTGCCGCCCCTGGTGCCAGGGGCCGGTCGCCCTCGAAGCGCTCGCCATCCTCGACGGCTACGACCTCGCTGCGCGCGGGCCGAACACGGCGGACACCCTCCACCTGATTATCGAGGCGCTGACGGCGGCGTTCGCCGACCGGCATCGCTACGTCGGCGACCCGACGTTCGTTGACGTGCCGATTGACGGCATGCTGCATCCCGACTACGCCGCGACCTGGCGGGATCGCATCAACTCCGGCCGCGCCTTCGGGGAGATGCCCGCGCCGGGCGACCCGTGGCGGTTCCAGGCGGCGGGCAACGGCGTGTCGCGTGCGCCCGCCGCGCCGCGCCCGTTCGCCGCGGCGGTCGAGCCGGACACCAGTTACCTCTGCGTCGTGGACGCGGAGGGCAACGCCTTCTCCGCCACGCCGAGCGACGGCGTTACCGGCACGCCGATTGTCCCCGGCCTCGGCTTCATCGTCTCCGGGCGCGGCGTGCAGTCGTGGCTCGACGCGGACCATCCGAGCGCGATCGCCCCCGGCAAGCGGCCCCGCCTGACCCCGAACCCCGGCCTCATCATGCGCGACGGCCACCTCTTCGCGCCGTACGGCACGCCCGGCAACGACGTGCAGCCGCAGGCGATGGTCCAGTTCGCCGTTAATGTGATTGACTTCGGCCTCGATCCGCAGGCGGCGATCGAGGCGCCCCGCGTCTCCACCTACGGTTTCCCGCAGACGACCCACCCGCACCCGTACACGCCCGGCCTCGTCCGCGCCGAGGGGCGGATACCGGACGACGTGCTGGCCGAACTGGCGCGGCGCGGGCATCGGGTCGAGCGCTGGCCGGATTTCTCCGCGCTCGCGGGGTCGCTCTGCTCCATCGTCGTGGACCGGCGGCACGGCACGCTGACCGGCGGGGCGGACCCCCGGCGCGTCGCCTACGCGATGGGCTGGTAGCCGCAAAGGAGCGGGGCGATGGCCGAGGATCGGAAAAAAGCCGTCGTGCTCCTGAGCGGCGGGCTGGACTCGACCACGACGCTGGCGATTGCCCGGCAGCGGGGCTACGCGCTCTACGCGCTGACTTTCCGCTACGGCCAGCGCCACGAACAGGAGATCGAAGCCGCGCGGCGGATCGCCGCCGCCGCCAACGTCGCGGAGCACGCCATCGTCGCATTCGATCTGCACCGCTTCGGCGGCTCGGCGCTGACGGATGACATCGCCGTGCCGAAAGGGCGCGGTCTCGATGAGATGGGCGCGGGGATCCCCGTCACCTACGTCCCGGCGCGGAACACGATCTTCCTCTCGTTCGCGCTCGCGTGGGCGGAGACGCTCGGCGCGGACGACATCTTCATCGGCGTCAACGCCCTCGATTACAGCGGCTACCCGGATTGCCGCCCCGAATACATCGCCGCCTATCAGCGGATGGCGAACCTCGCGACGAAGGCGGGCGTCGAGGGGCGGCAGCACACGACGATCCACACGCCGCTGATCGCGCTGACGAAGGCGGAGATCATCCGGCAAGGCATGGCGCTCGGCGTTGACTACGGCGCAACGATCACCTGCTACGACCCCGCGCCGTCCGGCGCGGCCTGCGGCCGGTGCGACGCCTGCCTGCTGCGCCGCAAAGGCTTCGCCGAGGCCGGACTGAGAGACCCCGCGCCGTATCGCGCGGCGGGGTGAGGAAGTGAACCACCAAGACGCCAGGAACGCCGAGAAGAAGCAAGAGATGAGGGATATAAAGAAGACGCCTCCTTCGCTTTCCCCTTCCTCCGTTCCCCTTGGCGTCCTTGGCGGTTCAAAAGGCGTTCTCAGTCGCGGTTAATGACAATCATCGTGATCGTGTTCTTGACGCCGGGTGTGCCGTGCAGGTCGCGCACGACGACGCGCCCAACCTCCTCGATCGTCGGCTCCTCGACGACGACGACGAGGTCGTGCGGCCCCATCACGAGGTCCGCCGCGACGATGCCCGGCGTCTGGAGGAGATGCTCGCGCACCGCCTGCCCCTTGCCGACCTCGGTATCCACGAAGACATAGCCCCGCGCCATCGCCCGCCTCCTGCCGTGCCGCCATGATTCGATAGTCGCATTGTACCCCACGCTGGCTCGCCCACCCCGCGTTCCCAATAGCGCAGGCTCAGATCGGCTCCAGAGGGCGATGCGGCTCCGGCGGCAATGCGATAGAGACCGGATCGCCCGGCCGGACCGGGCCACCGGCGACGACGACCGCCATGACGCCCGCCTTGCGGATCAGGTTGCCTGCGGCGTCGCGGTCGAGCACCGCCGCCATCAGGCCGGGCTGGATTTGATCGAGTTGCGCGCAGGGGTTGCGCAGTCCTGTGATCTCGACAATCGCCGCGTCGCCCAGTCGCAGCCGCGTGCCGGTCGGCAGGCCGAGCAGGTCAATCCCCTCGGTCGTGACATTCTCGCCCATCTGCCCGGCGGAGACGGTGAATCCGGACTCGCGCAGTTCTTCATGGAGTTCGGCGTGGATGAGATGCACCTGGCGAAGATTCGGTTGGTGCGGGTCGCGCGCGACGCGCGAGCGGTGCTTGACGGTGGTCCCCGCGTGCGCGTCGTCCGCGACGCCAAGCCCTTCGAGGAGGTGGATCGCTGCCTGCGTGCCTTTGCTGAGTGTATGCGTTGCGCTGCGGCTCACCGCCGCGACTCTGCCCGTCATTTCCCCTCCCATGATGTACCAGCCCATCGCCGCCATGATAGCCGATTCGCCGATGGCTGCCAGCGCGATGCATCCGAGAAGCCGGTCGGTTCGCCGCGCGCCACTAAAAAATTTGGCCCGAATACCCCCTTGACAAATGTCCGAACACTCTGTATATTCATCATTGTGAGGTCCCGATGACCGACGCCACCAGCCGAATACCAAAGCCGCAAGGCCGTGGGATTCGGAATGGAGCAGAGGCTATCGGGGTCTCGCACGTTAAGGAGCGGTGCTATTCGGATATGGTCGGCAAGACGGCGGTCGCTTCGATCTCGACCTTCGCCCGGTCTTCGAGCAGCGCCGCCACCTGCACGAGCGTCATCGCCGGATAGTGCGCGCCGATCACCTCCCGGTAGACGCGCCCAATGTCTCTGAGCGACGCGCGATACTCCGCCTTGTCCGTGATGTACCAGGTCATCCGCGCGATCCGGTCCGGCGTCCCCCCCGCCTCGGTGAGCACCGCGACGACATTCAGGAGCGCCTGCCGCACCTGCCCGACGAAGTCGTCCGTCTCGAACTCGTCGCGCGCATTCCAGCCGATCTGCCCGGCGATGAAGACGATCCGCCCGTCCGCGACGACCCCGTTCGCGTAGCCGCGCGGGTGCGGCCAGCCGGGTGGTAGCAGCGACTCCATGACGCCCTCCCGATTCGCTCTGAGGCGCGATTGCGACGATCTTCCCTCATCGGGCGTCGTTTACGCGCGATGGGAGCGGCGAGACCACCAGCCGTGTATCCGCTCGCCGAGCGAGGCGCTCGCCCCTTCGCGGGTGCGGCGGGCGGCGTCCTTCCGCTCGTGCGCCGCCTCCGCGGCGGCCGCTTCCGCGCGCACCGCCTCCTCATCGCCCGTGTAGTGGTTCTGCATGCGGTTGCGGGCGCGTTCGAGCATGCGGTTCGGGCCGGTGAGATCGACCTTATCGTCGCCGCGATACGAGCCGGGACGTTGATTGTACATGGGGTACTCCTTCCGGCATGCGGGCCGTACCTGGGTGGTCCCGTGGTAAGAGGCATCTCTTTCACTATACTACGCACGATGCGCGTCCACTCATTGTGGTCGGGGAGAGAGCAAGAGCACGAACGCAATGGGCGAACAAAGCACGCAGACGAATCCCACAGTGTCGGATGGCGGAATACGCGCTTGACAAATTCGGGAACTGACGGACACTCACGCCATCGAGAGAGCGGATACCCCACACGCCGACACGGCAGGAGGACGGGCGATGGCAGTGCGGTTCGGGCCGACCGGGCATGTGGACACCTTCGCGCGCGACAACCTGCCGCCGCCCGCCGACTGGCCCGACTTCGCCTCGCCGCTCTCCTACCCCGCCCAGCTGAATTGCGCCGTCGAACTGCTCGACGCGACGGCGAGCAGTCCGCACGGCGACCGACCCGCCCTCCATTTCGCGGGGCGTGCGATCACCTATCGGGCGCTGCTCGCGGAGGCGAACCGCATCGCGCGCGTGCTTGTGGAAGACCTCGGCGTCGTTCCCGGCAATCGCGTCCTCCTGCGCGGGCCGAACAACCCGATGCTCGTCGCCGCCTGGTTCGCCGTCCTCAAAGCGGGCGCGATCGCCGTCGCGACGATGCCGCTGCTGCGCGCGCGGGAACTGACGTACGTGATGACGAAGGCGCGCGTTGCCGTCGCCCTCTGCGACGGCCGCTTCGCGGACGAGCTGCACGCCGCCGCCGACCAAGTCCGCGCGGGCGGCGCGGGCCTCGACCCGCGCGTCTGCCGCTACCATGCCGGGGATCATCCCGACACGCTCGAGGCGATGAGCGGGGACAAGCCGGAGACCTTCGCGAATGTCGCGACGGCGAGCGACGATGTCGCCCTGATCGCCTTCACCTCCGGCTCGACGGGCCGGGCGAAGGGGACGATGCATTTCCACCGCGATGTGCTGGCGATCTGCGACTGCTTCTCCGCGCACGTTCTCCGACCGACGGCGGACGATGTCTTCTGTGGCACGCCGCCGCTCGGCTTCACCTTCGCGCTCGGCGGCCTCGTGCTCTTCCCCTTCCGCGTCGGCGCGTCCACCGTACTGATCGAGCAGCCGACGCCGAACGGGCTGCTCGACGCCATCCAGCACGAGCGCGTCACCATCCTCTTCACCGCGCCGACGATGTACCGCCGCCTGGCGGGCATGGTCGGGGACTACGACCTTTCCTCGTTGCGCAAATGCGTCTCGGCGGGGGAGACGCTGCCGCTCGCCACCTACCACGCCTGGTTGGATGCGACCGGCATCAAACTGATTGACGGCATCGGCGCGACGGAGATGCTGCACATCTTCATCTCGGCGGCGGGCGACGACATCCGCCCCGGCGCGACGGGCAAGCCGGTCTTCGGCTACGAGGCGCGCGTCGTGGACGACGACGGCACGCCCCTGCCGCCCGGCACGGTCGGGCGGCTCGCGGTGCGCGGCCCGACGGGTTGCCGCTACCTCGACGATCCCGACCGGCAGCGGACATACGTGCAAAACGGCTGGAACCTCACCGGCGATGTCTACCTGATGGATGCGGACGGCTACTTCCGTTATCAGGCCCGCGCGGACGACATGATCATCTCCTCCGGCTACAACATCGCCGGGCCGGAGATCGAAAACGTCTTGCGGGAGCATCCGAAGGTGCAGGAATGCGCCGTCGTCGGCCTCCCGGACGCGGCGCGCGGCCACATCGTCGCCGCCTTCGTCGTGCCGCGCGACCCGGCGGACGCGACCCCGGAGACGGTGGCCGAATTGCAAGACTTCGTCAAGGCGGAGATCGCGCCGTACAAGTATCCGCGCGCCATCGAGTTCGTCGCCGCCCTGCCGTACACCGAGACCGGCAAACTGCAACGCTTCCGCCTGCGTCAGGGCGGGGGATGAAACCGGGGAGAACCGCAAAGACGCGAAGGACGCAAAGGACGCAAAGAGGGAGAAAGGAGAACGAGAAAAGAAGAATAGCGATGCCTTGTGCCGATAGAGGACCGGATGTGGACTCGTCTCCGCCTCTTCCTTTGAACGTTTGTACTTTGCGTTCTTTGTGATCTTTGCGCCTTTGCGGTTCAAGCGGTTTCATAGAGGAGTTATGGTATGGATGTCGGGATCGGATTGCCGAATACGCTGAGGGGGGCGACGGGCGATCTCGTGCGGGCGTGGGCGTGCGCAGCGGATCGCGGGCCGTTCGCCAGCCTCGGCGTCTTCGACCGTCTCGTCTACGACAGTTACGACGCGCTGACGACGCTCGCCGTCGCCGCCGGGCTGACGACGCGCATCCGCCTCGCCACGACGGTGATGATTGGCCCCGTGCAGAACGACGCGCTCCTCGCCAAAGCCGCCGCGACGGTGGATGCGCTCTCCGATGGCCGCCTGACGCTCGGCCTCGCCCTCGGCGCGCGCAAGGACGACTACGATGCCGCCGGGGTCGCGTACCACGCGCGCGGTCGCCGCCTGAGCGAGCAACTGGCCGCGCTGCGCGCGCACTGGGAGGACGAGCGGATCGGCCCGCGCCCGATCCAAACCGGCGGCCCGGAATTGCTCGTCGGCGGGTTGAACGACGGCGCGTACGCCCGCGCCGCGCGCTACGCGGACGGCTACATCCACGGCGGCGGCCCGCCGCGCGCCTTCGCCCTCGCCGCCGACAAGGCGCGCGCCGCCTGGGTAGATGCGGGAAGGCCGGGCCGGCCGCGTCTCTGGGCGATGGGCTACTACGCGCTCGGTGCGGACGAGGCGGAGGCGGGCGCGCGCTATCTGCTCGACTACTACGCCTTCACCGGCCCTTTCGCCGAGCGGATCGCCGCCGGACTGCTCACCACGCCGCAGGCGATCGTCCAGTTCATCCGGGGCTACGCGGAAGCGGGCTGCGATCATCTCGTCCTCTTCCCCACCACCGCCCACCGCGACCAACTCGACCGCCTCGCCAACGTCCTGGGATGAACCCGGACGAAACCGGGGAGAACCGCAGAGACGCAAAGGCGCAAAGGACGCAAAGAAGAGAAAAGAATGATGGGAACAACATGATGACTCGCCAATATGCTACAACGTCACGTATCTTCCTCAATTCTCTTTCTCTTTGCGCCCTTTGCGTCCTTTGCGCCTTTGCGGTTCAAGCGGTTTGTCAGGTGCTAGACTGATGAAGGTGCAGGTGCTCGGCGGGGGGCCGGCGGGGTTGTATGCGAGCCTGCTCTTGAAGCAGGGGCATCCGGCGTGGGAGATCGCCGTCCACGAGCGCAATCCGGAGGGCGCGACCTACGGCTGGGGCGTCGTCTTCTCCGACCGCACGCTGACCGAACTGCGCGAGGCCGACCCGACGACCTACCGCGAGATCACCGACGCCTTCGTGCTCTGGGACGCGATTGATGTCCATGCGAAGGGTCAACCGATCCGCTGCGAGGGGCATGCGTTCGCGGGGATCGCGCGCCGCCGCCTGCTCGACATCCTCCAGCGCCGGTGCGCCGCGCTCGGTGTCCGCCTCCATTTCGACAGCGTCGTCACCGACCCGGACGCCCTGCGCACCGATGCCGACCTGCTGATCGCGGCGGACGGCGTCAACAGCACGACCCGCCAGCGGCACGCCGACGCATTCCGCCCGCAGACGGAACTGGGGAAGACGCGCTTCATCTGGTTCGGCACGGACAAGCTCTACGACGCCTTCACCTTCATCTTCAAGGAGAGCGAATACGGCCTCTTCCAGGTCCACGCCTACCCCTTCGACGCGACGATGGGCACCTTCATCGTCGAGTGCGCGGAGGAGGTATGGCGGCGCGCGGGCCTGACGGAGACGGACGAGGCGGCGAGCGTCGCCTTCTGCGAGGCATTATTTGCCGAGCATCTGGCCGGGCGCCATCTCTACTCCAACCGCTCGCACTGGCTGCAATTCGTCACGCTGAAGAACGCGCGCTGGTCGCACGAGAACATCGTCCTGCTCGGCGACGCGGCGCACACGGCGCACTTCTCCATCGGCTCCGGGACGAAACTGGCGATGGAGGACGCCATCGCGCTCGCCACCGCCTGCGAACGGCACGCCGACCTGCCGACCGCGCTGCGAGTCTTCGGTTTGGGGCGCAAGCCGCGCGTCGAGGCGGTCCAGCGGGCGGCGGCGGAGAGCCAGCGGTATTTCGAGAACGTCGGCCGCTACCGCCATTTCGCGCCGCTGCCGTTCGCCTTCAACCTGCTCACGCGCAGCGGCCGGATCACCTACGACAGCCTGCGCCAGCGCGACCCGCAGTTCATAGGGGAGGTCGAGCAGTGGTTCCAGACGGCGGCGCGCGCGGCCAACGGCGAGGGAGACACTGCCTCCCCGCTCGTCTCGCCGCCCGCCGTTTTCACGCCGCTGCGGTTGCGGGAGATGGCGCTGCCGAACCGGCTCGTCCTCGCGCCGGTCTCGGCGTACGACATGACCGACGGCCTGCCTCCCGAGGGTCTGGGCGACCGACTGGTCGCCCAGGCGCGCGGCGGCGCGGGCCTCGTGCTCACGGAACCCGTTGCGGTTTCGGCGGAAGGGCGCATCACGCCCGGTGACGTCGGCATCTACCGTCCCGATCATGTCAAGGCGTGGGCGCGGATCGTCGCGGCGGTGCACGATGCATCATCCGCGAAGATCGCGCTGCATCTCAATCACGCCGGGCGCAGAGGTTCGACGCGACCGCGCGCCGAAGGGCTGGACAGGCCGCTGCACGACGGCAACTGGCCGCTCCTCGCCGTCTCCGCGCTCCCCTACGGCCCCGCCAATCAGACACCGAAGGCGATGGAGTGCGCGGACATGGCGTATGTCTGCGCGGCGTTCGTCGCGGCGGCGCAGGCTGGTGCGGATGCCGGATTCGACCTGCTGCACCTGAATATGGCGCACGGCTATCTGCTCGCCGGTTTCCTCTCGCCGCTGACGAACCGGCGCGACGATGCGTACGGCGGCGCATTGGCGAACCGCCTCCGCTTCCCGCTCGCCGTTTTCGATGCCGTCCGCGCCGTGTGGCCCGCCGAGAAGCCGCTCGCCGTCGCCCTTTCCGCGACGGATCGGGCGACGGGCGGGAACGACCTCGCGGACGCCGTCGCCATCGCCCGCGCGCTGAGGGAGCACGGCTGCGACCTGATCGCCGCCCACGCCGGGCAGACGACGATTTCCGGTCAGCCGGTCTACGATTTCGAGGCATTCGCCGCATACAGCGACATCATCCGCAACGATGCGGGTATCCCGACGCTCGCGACCGCCTACACGACGACGACCGGCCAGGCGAACACGCTCCTCGCCGCCGGGCGCGCCGATCTCTGCCTGTTCAGCCCACGACCGTCGTAACGGCATGCCAAAGTCAGGGAGGGCCACATGGCGTACGACTTCAACTACGCGGTTCGGGATGGCATCGCGACGGTGACCTTCGACCGGCCGGAGGTGTTGAACGCGCTCACCTTCGCGATCTACGCGCAGTTCCGCGATCTGCTCGAAGCGCTGCGCTACGACGACGCGGTGAGGGTGCTCGTCCTCACCGGCAGCGGCGACGGCTTCTGCTCCGGCGGCGATGTGCACGAGATCATCGGCGAGTTATTGAAGCGGGACATGAGGGCGCATCTGGAATTCACGCGGATGACCGGCGCGGTCGTCGCGAACATGCGGCTGCTCGATAAGCCGATCATCGCCGCGCTCAACGGCACGACGGCGGGCGCGGGCGCGGTGATCGCCCTCGCCGCCGACCTCCGCCTCGCCGCCGAGCACGCGCGGATCGCCTTTCTCTTCACGCGCGTCGGCCTGACGGGCGCGGACATGGGCGCGGCGTATTTGCTCCCCCGGATTGTCGGGCAAGGTCGGGCACTCGAACTGCTGCTCTTCGGCGATAGCGTAGACGCGCCGACGGCGGAGCGATACGGCCTCGTCAACCGCGCCGTGCCGCCGGAAGACCTGCTGCCGACCGCCTACCGATGGGCGGAACGGTTGGCAAAAGGCCCGACGCTCGGCCTCGCCATGACCAAGCGGATGGTCAACAACGAGTGGAACATGGACCTGCTCTCCGCCATCGAGGCCGAGGCGCAGGCCCAGGCGCTCCTCCTGATGGGCGATGATCACCGGCTCTTCTACGAGGCGTTTCTGGAAAAAGCCAAGCCGACCTTCACCGGCAGATAGGGCATCCCCGGACCGTCCGACAGGGAAGATCATGAGCCGCCACGGTTGTCCGGCGCGCCGCCGATGAACTGCTCGACCGCCTCCATCAGCCGCGCGATTGACCGCTCGATCGCTGTGCGGTCGCCGCTCGGCAATGTGAAGACGCACCTGGTCACACCGGCCGCCGCGTAGCGCGCGATTTCGTCGCACATCGGCGCAACGTGCATCGCGGTTACCGGGATTCGTCCCCGTCCGCGTGCTCCGGCCAGTTGTTGCAATTGGGTCACCCGCTCCGCGATCCCCGGCTCGGCGTTCGGGGCCCACTCGTCTCCATACTCCATCACGCGTTCGAACACCCGTGGCCCCTCACCGCCGACCAGGACGGGCGGATGCGGGCGCTGCACCGGTTTCGGCCACTGCCAAATCGGGCCGAAATCGACGAACGCACCGTGGAACTCGGGCCGATCCTCCGTCCAGATCCGTCTCATCGCAAGCACACGCTCGCGCATCACGTGCCAGCGGGTCGCCGGGTCCGTCCCGTGGTGACGCAACTCCTCGTGGTTCCAGCCCGCGCCGATGCCGAACAGGAAGCGGCCATTGGAGAGCACGTCGAGGGTGGCGATCTGCTTGGCGAGTGTGATCGGGTCGTGCTGCGCGACCAGGCAAACGCCGGTGCCGAGTCGCAGGCGCTCGGTAACAGCCGCAACGGCGGTCAAGGCGATGAACGGATCGAGAAAACGGCGGAGCCGAGCGTGCATCTCTGGGCCGCTCGGGTGCGTAGAGTGCCCGTACGCCGGCAGGTGCGTGTGTTCCGGCAGGAAGAGCGACTCGAACCCCGCAGCCTCGACCATGCGGCCGACTGCGCGCACGTCCGGCGTCTCGTCGGTCGCGGCGAAATGCACGCCGAACAGCATAGTCCACCTCCGATGAGCACGGGCGGGAGCAGATACAGACGCATCCTGGCGGCGCCGGTATCGCTCGCTCCGTTCGCGTATAATGGCGCCCGGCAACCTCACTATACGGCGAAATGCGAGCGGCGTACCGATAGTGTCGGAGAATGGATGGTGCAGATGAACGCATATTATCCCTATCGCGGCCCGTCGCCGCAGATCACCGACCCGGACGTGCTGATAATCGGCGCGGGGGCATCCGGCGCGGCGGCGGCGTGGAGCCTCGCGAATGCCGGATTTCGCGTCGTCTGCCTCGATCAGGGCGACTGGGTGGACCCGCAATCCCTGCCGCATTACGGCGACGACTGGGAAGTGCGCCGCCTGACCGATTTCAACCCGGACCCGAACATCCGCCAGATGCCGGAGGATTATCCGGTCAATAACGCGGAATCCACCTATACGCCGCTGATGTTCAACGCCGTCGGCGGCAGCACGATCCACTGGAGCGCGCACTTCCCGCGCTTCAACCCCTCGGATTTCCGCGTCCGCTCGCTCGACGGCGTCGCGGACGACTGGCCGCTGACCTACGACGAACTGGAATCGTTCTACGACCGGAACGACGCGATGATCGGCGTTTCCGGCCTCGCGGGCGATCCCGCGCACCCGCCCCGCTCGCCCCGGCAGACGCCGCCGCTGCCCATCGGCCCGCTCGGCGCGGCGATGGCAAAGGGCTTCGACACACTCGGCTGGCACTGGTGGCCCTCGGACAGCGCGATCATCACCGCGCCGTACGGCGACGACGGGCGGCAGCCCTGCAACCTCTGCGGCCCGTGCGACCTCGGCTGCCCGACCGGCGCGCGTTCGAGCGCCGATGTCACCTACTGGCCGCTCGCCCTCCGTCTCGGCGTCGAACTGCGGACGCGCTGCCGCGTGCGCGAGGTGACGGTAGACGCGCGCGGCCGGGCGCGCGGCGCGCGCTATTACGACGCGGGCGGGCAGTTGCGCGAGCAGACCGCGCCCGTCGTGATCGTCGCCTGCAACGGCGTCGGCACGCCGCGCCTGCTCCTCAACTCGCGCTCGCGCCACTTCCCGGAGGGGCTGGCGAACCGGAGCGGCATCGTCGGCAAGAACCTGATGTACCACTGCTTCGCCTCGGTCGGCGGCGTCTTCCCGGAACCATTGGAGAGCATGAGGGGGACGATCGGCGCGTGCATTCTCAGCCACGAGTTCTACGAGACGGACCCGCGCAACGACTTCGTGCGCGGCTACCAGTTGCAGGTCGTCCGGCAATCCGGCCCCTTGAGCACGGCGATGGGCGGCCTCGCCGGGCAGCGCGTGCCGTGGGGGCGAGCGCATCACGACACGTTCGCCGACCGCTTCGGGCACATGGCCTTCATGGGCGTGATGGGCGAGGATTTGCCGGAGACGGTCAACGACGTGACGCTCGACCCCGATCTGGTGGACGCGCACGGCATCCCCGCGCCGCGCGTCCGCTACCGCCTGAGCGAGAACAGCCGGAAGATGCTCGATCACGGCATCGCCCGCGCGACGGAGGCGATGCGGGCGGCGGGCGCGACCGATGTCCTCGTCTCGAACCCGCTCCGGCCCTCCGGCTGGCACCTGCTCGGCACCTGCCGGATGGGCGACGACCCGGCGGCGTCCGTCGTGGATCGCTGGGGGCGCGCCCACGATGTCGAGAACTTGTTCATCGTGGACGGCAGCATCTTCGTGACGAGCGCGGTCGGCAACCCGACGACGACGATCCAGGCGCTCGCCCTCCGCACCGCCGACTACATCCGGCGGGAGCGCGGGAACCTTTGAACATTCGGTCGCGCGACCGCGAGGAGGAACCGATGCAGGAAGACCAATCGAATGAACCGCTCGCGGGCGACACCACCGTCGCCGGGCCGCAGGCCGCCGCCGCCGTCACGCCGCGCGAGCCGCCGCCCGCCGCGCCGCGCGTCCTCGATGGCGAGCAGGAAGCGTTGCTCGGCGCGGTCCTGAATCGAATTATCCCGGAAGCGGGCGGCATGCCGGGCGCGGGCGATCTCGGCATCGTCGCCGCGATTGACCGGACGCTCGCGGCGTATCCGCAGTTGCGCCGCCTCTTCTGCGACGGCCTCGTTGAGATCGAAGTGGAGAGCGCGCAGCAAGCCCGATCCGGCTTCACCACCCTCGATAGCGACCGGCAGGACGCCGTCTTGCGGGCGGTCGAGCGCGCCTTCCCGGATTTCTTCGCCGCGCTGATTGACCACGCGTACCGGGGCTACTACACCGATCCGCGCGTCTATCAGGCGATCGGCTACGCGCACCGCCCGCCGCAACCGCTCGGCCACGCACTGCCGCTCTTCGATCCCGCCATGCTGGAGAAGCAGCGGCAGCGCGCGCCCTTCTGGCGACGAATTGGCGAAGAACGATAACCGGACCGGCGGGCGGATTTTGCTAATGCACGGCGGACGCGACGATCACCGCCGAGGTCTCGCCGTGCTCGCGCTGCGCCCGCTTGGCCGCCAGCACATCCCGCGTCAGGGCCGCGCGCCGGTCGTCGTCGAGCGCGTCAACCGCCGCGCGCATCGGCGCGTTCATCCGCTGCATCGCCTCCCACCACTCCTCATCGGTGCCGGGCCACGGTGTGGGGATGGTGTGCGGCGCGTCTTCCACCTGCCGGAACCCCGCCGCGCGCAGTTGCGCCGCCAGCGCCCCCGGTTCGGAGAACCGGAAGCGGTGCGGCGTGTCCGACGATGGCGGTGGCGGCAGTTCGACATACCGCCGCGCCACCGCGAGGGGCGCGTTCAGCCCGTCCTGATCGGGCGGCCCCCACACCATGCAGACGATCTGCCCGCCCGGCGCGAGCACCCGCCGCATCTCGCCCAGCCCCTTCTGCATATCGGCGAAGAGCATCACGCCGAAGCGGCAGGTGACGGCGTTGAAGGAGGCGTCGGGGAAGGGGAGGGCCTCGGCGTCCGCCTGCCGGAAGGTGATATTGGCGACGCCGCGCGCGCGGGCATTCTCCTGGGCGGCTTCGAGCATCTCCGGCACGAGGTCGGTCGCCGTGACCTGCCCGTCGGGGGCGATGGCCGCCGCGATGGAGAGGGCGGGTTCGCCCGGCCCGCTGGCGATGTCGAGGACGCGCATGCCGGGGCGGCGATGGAGCGTCGCGAGGAGCAGATCGGTCGCCGCCTGCAACCGCATCGCCCCCTGCCCCGCCGTCGTGCGGAAGATGGCGGCGCGCTCCGTCCACTGTCGCCGAACTGCCTCTTTCTGTTGCGCGGCCTGCGCGGGGTCGGGGGTTTGCACAAGATTCCTCCCATCGCGGAATGATCGCCGGATGCGGCGGCGATTGTCGCCGCCCGATACGACAACACCGCCGATGGACGCGAACCCCACGCCCCTTGACCGAGGCGCGTATCGTCGGGGCCGCGCTACAGATTCCGCAGGAAGTAATCGCGAATCTGCTCCTCCATGAAGACGCGATCCTCGATCTTGCGCGGCATGTGACGCTCGTCGGGGAAGAGGAGCAAGTCGTACGGCTTGCGGGCGCGGATCAGCGCGTTGATGAGCCGCGCCGTGTGCCGGAAGTGGACATTCTCGTCAATCAGGCCGTGGACGATCAGCAGTTTGCCCGTCATTGTCGGGACATGGTGCATGACGCTGCCTTCGGTATATCCCGTCGGATTCGATTGCGGCGTGCCCATGTAGCGCTCGGTGTAGTGGGTGTCGTAGCCGTCGTAATGCGTCACCGGCGCGCCCGCGACGGCGACCTTGAACGTCTCCGACGCGCGGGCGAGCGACATCAGGGACATGTAGCCACCGTAACTCCAGCCGTAGATGCCGACGCGCGCCGGGTCGGCCAGCCCCTGTGCGACGAGCCAGCGCACGCCATCCACCTGATCCTGGACCTCGATGTTGCCCATGTCATGTTTGATCTTGCCCTCAAAGGCCAGCCCGCGCCGCGCGCTCCCCCGATTGTCGAGGACGAAGACGAGAAATCCGTTCTCGCGGAGATACTGGGCGCGCATGTCCACCGTCATGCCCCAACTATTCTGCACGCGCTGGGCGTGCGGGCCGCCGTAGACGCTGACAATCGTCGGGAACGGCCCGTTGCCGAACCGCGCGGGCGGGCGGTAGATCGCCCCGTGCAGCGTCTCGCCGTCGCGGCTCTGGAGCGTCACGAGTTCCGGCGGCTGGAGGCGGAGCCGGGCGATGCGCGGGTCGGTCTTGTCGTAGATCGTGCCGATCGCCGCGCCATCCGAGAGCGCGCGGAGCGTGATGGTCGGTGGCGTCTCGGTGTTGTGGTGGATGTCCACGAAGCGCCGCAGCGCGTGATCGGCGACGACCGCGTGCATGCCGGGCGCGCCGGTGATCCGGCGCGGCTCGCCGCCGTCGAGCGGGGCGGCGTACAAGTGCCGCTCGGTCGGGCCGTCGAGCGTGCCGGTAACGTAGACCAGCCCGTTCGCGTCGTCCACCCCGGCGATGCCGTCCACGATCCACGCGCCCTGCGTGATCGCGTTCCGCAGTTTGCCGTCCCGGTCGTAGCGGTAGAGATGCTGGAAGCCGGTGCGCTCCGACGCCCAGATGAAGCCGCCGTCGTTCAGTGGCCGCAGCAGATCGTGGAGATTGATCCAGACATCGCTCGTCTCGCGCACGAGCCGCGCCTGCGCGCCCGTTTCCGCGTCGAAGCGGACGAGATCGAGGGTAGTCTGCTCCCGGTTCTCGATCTGCGCGGTCAGCGTGCCGTCCGGGAACCAGGCGACGCGGGCGAGATATTCGGCGTCGCCGAGGTCCATCCAAACCGGCGCGCCGCCTTCGACCGGGACGACGCCGAGCCGCACCGTCGCGTTCGGCATCCCGGCGAACGGGTAGCGGTGATCCTCCTGCGCTCCCTTGCCGGTCGCGTCCTTGCCCTGGTGGACGATGCGGTAGACGGGGATGTGCGTCTCGTCCACCTCGGTGAAGGCGATCCGCCGGCCGTCCGGCGACCACCAGAAGCCGTGCGACCGCCCCATCTCCTCCTGCGCGATGTACTCGGCGAGGCCGTGCACCTTGCCGGTGCCGCGCGCCCCATCGGTCAGTTGGCGCGGCGCGGCGCCATCGGCGGAGAGAATGTACAGTTCCCCGTCCTGCACATACGCGACCCACGCGCCATCCGGCGAGAGTTGCGGATCGAGCGCGGGGTGCGGGCCGCTCGGCAGGATTTCGCGCAGCGGCGCGCCGTCGCCGTCCTGCACATACAACGCGCCGTGCAGCGGGACGAGCAGGCGGTTCGCGTGGCGCGCCCACGCGTACTGCGTCACGCCGAGGGCGCGCTGCCGCTGCCGCTCGCGCCGGAGCGCCTCTTCGAGCGAGACGCCCTCCTCCGTCGTGCCGCCGCCGGGCGGCGCGACGAGCAGCCGCCGCTCCCCGCTCCCCGGATCGAGCGCGTACAACTGGCGCGTCAGGCTCTCATCCGGGCTGTGGAGATAGGTGATGAGCCGGTCGTCCGGGCTGAAGGCGAAGTCGCCGGGGGTCGCCATCCCCGGCAGCGGATAGGTCGCGACATCTTCCGGCGTCAGTGCGGATCGTTGCGGGGCATCTGCCATTATCTTCTCCTTGGAATCCGGTAGCGGGGGGGTTGGCCCGCCCGGGGCAGGCGCCCGGGGGGGGTGCCGCGCGCCCACAAAAAAGATGAACAAGAGCCG
>JAICIL010000039.1 GCA_025924435.1 Chloroflexia bacterium | reverse complement strand
GGCTCGCCTGCTAAGCGAGTGAGCGCTCACGCGTTCCCAGGGTTCGAATCCCTGCCTACCCGCCAGTGTCGCGTTGACAGCGCATGCGGCCTGTGTCATACTCTCCCTCGGCACGCGCGCCCGTAGCTCAGTGGATAGAGCGTTTGGTTGCGGACCAAAAGGCCAGAGGTTCGAGTCCTCTCGGGCGTACCACTTTCCTCCTGATACATCGCGAATTTGCCGATTATGAACTGCGCGCCCTCGCGGATGCGGTGGAGCGTTCGCCGCCGGATGGGTCGTCGCGGCGGGCGTTGGCGATGGCGACGGCGGCGGCGATGTGCGAGAGGTGCGTCAAGCCCTGCGGGAAGTTGCCGAGCATCTCGCGCGCATGCGTGTCGTACTCCTCCGCATAGAGGCCGAGGTCGTTGCAGGTCGAGGCGACGCGGTCGAAGACCTCGCGCGCCTCGTCGGAGCGCCCCTGATGCGCCAGGCACTCCGCCAGCCAGAAGGTGCAGGCGAGGAACGTCCCCTCCTTGTCGTGCAACCCGTCGTCCGTCTCATTCACCTTGTAGCGCAGGAGCATGCCGTGATCGTCGAGTTCATCGCGGATCGCGTCGGCGGTGCGGACCATGCGCGGGTCGTCCCAGGCGACGAAATCCACGCTCGGGATGAGCAGGAGCGCGCTGTCGAGCGCCTTCGATCCGAACGCCTGGACGAAGATGCCGCGCTCCTTGTCGTAGCCGTCCTTCTCGATGGCGGCGCGGATCTCGTTGCGGACCTTCTTCCAGCGGCGGAGCGGCGCCTGGCGCAGGCACTCCTCCGCCAGCCGGATGCCCCGGTCGAGCGCCGCCCAGCACATCACCTTGGAATGGACGAAGTGCTGCGGCCCCCCGCGCGACTCCCAAAGGCCGCGATCCTTCTCGTGCCAGCGCACGGCGGCGGCGTCCACGAGGTCGAGGATGAAGCGCCAGTAATCGTCGTCCGGCGAGCTGCCGCGCTGGTGCCAGTGCCAGGTGAGGTCAATCAGTTCGCCGTAGGCGTCGAGTTGCACCTGATTGGCGGCGGCGTTGCCGACGCGGACGGGCTTCGCGCCCCGGTAGCCGTGGAGATGATCGAGCGTCAGTTCGGTCAGCCGTCGCTCACCGCCGACGCCGTACATGATCTGGAGGCTCTCCGCGCTCCCCGCCGCCGCGCGCTGGATGAAGCGCCGGAAGCCGTCCGCCTCGGCCACGTAGCCGATGTCCGTCAGCGAGCGCACGCTGAAACTGGAGTCGCGAATCCAACTGAAGCGGTAATCCCAGTTGCGCTCCCCGCCGGGCGACTCGGGCAGGGAGGTCGTCGGCGCGGCGATGATCGCGCCGGTCGGGGCATTGGTCATCGCCTTCAGCGTGATCGCGGAGCGCAGCACGCTCGGGCCGTCGGGGCCGTCCTGCGTCGCCTGTGACGACCAGCGCTGCCACCAATTGATCGTCTCCTTCAGCCGGTCGTCAATCTCGGCGGCGGGGATCGGTTGGGGCGGGTCGCGGTCGAGGCTCGCGGGGTCGCTGTAGGTCAGCGAGGTGCGGATCCGGTCGCCCGCCCGCACCCGGAACGAGGCGCGCAGGTCGTGGCGGCCCTCCATCGCCAGGTCCGCGTCGGACTGGATGATGAGGGCGTCGTTGCCACCGATGGCGCTGTACAGCCGGATGCCCTCGTGGCGCATCCACGGCTCCAGCGCGCCGTAGTCGAAGCGGGGCGCGATGCGCAGATCGAAGGTGACATGACCGCGGACGCCCTCGACGACGCGCAGGACCTGGAGGCGCGGCTCGAGTTTGCCGCCGGTGCGCATCGCGAAACAGTCGTAGAGGATCGCCTCGCCGCTGCCGGCCCGCAACGTCGTCGCGAGCACGAGCGTGTCGCCGAGATACTCGCGGAACGAGGTGTGCCCGCCGTCCTCCGGCGCGATCGAGCAGTAGCCGCCGCGCTCCCAGTCGAGCAGCCGGCCGAAGCAACTGCCGGAGTCGAAGCGCGGCATGCAGCACCAATCTATCGAACCCGCGCGGGAGACGAGGGCGGCGGAGTGGCAGTCGCCGATCAGCGCGTAATCCTTGATCGGCGGGTACGGGGTGTGTTCGACCATCGTCGCGGCTCCTCCGGCGCGTCGGGTGCGCGATGAACGCCTCATCGCATGACTGCTGATCGCCTCTAGCATATCGCATACCGCCGTGTCGTCTTCCCACACGAAGCGCCGCGAATTGCGGAGATGGGCGCGCTTTGTTATCATTCCATGGAGGCGACGCCACCGGAGGGAGAGGTGTCAGAGCGGCCGAATGAGCTCGTCTCGAAAACGAGTAAGGGGTAACAGCCTTCGTGGGTTCGAATCCCACCCTCTCCGCCACAGCGCCGATCTCCGTCGGGCGCGCCGGACAATGAAGCAGGGAAGGGTCGCATAGTTTGGCCTAGTGCGCGCGACTGGAAATCGCGTAGGGTGTCACAACCCTCGCGGGTTCGAATCCCGCCCCTTCCGCCACTTTCCCTTGGTTACGCGAGGAAAACCGTAGGCAGCCCACGGCCCCGCTTCCCCGCGGGGCTTTTCCCCGCCTGAGACGCTAATAGGTGTCAAAAGGCGTCAGGATTGAGGCTATTTGCACGGCTTCCGGTCTTCTTCGGATAGTCGCCGGATGTACTCCCCGCCGCCATGAGCCGGCACCCATGCATAGATGTCGGGGGCAAGCATGACCTGAAACCGCTTCGTCAGTACGGTCTCACGTTCCGGCTTCGAAGGACGGCCCATGCGCTTCCGTGGCTTTTCTGCCATCCGGCCCTCCCATGATGAGTTCTCGCGCGTAAAGGTTCCCGCCGGAGCTTCCTGTCCCCGGAGACACCCGCTATGTCCGGCTAAATGGCGATGAATGACGCACAAATCGCCGTTATTTCTAAAGTTCAACTAGGTTCTATATGCAAGGCTATTTATGGCAGTAGGTCACGACAAGCACCGAGTCCGCTACTTTCGGCGCTCCCTTACCCGGTGGTCTCTTTCGTTGGAAGCGTGCCGCGACCTTTCCGCGTGGGCAAATACATTCTACCTCAATCTATACAAGCGTTATAGTCTTGACTACAGTGGTAACATGATAGGAATAAGTACGCAGCATGAAACTGCCGTTGTGACGGTTGTGCTACGCGCTCTATCAAGCCCGATGGGGCGGGAAGAGAAGCGTTATGCGGGGCTTTCGCAGGACCACGAGAAACGAGACACAGCCCAACACGGACTATGTGTACCTGCTGCTCGCCGAGACGAAGGCGGCAGTCCGTTCCCTCTACGAGTTGCACCAGAATCCGGCGAGCGTCGAGCCGCTGTACCTCTTCGCGAGGGATGCTCTCGATGCAATACGGGGCGAAGTAGACAAAATCAATGACCCTCTTCCATCGCCTCTTCCCGCCCCTTCGCTCGCGGTGGGGGGGGATGGATAGACTATATGCTTCCTCCGCCTGGTGTTTGATGGCATGTGTATATCTACCCGATAAAGAGACAGCGGCGATAAGCTGCATAGACCGGTGGAGACGGCGAAGATAGGAAGTCTATCCCAGCGTATGGGGTGCGCGTCGCGCTCCCCGCCCGTGCTCTCTAGCATCAGTTAGGCGGGCCTGCCACAATTCCTTGACGGCCCTCCATGCGCCCTTGTCCGTTTTGGCGTGTCGGGCCTTCGGCTTCCCGTCCATGTAGATTTTCGCTACGTATCTCCCGTCCTTTCATTGATACACGGCTCGCGCCTTTAGGCGTTTTCCCCATGCTGTCACCTCCGAATCGGTCTCAAACACCATCATTGACACCGATTGGCGGGTTGCGTTTCTTGCGTGGTAAGGGTAAACTGGTGTACGGACGGGGGGACTGGAAATCGCGTAGGGTGTCACAACCCTCGCGCGTTCGAATGCCGCCCCTTCCGTCAGATGCCGCGATCGCGGCGAGGATCTATGGCCCCCACCGATTCCCCAGGCGGCACGGGCCTGCGTTTTTTCGCGCAGGAGGGACCGATGCGCTTCCGCATGCTGTGTACACTCGCGATCGTTGTCATGGCCCTTGCGGCGTGCGGCGGCAAACTGACGCCGAAGGTCGTGCCCGTACCGACGGCCAGTATCCCGCCACTCGTCGCCTCGGCCACACCGGGCGCCACGGCGACGATTGCCGGGCCGGCCCCCGCGCGAACTGCGCCGCCCGCCGAATTCGGGACGCCCACGCCGCTCGCGACGCCACTCCCCATCGCCGGGACGCGCACGCCCGTTGCGGCGACCGCCACCCGGCCAACGACCGCGCAACCGACCGCGCAACCGACCGCCCCGCACACGGCGCAGCCCGCGACCCCGGCGCGGATGACCGACATCCCCAGTAGCCCGCCCCAGCAGTCGCTCGGCACCGCGCAGGATGGTCTCGTCCTCCTCAACGTCCGCGTCGGCAAGAACGAGGGGTTCACGCGGATCGTCTTCGATCTGGCGAAACCGGACGGCAGCGCCGCGCCCCTGCCCCGCACGCGCGTCTGGCGCGAGGGGGACACGGTGGTCGTCGCCTTCGGCGGCGTGCGCGACGATGTCTTCGGGCAATCGCTCGGCGGCGGCGAGCAGGCGATCAATACCGGCGCGGTCCAATCCGTTTATCGCATCCCCGTCCGCGACGATTCGGCGGCGGCATACGGCTTCGCGGTCCACGGCGGCGCGGCGCCGACGCTCAGTTCGGCGTCGTCCCCGACGCGCGTGATCGTGGATATCGCCGACAAATAACGGGCGGCGGCCGGGAATTGGGCGTTTTCGGCATTATGGGTACATGAGGCGGCGGTTATGTGGTACACTGTCCGTACAGTCCGGGTGTGGTGTCGGTCTGCGGCGTGGGACGCGGAAGGAGCGGGCGAATGATCGCGATCGAAACCTTGCTTGCGGAGATGCCGTTCGATCATCCGCGCGAGGCGTGTGGCGTCTTCGGCATCGTCGCGCCCGGCCTCGATGTCGCGCGGATCACCTACTTCGGCCTCTACGCGCTCCAGCATCGCGGCCAGGAGAGCGCGGGCATCGCGGCGGCGAGCGGCGATCCGGGCGCGGCGCTGCGCGTCCACACGCGGATGGGTCTCGTCGCCACGGCCTTCGACGAGCAGATTCTCCAGTCGCTGGCGGGCACGCTCGCCATCGGCCACACGCGCTACTCGACGACGGGGTCGAGCGTGGCGTGCAACGCCGGGCCGGTCTTTACCGAGAGCGACCTCGGGCCAATCGCCGTCGCGCACAACGGCAACCTCACGAACGCGGCGCTCTTGCGCGCCGATCTGGAGGCGCGCGGCGAAATCTTCGAGACGTCCACCGACTCGGAGGTCCTCACCCGCATGATCGCGCGGGCGCCCGGCGCGACCGTCGGCGCGCGCATCCGCGCCGCGATGGATCGCTTCGAGGGCGCGTACAGCCTCGCCATCCTCACGCCGACCGCCGTCTACGCCGTGCGCGACCCGCTCGGCCTCCGGCCCCTCTCGATCGGGCGGCTGGGGGGCGGCTGGGTCGTCGCCTCGGAGACGTGCGCGCTGGCGACGACGGGCGCGGCGTTCGTGCGCGATGTCGCGCCCGGCGAGGTCGTCCGGATTACCGCCGAGGCGGGGCCGGAGAGTTTGTCGCTGAAACCGGGCGCGCGCGACGCCCTCTGCGTCTTCGAGTTGATCTACTTCGCGCGGCCCGACAGCAAGATGGGCGGCGAGCGGATCCATCTCCTCCGGCAGCGCATGGGCGAGGAGCTGGCGCGCGAGCAGCCCGCCGACGCGGACATCGTCGTGCCCCTGCCGGACAGCGCGATCCCCGCCGGGATCGGCTACGCGCGGGAGAGCGGCCTGCCCTACTCCGAAGCGTTAATCAAGAACCGCTACATCGGTCGCACCTTTATCCAGCCGGACCAGCACCTGCGCGAGGTCGGCATCGCGCTCAAGTTCAATCCCTTGCCCGAAGTGCTCGAAGGGAAGCGCGTCGTGCTGGTGGACGACACGATCGTGCGCGGCACGACGAGCCGCCCGATCGTCCAATTGCTGCGCGATGCCGGGGCGCGCGAGGTGCACATGCGCGTCCACGCGCCGCCGATCCTCTGGCCCTGCTTCATGGGCGTGGATTTCGCCTCGCGCGGGGAGTTGATCGCGGCGCGGTTCGACGCCGATGTCGCCGCGATCGGGCGGCAGATCGGCGTGGATTCGCTCGCCTACCTCTCGCTGGATGGACTCTTCCGCGCCATCGGCCAGCCGCGCGCGGGCTTCTGCACCGCCTGCTTGACGGGCGAGTATCCCGTGCCGCTCTACGATGTCGCCAGCAAGTTCGCGCTGGAACGACCGCTCGCCGGCGTCGCGGGGCACGCCGCGCGCTAGCGGCGCATCCGATGGAACCGACCTGGCTCCGGCTGCGCTCCGCCCCCGAACAGCGGCACGCCTATCTGCTGCGCGGGAGCGTCATCAAGGCGATTCGCGCCTTCTTCGATGGCCGGGATTTCGAGGAGGTCGAGACGCCGCTGCTCGTCGCCGCGCCCGGCATGGAGCCGTACCTCGATGTCTTCGAGACCCGCCTGACGACGGCGCGCGGCCAATCGTCGCGCGCGTTTCTCACCACCTCGCCCGAATACGCGATGAAGAAATTGCTCGTCGCCGGGTTGCCGCGCATCTACCAGATTTGCAAATCGTTCCGCAACGGCGAGGAGATCAGCCGCGGCCACAACCCCGAATTCACGATCCTCGAATGGTACCGCGCGCGCGCCGACTACCGGGCGATCATGGCGGACTGCGAGCAGCTCCTCGCCGCCATCTGGCGGGCCGTGCACCCCGACGCGGCCCCGGATGCCCAGCCGGTGCTCGCGGTCGGGGACGAGCGGATCGCGCTCGCGCCGCCGTGGGAGCGGCTGACCGTCCGCGACGCGTTCGCGCGGTATGCACGCCTCGACCTCGACACGCTGCATGATGGCGCGGCGATGCGCCGCACGCTCGATGCGCGCGGCTATCGGGCGACCGGCGAGACGACATGGGAGCAGGGCTACCACCAGATTTTCCTCAACGAGATCGAGCCGCACCTGGGCCGCCCGGCGCCGACAATCCTCTGCGACTATCCCGCCTCGATGGCGGCGCTCGCGCGGCGCAAGGCGGACGACCCGCACTACGCCGAGCGATTCGAATTCTATGTCGCCGGGATCGAATTGGGGAACGCCTTCTCCGAATTGACCGACGCCGACGAGCAGCGGGCGCGCCTCAAGGCCGAGCGCGCCGCGCGCGCCGCGCTCGGCAAGACGACGTACGAGATTGACGAGGACTTCATCCGCGCGCTCCGCGTCGGCATGCCGCCGTCGGCGGGCATCGCGGTCGGCGTGGACCGGCTCGTGATGCTCTTCGCCGGTGCGGCGAGCATCCAGGAGACGCTCTGGTTCCCGGCGAGCGAAATCTTTCCCTAGCATCGCCCGGCCAGCCATTGTGTATACTGGCGTCAATGAGGGCGTGCGTCGTCTCCTCCCGTCGCGGCGGGCGGGTGCGAAGGAGGACCTATGGCACTGATTTCGACATCGGAGTTCAAGCGCGGGACGACCGTGATGTTCCAGGGGCAGCCGCACCAGATGGTGGAAGTGGAGTTCGTCAATCCCGGCAAAGGCTCCGCCTTCTTCCGCACGAAACTGAAGAGCCTGCGGACGGGCCGGGTGGTGGATTTCACCTTCAAGTCGGGCGAGACGATCGAGGACTACGCCATCCGCAACGAGGACATGCAGTACCTCTATCAGGAGGGCGAGGACTTCTTCTTCATGAACCAGAGCAGTTTCGAGCAGGTCTCCGTGCCGCGCGACGTGCTCGGCACCGTCGCCAACTTCCTCCGCGAGGGCGAGACATACGAACTGCTCGTGCACGAGTCGGAGGGCGTCGGCATTCGCCCGCCGAAGCGCGCCGTCGTGACGGTGACGGAGGCCGAGATCGCCGCGCGCGGCAACACCGTGCAGGGCGTCAACAAAGCCGTTACGGTGGACACCGGCGCGACGGTGCAGGTCCCCGCCTTCGTCAAGGAGGGCGACCGCATCGCCGTCAACCCGGAAACCGGCGACTACATCGAGCGCGTCAACGACTGATCCGGCGCGGCGCGACGCCCGAATCGGCGTCTGTTCAGGATGAGGGAAACGAGCGGGGCAGACGGCGAGGAGGGCGGAGTGAACAGCGAGCGAACCGACTCAGTAACCGCCGCCGATGTGGACGCGCCAGTCCGCGTCTTCAGCGGCGCCCGCCCGACCGGACGGCAGCACATCGGCAACTATCTCGGCGCCATCCAGAACTACGTCGCGTTGCAGGACGAGGCGGAGTGCTTCTACTGCATCGTGGACTACCACGCGCTCACGACCCTCGAACAGACCGAGCGGATCGCCCGCAACACGCGCGACATGGTGCTCGACTGGCTGGCGGCGGGCATTGATCCGTCGCGCACGGTCATCTTCGCCCAGTCGGACGTGCCGCAGATCACCGAACTGCACATGCTCCTCTCGATGATCGTGCCGCTCTCCTGGCTGACGCGCGCCCCCTCCTTCCGCGAGCAATCGGAGGAGCATCCCGACAACATCAATTACGGCCTGCTCGGCTATCCCGTCCTGATGGCGGGCGACATCCTGCTCTATCGGGCGACGACGGTGCCCGTCGGCGAGGACCAGTTGCCGCATCTGGAGTTGGCGCGCGAGATCGCGCGGCGGTTCAACCACCGCTTCGGCGAGACATTTCCGGTGCCGCAGGCGCGGCTGACGGACTTCCCGCGCGTGATGGGCATTGACGGCACGCACAAAATGTCGAAATCCCTGGATAACCACATCGAACTCGCCGACACGCCGGAGGACTTGCGCACCCGCGTCCTCAGCATGGTGACCGATCCGCAGCGCCGCTACCGGACCGATCCCGGCCGCCCGGAAGTGTGCAACGTCTACACCCTGCACACCTACTACTCCACGCCGGAGGAGCAGGCGCAGGTCTACCATCGCTGCACGAACGCCCTCCAGGGGTGCGTCGAGTGCAAGGAATGGCTGGCGCGCAATCTGGACGGCGCGCTCGCCCCGTTCCGGGCTCGCCGGGCGGAATTCGCGGCGGACGGCGATCGCGTCGAGCAGATCCTCGGCGACGGCGCGGCGCGGGCACGGTCGGTCGCCACCGAGACGTTGCGGGAAGTGCGGGAGCGTGTCGGGCTGCGGCCGTCGCCGCGTTAGCGCCGGTTTCAAACTCCATAGACGCTGAACCGCCAATGCCGCCCAGGGGCGCCCGCAAGAACACGGAGAACACCAAGGAAAACGCCACTTCTCTTCTTGGTGTCTTGGTGATGTTGAAACCTTCGCTCACCCCTTCGGCTGCTTCGCCCGCTGGTGGACGAGCGTCGTCACGACGCGGTTTGCCGTCACGTCCACGCCGTGGCGCTCGCCGAGCCGGACGATCGCGCCGTTGATCGCGTCTATCTCCGTCCGCCGCTCGGCGAGCAGGTCTTCGAGCATGGACGAGCGATCGTTTTTGGTCGCCTCAGCGACCGCGCGCACGAAGTCCACGGGGTCGCGCGGCGGGGCGGGGATCCCTTCGGCGCGCATCACGCGCGCCGCCTCGCCGACGAGGCGGCGCGCGAGCGCCGCCATCTCCGGGTCGGCGAACAACTCCCCGTTCGGGAGGTTCGCGAGGGCGGTGAGCGCGTTGATGCCGACATTGACGAGCAATTTCTGCCAGATGTGCTCGAGGACGTGGCGCGTCGTGCGCGTCGGGATGCCCGCCTCGGAAAATGTTGCGGCGATCGCTTCGAGTTCGGCGGGGCGCTGCCCATCCGGCAGGCCGATGATCGTCGGCCCGCTCGACCGGCGCCGGACGACCGTCGGCCCGAGCGCCGTCGCGGCCTGCGCCGTGACGCCGAGGGCGACCTGTACCCGCCGCCCGAGCGCGCGGATGATCGCCTCGTCGTTGCCGATGCCGTTTTGCAGCGTCAGCACCATCGCCCCCGCCGGGATGCGGCCCGCGAACGGCCTGAGCGCGGCGGCGGTGAACGGCGTCTTGACGAAGAGCAGGAAGAGGTCGGCGGCGAGCGCCGCGCCCGCGTCGGTCGTCGCCGGCACGCGGATCGCGATGCGCGGCCCATCCGGCTCCTCGATCGCGAGATCCCGCTTGCGGAGCGCCGCGACGTGCTCGGCGCGGACATCCACGAGCGTGACGGCGTTGCCCGCGCGTTGCAGCAGCGCCCCGAAGAGGCTCCCCATCGCGCCCGCGCCGATCACCGTCACTTGCATGTGGGCGTATCCGTGCGCAAACGCATGAGCATGCAGCGGGCAGCGGGCAGTGAGCGGCGAGCGGTGGATTCGTTCCCCTTCTGCCCGCTGTCCACTGCCCACTGCCCATTGCCCACTGCCCACTTCATTTCGGCATCGCTTCGTATTTCGTGTAGATCGCCCGCGTGATCGGGGCGGCGTTCGAACTCCCTTCGCCGCCCGCCTCGATCATCACCACCCCGGCAATCTGCGGGTTCTGCGCCGGGAAGTACGACGCGAACCACGAGTGCGGGTCCTTCGCCTGTTCCGCGGTGCCCGTTTTCCCGGCGGCGGGCGGGCTGAACCCGGTGAAGGCGCTGGTCGCCGTGCCGGTCGCCGTCGTCGTTACCTGGAGGAGCGCCTGCTGCATCACGGCGATATTCGCCGCCGAGGTCGGGATTTTCCCTTTCTCGACCGGGGGATAATCCTTGAAGACCGAGCCGTCCACATTGAGGATGCGCGAGACGAGGCGCGGCTGCCACATCGTGCCGCCACTGGCGATGCTGTTGTAGATGTCCGCCATCTGCAACGGCGTCACGAGTAAGTATCCCTGGCCGATGGAGAGGTTGATCGCGTCGCCCGTGGACCAGCCGTCGTGCTGGGTTTCGCGCTTCCATTTCGGGTCCGGCACGACGCCGGGTTGCTCCGCCACCCCCTGGATGCCGGTCGGCTGGCCCAGGCCGAATTGCCGCGCGTAGTCCGGCAGGATATTGGGGTCCGTGTCGTCGAGTTTCTTGCCGACGGTGTAGAAGACGACGTCGCACGACTGGACCAGCCCCTCTTGATATGTGACGGTATGCCGGTTCGGATTCCAGTCGTGATAGACGTTGCCGCCGAGATCGAACGACCCGCCACACGGCAAGGTTTCATTGGCAGTGAAGCCGCCCTTCTCGAAACCGGCGGTCATCGTGACGACCTTGAAGATCGAGCCGGACGGATAGGTCGCCTGCGTCGCGCGGAAGAGTTGCGGCCGCTGCTGCTCGTTCGTGAGGTATGCCAGTTCGTCTTTCGTTGGCCCGAGGATGAAGACATTGGGGTCGAAGGTCGGATGGCTCGCGATCGCCAGCACATTGCCCGTCCCCGGTTCGAGCATGACGACGCTGCCGGTCTTGTCGCCGAGCGAGTCTTCCGCCGCTTTCTGGATGTCCACGTCTATCGTCGTCGCCACGTCCAGCGATTCCGTCTTCGCGCGGGAGGCGATGGTCGAGCGGATCGCGCCAGAATCGGGGTCAATGACGGCCAGTTTGCCGCCCCGCTTCCCCGCCAGCAGTTCTTCGGCCCACCCCTCGACGCCCGATTGACCGATCACGTCGCCGGAGCGGTACCCCTTCGGCCCGAGCGTCTTCAACTGATCGGGCGAGATCTCGCCGAGATAGCCGATGGCGTGCGCGGCCAAGGTGCCGTACGGGTACGTGCGCGCCTCTTGCGCATGCACCTCGACGCCGGGGATGGCATTCAATTGCGCCACCAGATCATCGGGCGTGCTGTTCGGGATATTCTTGACCGGCATGAACCAGGTTGGCTGCCCGCTCTGATACGCTTTCTTGACCGACGCCTGATCCAACTTCAGCAGCGTACTCAGGCGGCTGAGCAGATCGGCTTCGTTGGCGATTTTCCCCGGCACGACGCCGACCTGCTTGATTAGCCCCTCGACGGCGAGCGGCCGCCCCTTGCGGTCGAGAATCCGGCCGCGAATCGGGTCGTCCGGGAAGAAGCGCACCAGTCCGTTGCCGTCCAATTCGCGGAAGATCAGCGACGGCGTCCACTCGACGCGCCAGGCGTTGCCCTCGTGGGTGAGCGGGATGACATTTTCCTGCGTGAAGTTGCCGACGAGGGACGAGGTGAACGCCACTTTGATCCGGTACTGGGAGGTGCCGGGTTCCTGGCCGACCAGTTGCACCTGGACGGCGGAGATGCCCGACTCCGCGAGGATATTCTCGTACCGCTTCTGGAAGGCATCCTGCGGGATGGCGGCCTGGGCGCGCGTGGAGATGATCCGGTACATCGTCTGGTAGTCGGCGGCGTTCCACGCCTGCACATAGGTGTCGGCGGCGGTCTGCGGATCGCTCAGGGTGTTCGGTCCCGTCGGGACGGTGCCATTCGCCGCGACGGGGATGGCGCTGCTCGGGGCCGGCGCGGTCGGCGAAATCGCCCCACCTGTCGCCACACCGGCCGAGGCGACCGTCGCCTTGATCTCCTGCACGGAACCGCCGGAATGGCCGTGGATCGTCCACGCGAGCCAGCCGCCGCTGCCGAGGATCGCGATGGCGAGCAGAACACCGAGAAATTTCGGCCAGAGCGGCGGGCGCGTTCGGGAGGAGTAGGGAGAGTAATACCGCACGTCAGTCTCCTCGCCTTGTCAGGCATAGACGGATATTCGTACGGATGCCGCACATACCGTAGAATTATTGTAAAGTGTACAAACGGTCGCCTGGTGGGTCAAGGGGAAATGGGAGATTTCCCGGCACGGTCGCAAAGGCAAAATCTATGGTATCGTGTGCATGGGGGCGGCTTCCTGGAGGTGGCATTGGTATCACAGCACATGGACGAAACAGGCACACCGACGGGCACTGACAAACCCACGCGTCCGGCGAATCTCCTCATCGCCTCGACCAGTCCATTGAGCGGCAAAAGCGCCTTCGCGGTCGGCATCGGGCGCGCGCTGCAAGGGCAGGGATACGCCGTTGGCTACTGCCAGCCTTTCCTGCTCGCGCACGACTACGACCAACTCGCGCCCGATCATGTCGGGTTTATCCGCGAAGCGCTGCGCCTGCGCGGCGAGCATGATGAGCGGATCGCCCCGGTTCATCTTTCCGCCGCCGATCTCGCCGACACCTTGCGCGATGCCCGCGTCGCCGCGAGCGACTTCCAGGAGAAAGTCGTGCGCGCGTTCGCGGCCCTCGCGTGCGACAAGGATGTCATGCTCATCGAGGGGCCGGACACGCGCGATGAGGGGAGCGTACTCGGCCTGACGGCCGCCGATCAGTCGTTGTTGCTCGATGCGCAGGTGCTGGTCGTCGTGCGCGGGCACGAGTCCGCGCTGCTCGATCGGGTCGTCGCCTTCCAGCGCGAACTGGGCGACCGTCTCCTGGGTGTGGTGCTCAATGTCATCCCGCGCGGCAGCCTCTCGTACACCACGAATACGCTCCTCCCCGCGCTGGAGCGCCTGGGCGTCGCAACGCTCGGCGTGCTGCCGGAGGATCGCACCCTCCGCTCCGTGAGCGCGGGGCAGGTCGCCAGTTATCTCGACGGCCGCGTCCTCTGCGCGGAGGATCAATCCGGCGCGCTGATCGAGCATGTGGTCGTCGGCGCGATGTCGGTCGAGACCGCGATTGACCATCTCAAGCGCCGCGAGCGCACCGCGCTCGTCACCGGCGGCGATCGCACCGATCTCCTCACCGCCGCGCTGGAAACCCCGGAAGTCATCGAAACGACGGCGGCGTTCATCCTGACGGGCGACCTCTATCCCTCGCCGCGCATCCTCTCCGTCGCGGCCATGAAGGGGATCCCGGTCGTCCTCGTCCGCCACGACACGCGCACCTCGACGGACCTGCTCGACAAGGTGTTTGGCCGGGTGCGGTTCGCGCAAGGGCGCAAGGTGGACCGCTTCAGCGCCTTGCTCGCGGAGCGATTCGATTTTGCGCGCCTGGCGCGGGCGCTCGGCCTCGACTGAGGCTCCGTTGCAAAACCGCCAAGACGCCAAGGACGCCAAGAAGAGAGACGAGAAGAAGTTCTTCTTCCCACATTTCATCTTCCGTGTGTTTTCTTGGCGTCCTTGGCGTCTTGGCGGTTCGCTCCCATTTGGGGTCGCGGCCGGATTTCAGGTGAGCCAGCCGCGCCGCTGGAGAACTTCGCTGCCCAGCAGGCCGAGGAGAACTTCTTTCGTGTCCGGGTGGTACTCGAAGCGATTGCGCTCGAAGTATTGCACCAGGTAGGTCGCGCCGTCTGTCGCGCTCTTCTCCTCGAACGGCTCACTCAGCGGGAACCCGTAGAGCGGCAGGCCGCCGTGCGCGTCCCAATATATCTTGAACGCGCCGCTGAGTGTGTGCCCGATCTCCGGGAAAAATCGCTTGTCCGCCGTGTCGTCTGTCTGCGCGACTTTCGCGAAGGCTTTTTCGCCGTTGCGGCCCTGCGTGATCGTCACGCCGAGGCGACCGAGTTCGACCGCGTACGGCGTCCCGGCCTTTTCGGGATGTGCCTCGAATCGCGCGCGCTCGAAATACTGGACTTTGTAGGTCTTCTTGTCGTCGGGGTTGGTGTCGTTGAACGATTCCGTGATCGGATAGCCGAACTGGGCGAGGCCGCCGTTGGCGTTCCAGTAGGCGAGGAAGTCCGCCCCGACATTATGCTTCGTCTCGCTGAAATACTTCATCCCGGCATCGGACGACGCCGCCACCGGGTCGGACGGATTCGCCTGGACGCTGATCTGCTGCGCGTCGTCGCTGTCGAGGGGGCCGCCGCCATCCTGGATGACCGAGACGACGAAGCGACTGCGCTGGACGGTGGCGGCGCGCACGGCGACCGTGACCGTCGCGGACTCGCCCGGTTGCAGCGTGCGCCCGATGCCCCAGCGATACGGTGGGTCGCTGCTCGCCTGCAGTTCGGGCCCCATCGCGACCCGGACGCCGCCCTTCTTGCCCGCGAACCCCCGTGTCGCGTAAGTATCGCCCTCGGCGTAGACGAAATCGGGCGGCGGATCCTGCGCGGTGATCGGGGCGGCGCCGGTGTTCTTGATCGTCACGCGCGCGGTGAGCATGTCGCGGGTGAACACACTCGTGTCCCCCCAGGCAACGGCGCTCAATGTGGCGTCAATCTGGCTGCCTTGCGCGGCGGGCGCTTTGACGACATCCGGCGGGTTCGCCGCGACGGGATCGGCGGCGGGGTCGCCCGTCCAGAGCGGCAAGCCCTTCAGTTCGCGGCGGATATTGTCCAGATGCGGATAGAACCCGTCGCCGGGGCAACTCGTCTGAATGACGCCCCGGTGGCCGCCGATGTTCATCACATTGTCGCGGTCAATGAAGAAACTCTTGCCGACGGGATCGAGGTCGCCCGCCTTCGCGCGGATCAGCGCGACCAGCGAGGCGCGCACCGGGTCGGGGATCGTGTGGTCCGTGTAGGTGCCGAGGATGGCGATGCCGATGCTGCCCCAGTTGTATTGCAGCGCGTGCCCGCCGACGACGCGGTCGCCGCCGAACCGGCCCTCGTAGACCGTCCCCTGCTGATCAATCAGGAAGTTATAGCCGATGTCTCCCCAACCGCGAGAGACGGCGTGATATTGGTAGATCGCCCGCAGCGTGGCGCGCGGGTCGGTTTCGGGGTCGCGCGTCACGGTGTGATGGACGATCACTTTCTTGATCGCGCGGTACTCCGGCGGCCAGATTTCCTTGTTGTCCTTGTCGAAGCGCAGTTTTTCATCCGCCGACCACCCCGCGCGCGGGATAATCGTGATGCCATTCACGGCCTCCGCGTGGAATATCCCGACGTTCGACGCGGCGAGCGTATTGACCGCCGTAAGCCGGAAGGCATCGAGCGACGCCGCGTCCGCCGCCCCGCCCTGCGTCGCGGCGGAAAACTGCACGAAGCGCGCCGGGGCGCCGATGATGAGATTGCCGAACGTCGCCGTATCCCGCAGGTCGCGCGCGTGGGAATCCGCGTGGAGATGTTCCCACTCGCCCCATGCGACGCCGTCCGCGCTCGTGCGGACGGCAAGGTCGAGCGCCGCATCGGGCGGGAGCGTCGCGTCCCACCGGGATTCGAGCGCATTGAAAGGGCTGTCGGATTGGAGAACCGGCGAGCGATACGGCGTCGTCCCGAGCGGAATGTCGCGCTGCTCCCAGGTGAAGCGCGTCGCAACCGGCTCGGCATTCACGGCGCGCGGCGAGGAATAGAGTGTCGAGCCGGTCGCGAGAATCAGCATCCGACTGCCGGCTTGCAGCACCGCCCGCCGGGTAATCTGCCGCTCAAACCCCATACCACCCCCCGCCTGATCGCGACGGACGCCATCTCCCCTGCGCCACCGTCGTACGTACATACCGTACACGAACGTGATTCTTACGTCAAGTTTGCGCTTGCCGCCGGAACGGCAAGCGGCTAGGATGCCGACGAAACGTGAGGAGTGGTCGTGGTTGATCGGTTGATCGTGCGTCGTCGGGATGAGTGGGCGCGACTCGAAGCGCTCCTGTCGTCCCGCGCGACTGCGGAGCGCATCGAGGAACTCGGCTGGCGCTATCGCGAGGCGACCGCCGACCTCGCGCTCGCCCACCGCGACTACCCGACCGATCCGGTCACGCGCTACTTGAACGACCTCGTCGGGCGGTCGCACCGCCGCCTCTACCGGCGGCGGCATTCCGCCCTCCAAGCGATCTGGCGATTCTACCGCGCGACGTTCCCGCGCCTCTTCCGCGCGACGTTCCGTTTCACGCTCGCGGCGTTTCTCATCGTTGTTGTCGGGTTCGCGCTGGCGTACATCGCGACGTTCGTCCGGCCATCGCTGGCGGAGTCGTTCGTGCCGGGCGGGAGCGGCGTGATCGAGACGATCAAGCAGGGGCGGACGTGGTTCGACACGCCGCCCGCCGAGCGGCCCTTCGTGTCGTCGTTCATCATGACCAACAACATCCGCGTCGCGCTGCTCTGCTTCGCGGGCGGCATCCTGTTGGGCATCCCGACCGTCCTCGTCCTGCTCCAGAACGGCTTGCAGATCGGCTCCCTCACCGGGTTGACGCAGGTCTACGGCATCCACGGCGCGCTCTGGTCGTTCGTCGCGGCGCACGGTTTCCTGGAACTCTCGGTCATCTTCATCAGCGGCGGCGCGGGGCTGCGCGTGGCGCGCGGGATGATCCGGCCGGGGTTGCTCTCGCGCCGAGAATCCATCGCGCGCGCCGGGCGGGGGGCGACACTGCTCGCATGCGGCTGCGCCCCGTTGTTGGTCGTCGCCGGTATGCTGGAGGGTTTCGTGTCGCCCTCCGGCCTCCCCGGCGGCGTGAAATTGCTCGTCGGCCTCGCCACCGGCGTGCTGCTGTACACGTATCTCCTGCTTGGCGGACGGGGAGCGGACGATCGGATCGAGGGCGCCGAAGCGGGCGCGGAAGGAGAACGACATGAATGAGCGCACCGTGGAGCAGCGTATTGCCGACCTGGGCTATCAGTTGCCGCCGGTTTCGCCGCCGATCGGCTCGTACGTCAAGGGGGTCGTTGTCGGCAACATGCTCTATTTGTCCGGCAATGGGCCGGATCAACCCGGCTATACCTCCCCGAAAGGGAAAGTCGGCGCGGAGGTGACGATCGAGCAGGCGGAGGAAGCGGCGCGGTATGTCGGGTTGAACCTGCTCGCGGCCGCGAAGGACACGCTCGGCTCGCTCGAACGGATCCGCCGCGTCGTCAAGGTGCTCGGGATGGTCAACTGCGCGCCGGATTTCGGCCAGCAGCCGCGCGTCATCAACGGGTGCTCGGACCTCTTCCTCGCCGTGTTCGGCGACGCGGGGCGGCACGCGCGCTCGGCGGTCGGCATGGGCGCGTTGCCGAACGGGATTCCGGTCGAGATCGAGGCGATCTTCGCGGTCGAGTAGCGCGTCGGCAGCCGTCCGCTATCCGCTGAGGCTGATCGTGAATCCCTGCGTCTGGAGGGCCTCCTTCGGGAGGTTCCCCTTGTCCACGCCATTAACGCTGTAAGTCACGTTGTCCGGCTTGCCGCAATAGATCGTAACGGTTTGTCGCGCTTCGATCTCGCGGGTTTCGCCGGGGTTGATGTACCCGGCCGTCTTGGCGTTCTTGTCCCCGTCCGCGTAAATTTCGAGCCAGGATTTGACGCTCGAGGTAATCGTAACCTTGAGGCTCGTCGCGGGCGGCGCGGATGCCGTCGCGGCGACGGTGGCGGTACCTGTCGCGGAAACACCGGACCCGGCGGCGGGGGCGCTCGCCCCCGCCGAGGCGACATTCGTGCCCAACGTCGTGGCCACGGCCGTGCCCGACGTGGTCGGGATGCGGATCGTGCTCGTCCCGGCGCCCGATGTTGGGGCGATTGCCGGGGTGCCGATCAGCGCCGACGCGCCCGCGATCGCCGTCGGCGTCGCGGCGACGGTCGGGACATCAATGATCGGCTTTTTCGGCGGCGTCTTCACGAGCAGGCTGTAGCCCCACGCGGCCACAAAACTGAGAACCAACGTCACGAAAATGATGACGACGAAGTTGGGGGAGAAGGGGCCGGAGGTGTTGACCGGGCGGCCAATTTGTTGCGGGCGATAGGCCACTTCCGGCTCGCCGCGCGCCTCATTGAACAGCCGGACCATCTCCTGCGGATTGAGTTGCAACCAGTTGGCGTAATTATAGACGAACCCGCGCGCGTAAATCCCCGTGGGCAGCAGATGAAAGTCGCCGGATTCGAGCGCAGACAAATGCCGGGCCAGGATGCGCGTCTGGCGTTCGGCATCCTGAAGACTCCGGCCCAGGCCGAGGCGCGCATCGCGCAGAATGGCCCCGAACGTGGTCGGCTGTATCGGACCCCCGTGCTGCCACGGGCCTTGCATCACTGACGTTGAGTCCTTCCCGGAACGCGCCCGGTGCGCCGCGCGCGGCTTGCTCACTCCCCCCATATGCATCATTCGCATGATGCGACCGCAGTATACGCAGGACTGCCGCGTTTGTCACGCGCTCCGGGGCGGTTCAGCCCGCGCCGGGGCGGCGCGCCGCGCGCTGACGCTTCTCCTCCTCCTGCAATTCCTCCAGCAGCGCGTCCGCGAGCGGCGTGGTCGCGACCTGCGGGGAGATGGCGACCTTCGCCAGCCACCATTGATCGTTGGCCGCCCACCAGGTGCCGATGCACGAGAGGCAGGCGAGATCGTTCGGGCCGACGAGTTGCGGCGTCGGGAACGCGAAGCGGTTCCTGCACCAACCACGGTCGCCGCTCTCCGCCACCTGGAAATCACGGCAGTTGGCGCATCGTTTGCCACGATGCCGTTGCCGCTCGGCGGCATACCATTCCGACTCCAAGGGCGGCGCTTGCCCGCCGCGCTGAACCGGCGGCCCCGGCGCATCCTGATAGTACGGCGCGGGCGCATGCTCGGCCTGGCGCGGCGGTGGCGGCTGGTATTCGGCGGGGACCGGCGGCGTTTGCGTGCCGGGCGGCGGCGTGCGATAGGATGATGCGACGAGTTGATCGTCGGGACCGCGATCGGACATGACGGGGAAATTGGCCGTCACCGTCGCATGCGGCGCGAGCGGCGCTTGTTGAACGGCGGACGATGGCGGCGAGAGCGGCGCGCCGGCAAGCCGGGGGCGGCCGACCCCCTCATCTCCGACGACCGACGCACGCGCAGAGCGGCGATCATCGCGGCGTTCGCCCGGTGCGCCAGCCTCCGCCTCCGGTGGGGCGATGGTTTCCAGCCGCCGTCGCGGCACCACGTCGCCGGACTGCTGCGCGATTTGCCGGCGCTCCAGCGCCCGGCGATGCGCCTCTCCGACATTCGATGTACGCGAGCGTGCTACCGGCATGAGCGGCTCCTCGGTAACTGGCCGGGGCTGCTCGACCCCGACGATAATATCGTCGGGCCGCATCCCCTGATAGCCTGAACGCTGCCGCGCCGGGTCCGGTGCGGTCCGGTTCTGCCCCGGCAGGGCGTCGTTCGCGCCCGCGGCCGATTCGTAATAATCCTGATCCCACCCGATGCGACAGGCGAGTTCCTGCCGCCGAACGAGCGCAAGCCCCACGATCTCCTGACAGCGTTGGTTGCGGCACCAGCCGGACTCGCCGATGCCACTTTGCTCGAAGAATCGGCAGGAGCCACACTCGCGTCTCGTCACCTCGTACCCACTTTCCGTCAGCCCCGTCCTATCGCAGTCTATCACAGCCCCGAGCGAGAAACGTGCGTCGTGTGCTCCCTATCATACAATACGTACTAGCGTACGTACGAGCCTTCGGGCGTATCAAAATGGCGCAAATTTTGCACCGGGATGTGCGGCGCGCCCGGAATACCGTCGCTCGGTCCCACGCAGAGCGCGCGCACCCCGCCGACGAGGGCGACGTATGGTGTGCCCTGGGCGTCGCATGGCATCCCATAATTTGCCGGATCGCGCCGTTCCACCGGCGCGCCGCGGCCGGAAAACCCCTCCGCTATCGCTTCCGGCGGGGTATCGCCGGGCGGGATGATCGTCAGCGTCTGCGTGAATCGGTCGAGGATCGCGCGCGCACCGTGAAAATGACGGAACGACGCGACGGCGCGCGCACCGGCTTGGGCATCCCCGATGCCGTCCAGCGCGACAATGCCCGGCCCTGTACCGCGCCGCGATGCGGACGACCGTGCCCGCTCCATGAGCGTCCACGCGGCGGATTCCGCCACGCTGCCGACAATGAGCGTGCCGGAAAACGACCGCAGCGCCGATGCGAGACGCGCGGCATCGGCGATGTGCGCGACGACCATGCTCGCGGGATGCGGGAGGGATGGGACATC
>JAICIL010000038.1 GCA_025924435.1 Chloroflexia bacterium | reverse complement strand
TTGGGGGGGCCTTCACCCCCGCGGGGCGGGGCCCCCCCCCCCCCGCCCCTACAAGGTAATAAGAGGCCGCAGCATCATGGTACGTTTTTCGTTATCGGAAAGTGAAGACCAAGTGCAACCACTTCGACAGGGCGAAGGTCCGGGGAGGGCATTCCATCGGCTGGCAGCAGCACTCCTTGCTACACATTTCGGTGTGGAATTCGAGATGAATTACCCAATCCCGATCGGTGATCCACCGAAGAAGCATAAGTTTGATCTTGTTTCGAGCGACCGGCACTTAATCGGCGAGTGCAAAGATTACACATGGACACGAGGCAATAACCCCCCCAGTGCGAAGATCGGGCATATCAACGAAGCGGCATTCTACTTGACGTTCTTACCCCTTGGCACGATTCGCTTCATTACCTTGCGACAAGACTTGCGATTATCAAACGGGATGAGCCTGGCAGATCATTACTTCGCGACAAATCGGCACTTGCTTGGTGATATATTTCTGATAGAAATCGACGTTGAGAAATTAGCGCTCAGAGAAATTAGGCGCAGTTCCTGATGCCGAAAGTTATGTTTCCAGCATCGCCATCGCGCCCATGCCGTCGTTCGTGTGGCGGAGGGCGGTGGTGTAGAGGCGGTGGTACTGGCCCTGTTGGGCCATCAGTTCCGCATGTGTGCCGCGCTCGACGATGCGCCCGCCGTCAATGACGACGATCATATCCGCCTCGACGATTGTCGAGAGGCGGTGGGCGATGACGAGCGAGGTGCGGCCGTGCAGCACCGTCCGCAGGGCCTCCTGGATGATCTGCTCCGTCTGTGTGTCCACGCTGCTCGTCGCCTCGTCGAGGACGACGATGCGCGGGTCGGCGAGGACGACGCGGGCGAAGGCGATTAGTTGCCGCTGGCCGACGCTCAGGCCACTGCCCCGCTCGCCGACTTCCGACTCGTACCCCTCCGGCAATTGGGCGATGAAGTCGTGCACGCCGACCGCCCGCGCCGCCGCCTCGACCTCCGCGTCGGTCGCGCCGAGCCTGCCGAAGCGGATATTCTCCGCGATGGTGGTGGAGAAGAGGAAGGTATCCTGCAAAACGATGCCGAACTGGCTGCGCAGCGATTCGAGCGTCACATCGCGCACGTCGTAACCGTCAACGAGCACGCGGCCATCCCAGACATCGTAGAAGCGCGGCACGAGGTTGATTGTGCTCGACTTCCCCGCGCCCGTCGGCCCGACGAAGGCCACCGTCGCGCCGGGCGGGATGGTCAGGTCAATATCGCGCAGCACCGGCGTCGTGCCGTAGCCGAAGGTGACGTGATCGAAGCGGATCTCGCCCGCGATGCGCGGCAGCGTGGCGGCATCCGGCGCGTCGGTGATGTCCGGCGGCTCGTCGAGCAACTCGAAGACGCGTTCGGCGGCGACGGTGGCGGCCTGGAGCGTGTTGTAACGATCCGAGAGCGTGCGGACGGGCTGGAAGAAGCGCGCCACGTAGCCGATGAAGGCGGTCAGCGCGCCGATTGTCAGCGTGCCGTTAATCACGGCGTTGCCGCCGATAATCAGGACGATCACCGTCGCCAGGCCGCTCATCATCTCGACGCTGGGGGCGAGCACGGAGTTGAGGCGGATCGAGTGCGTCGTCTGGTCGTAGACATTGCGGTTCAGCCGCTCGAAGCGGTTGAAGTTCTCCTGCTCGCGCCGGAACGATTGGATGGCGCGCATGCCGCTGATGTTCTCCGCCGAGTAGCCGGTGAGGCGGCTCGTCGCGGCGCGCACGGCGCGATAGACGCGGATCGCGAACCGCCGCCAGATCATCACGATCACCACCATCATCGGCAGGACGATGTACGAGAGGAGCGCCAGTTCGACATTGATCGTCAGCATGGCGATGATGATGCCGACGAGCACGAGCAGGTCCGCGAAGAGGCCGATGATGCCGTCCGTCAGCAAATCCTGGAGGACGGAGACATCGTTCTGCACGCGCGAGATGAGCCGCCCGACGCCCATCCGGTCGAAGGTCTTGAAGCCGAGGATCTGGATGTGCCGGAAGAGGGCGTAGCGCAGATCGAAGATCACGCGGTTGCCGATTCGCGTCGTCGTATATCCCTGCGTCCAGCGCGCGCCGAAGACGATGAGGACGCAGGCGAGGAACGCGCCGACCGCGACGAAGAGTGTGTGCGTGCTGTCGCGCGCGATGCCCCGGTCAATGGCGATGCCCAGGAGGCGGGGGAGCGCCAGTTCGCCGAGCGTCTGGACGGTGATCGCGACGAGCGAGAGCGCGCATTGCGCCCGGTACGGCCGCAGGAAGGCGAGCAGGCGCTGTGCGCTCTCGCGGTTCAGGCCGCGCCCGAGATCGTTCTCGCGGTCATCGAGCGAGAGGTACGGCTTCGCCCCCGGCCTGGCATTGGTGATGCTCTCCGCCGCGCCATCGGCGGTCTCCGTCGCTACCTTGCTCATCCGTCTCCTTCCCTCACCCCCAACCCCTCTCCCTCACGGGGCGAGGGGAGCGAGCCGGATGTGCTCTCCCTCTCGTACGGAGCCATCGCGATGGCGAGGGGGCCGGGGGGTGAGGTTCCCTGCGTCTGCACGTCGTAGATTTGCCGGTATCGCCCGCCGAGCGCGAGCAGGTCCGCGTGCGTGCCGCGCTCGACGATCTCGCCGTCGTGGAGGACGCAGATCTGATCGGCGGTGCGGACGCTCGAGAGCCGCTGGGCGATGATGAAAGTCGTCCGCCCCTCCATGAGGACATTAAGGGCCTGCTGAATCTCGTACTCCGTCTCCATGTCCACGCTGCTCGTCGCGTCGTCCAGAACGAGGATGCGCGGGTTGAGCAGGAGGGCGCGGGCGATGGCGACGCGCTGCTTCTGCCCGCCGGAGAGGTTGACGCCCCGCTCGCCGAGCAATGTGTCGTACCCCTCCGGGAGGCGGGAGATGAAGTTGTGCGCCTGCGCCGCCTGCGCCGCCGCGATCACGTCGGCGCGCGTGGCGTCCGGGCGACCGTAGGCGATGTTCTCGTGGATCGAGTCGGAGAAGAGGAACGTCTCCTGCAGGACGAAGCCGACGTTCGCGCGCAGCGTCGGGAGGTCCCACTGGCGGACGTCAATGCCGTCCACACGCACGCTGCCGGAGCGGACATCGTAGAAGCGGGCAAGCAGTTGGATGATGCTGCTCTTGCCGCTGCCCGTCGCCCCGACCAGCGCGACGACCGAGCCGGGCGGCGCGTTGATCGAAATGCCGCGCAGGACATCCCGGCTCTCGCGCGTGTACGCGAACCGGACATCATCGAAGATCACATGGCCGCGCACCTCGGCGGGGCGATAGGCGTCCGGCGGGGTGAGGATGCGCGGGCGGCGTTCCAGCACCTCGTAGACGCGCTCCGTGCTGGCGAGGGCGAGCGCGACATTGTTGACGATCGAGCCGATTTGCCGGATCGGGTCGGTGAGTTGCGTCAGGTAGAGGTAGAAGGCGAGCAGCGTACCGACCTGGATTTGCCCGTGGATCACCTCCAGCCCGCCGACGCCGATCACGACCGCCGTGCCGACGCCGGTGATCATCGGCATGTTGGCGTTCGCCAGCACGGAGAGTTTCGCGGCGTCCATCTGACGGTTAAAGTAGGTCATCCCCGCCGTCGCGAACTTCGCGGACTCGAAATGCTCGCGCCCGAACGCGCGGACGAGCCGCATCCCGGCCAGGTTCTCCTGCAACACATTCATCGCCTGCCCGTACTGCTGCTGCGCCCGCAAATACCGGGGCCGCACGCGCGTGCCGAAGACGAGCGTCACGCACAACAGGACGGGCACGATCGCTAGCGCGAGCAGCGCGAGTTGCCAATTCAGCGTGAACATGATGACCACGCTGCCCAGGACGAGGACGGACGTTTGCAGCAGGACGCGGAAGGCGGGCGAGTAGAAGCGGCGGATGTTCCGGATATCCTCTGTCAGGCGGGAGAGCAGTTGGCCCGTCTGGGAGACGTCGTAGAAGGAGAAGGAGAGCGCTTCGAGGTGGCGAAAGAGGCGGTTGCGCAGATCGTACGAGACCTTCTCGCCGATCCACTGCGTCGTCACGGAGCGGAAATAGGTCGTCACCGCCGAGAGGACGGCGACGATCATGATGGCGATGGAGACCTCGATCAGCCGGCGATGCTGCCCGGCGGCGATGCCATTGTTGATGAGCGAGCGGATGAGCAACGGTTGGAGGAGCGAGAAGGCGATGCTCAGGAAGATGCTCAGGATGCCGCCGATCGCCAGGAGCGGCGTGTCCCACGCGTGGCGCAACAACCGCCGTACCAGATAGCGCAGGCTGTGCTGATCGAGCATCACGCCCTCCCATGACCCTTACCGCGTGCAAACGCCCGTATGCCGGGGACGCGAGCGGCGCACATTTCACTCAGCGATAATACACGATAATGGAAACGTGAGGATCGAGATGGATTCGGATGCCCGCGCGCGGCGATTGACGGCGGCGCGACAGAGCGGATAGTCTTGGCGTGCCGACGCGAGCGGGCGCGGGGCTGTTGGAGTGACGGGAGGAAGGCCAGATGCTCGATTTCTTCGCGGTCGGCGGGCTGCTGACGCCGGAGCAGCGCGCGATCCAGCAGACGACCCGCACCTTCGTGGACCGCGAGGTGCTGCCCGGCATCCGCGAGTGGTGGGACAACCACGAATTCCCGCGGCACCTCGTGAAGAAGTTCGCCGAACTGGGGGTGTTCGGGGCGAACCTGCCGGAGGAGTACGGCTGCGCCGGGCTGGATAACATCGCGTACGGGCTGATTCAGTACGAGTTGGAGCGGGGCGACAGCGGCCTGCGCTCGTTCTCCTCGGTGCAGAGCGCCTTGGTGATGTACCCGATCTACTCCTACGGCTCCGAAGAGCAGAAGCGCCGCTACCTGCCGGAACTCGCCGCCGGGCGGCTGATCGGCTGCTTCGGCCTGACCGAGAGCGACGGCGGCAGCGACCCCGGCGCGATGCGCACCCGCGCCCGCCGCGACGGCGACGGCTGGGTGCTGAACGGCGCCAAGATGTGGATCACCAACAGCCCCATCGCCGACATCGCCGTCGTCTGGGCGAAGGACGACGAGGGCGTGGTGCGCGGCTTCATCGTGCCGACCGACACGCCCGGCTTCAGCGCGCCGAAGATCAAGTCGAAGATGAGCATGCGCGCCAGCATCACCGGCGAGATCGCGCTGCAAGATTGCCGCGTGCCGGGCGATGCCCTGCTGCCGGGGTCCGGCGGGCTGCGTTCCCCCCTCGGCTGCCTGACGCAGGCGCGTTACGGCATCGCCTGGGGCGCGCTCGGCGCGCTGGAGACGGTCTACACGACGGCGAAGGAGTACGCCGAGACGCGCACGACCTTCGGCAAGCCAATCGGCGCGCGCCAACTGGTGCAGGATAAACTGGTGCGGATGGTGACCGACCACAGCCTCGGCCTGCTGATGGTCCACCGGCTCGGCGCGCTCAAGGACGCGCAGGAGATGACCTTCGCGCAGGTCTCGATGGCCAAGCGCAACAACGTCCGCGTCGCCTTGAACGGCGCGCGCCTCGCCCGCGAGATCCTCGGCGGCAACGGCATCACGACCGAGTATCCGGTCATCCGCCACATGCTCAATCTGGAGACGGTGGACACCTACGAGGGCACGCACGACATCCACACGCTGATCGTCGGCCGGCAGATCACCGGCCTCGGGGCGCTGGAGTAGTGTGGAGTTGGGTCGGGCTACAGCCCCTCCCACTCCTCGCGCGCGATACCCGCATCGCGCAGTATCCGCGAGAGCAAACCTTTGCTGATATCGCCTTGATGCGGATTCGGGAGCGCGATTTGCGTGTCCCCGCGAACCATTACCGCGTGCTTCGTCCCCGGCTCCGGCCCGGTGAAGCCCGCTTCCTTGAGAAAGTGAATGAGATCGCGGCGCTTGATCGGCCCGAATGGTGGCATCAGATCGGCACCGGGGCCAGAAGGTCTATGCCATCTACGACCGGCAACGCCATCTTGCGGCGGATCCCGATCAATAACCAATCCTCGAGCACGCTCTGTAATTCTTCGCGGCATCCCTCCAGCGTGGACGCGTTCGCCCAGAGGCCGCTGAAGCCGGGGATGTGACCGTAGAACGAGTTGTCGTCCTCAATCATTTCGTATTCGGCGTGGCGCATGGCGGCTTCGATGTACTTCGTCAGCATTGCTCCGCTCCTCAACGTATTGGCACTCTTTGCAGTATACACCCCGCCAATCCGGCGATCACTGCGGGAGCGCGGGCTTGGACGCGACGACGCAATGGAGTGCCAAACCGCCATCGCCCAGCGGGTGAGCGATCAGGGGGCGGGCTATGCGTTCGCACTCAAGGAGAATCACGACACGCGCTTCCGTGGCGTGCGGCATCTCTTCGCCGACGCCGAGGAGACGGGCCGGTACCGGCGACACAATGGATCATGCGGAAACGGTGGACGGCGCAAAGAGGAACGCCGCCCGGATGGGCGGCGTGTCGTGATGTGTGGGCCGGGCGTTTTTCATGATCCTGATTGCTGTTTGTCATTTACAACCTGTGATGCGGTAGGAAAGAGTCGGTGCCGTTTCCGTCGTGCCCGGTGATGATGTTCCGTTATTTCATATTCCGATTTCGTCGGGAGAAGATGCCCGCCCGGTTGGCGCGCCGCGCCCTTTCCGCCTCGAACAGCAGGTGATATTTCGCGGCCTCCGCGATGCGCCGCTCCTGCTCCGCCCGCGCGATCATCACATACGTATCAAGATTCATCGCCGTTCTTCCTTTCCACGTTCCATTTCGTCATTTCCCCGCGTGTCCCCGTCTCACTGGCATCATCATAGGGCCTTGGGTGTCGCGGAACATCGGTCATCCGGCCAGTCTGCGCAGAGCCAAAGGGCGGGAAATAGCCCCGGCCTTTGGTACAGGGGGATCGGTTCTCTGCCGCGGATTCGACGTTCAGATCTTGCACTTTCGGCCATAGCAACCCGCTTGTTGCTGAGCAATCCCCCATACTGGGGCGTGCGATCGTCTCCACGAGCAGCGCATCGCGGTTGTGATTCCCGCAGATCAACCACGCGGGATCTTTACCGCCATCGCATGACGGTCGGATGCGGGCAAGTCGTAAGGGCTTGTGAATAGTCGTTCGCCGCCGTGCCGCCGGTTCCAACTGAGATGGAACGACTCAGCGTCCACGGAACCTTTCAGCTCGTAATGCAGCGTCTTGTAGGTCAGCGGGGTCGCACCGGCGCGTTCCATCCGGCGCAGAGCGGGGCCGTCGTTCGGCTCGGCTGTGAACAAGCAGTCCTCGACGAAGAAGACCTGATACCCCATCTCGATCAGTCCGAGCACCGATTGCAGGATGCAGACGTCCGTCTCCGCCCCCGCCACGATGATCTGCTCCACGCCGAGACCGACGACGGCTCGGCGGATTTCCGACTCGCGACAGAGGTTGAAGGTATGCTTGACGAAGCGCCGCCCGTCCGCCGGGAAGACGCGCTCCAACCGCTCCGGCAGCCAACCATTGCGCTCGACCGGATGCTCGAATGTGGCGATACAGGGGATGCCAAACTGATCGGCGAGCAGGAGCAGATGTTCCTGACGCGCGAGCACCGGCTCACGCGGCCCATACATGAGGTCGAAGAAAAAGGGCTGGGCATCAATGAGGATCAAGGCCGCGCTGCCGGGATTAACGAACAACCGCTCCATCGCTCGTGTCTCCTTCGTACGCGGTGGGCCGCTCGGTACGCCCGCCACCGAAAAGCTCAGGTGGTCGTCTCGTCCAGCGAGATGAGGCGGTGCTGGAGGGCGAAGGAGACGGCCTCCGTGCGGCTCGTCACATTCAATTTCTGGTAGAGGGCATTCGCGTGGAACTTCACCGTCCGCTCGCTGATGAAGAGCGTGTCGGCGATCTCCTTGTTGCGCAGCCCCTTGGCGATCAGCACGAGCACCTCGCGCTCCCGCTCGGTCAGCGGCTCGATCGCCAGCGCGGGCACGGTGGGGGCGGCGGTCGCCTTGCTCGCGCCGGTCAGGGCGCGCAGCAGGCTGTACGCGACGGTCGGCTGCAGGAGCGAGCCGCCGCCGTGGACGACGCGCACGGCATCGAAAATCTCGGCGGGTTTCGCGCCCTTCAGCAGATACCCCTGCGCCCCGGCCTGCACCGCCTCCAGGATGCGCTCGTCCGTGTCGAACGCGGTGAGGACGAGCACGCGCGGCCCGTCGTCGAGCGCGCGAATGCGGCGGGTCGCTTCCGCGCCGTCCATCTGGGCCATCTGCAAGTCCATCAGGACAACATCCACGCCGCCCCGCGCCGCGTGCATGACGGCATCCGAGCCGTCGCCGACTTCCCCGACGACCTCGATGTCCGGCTGCGTTTCGAGGATTGCGACGATCCCTTCTCGCACGATGGGATGGTCGTCGCACACCAGTACCTTGATCGGCGTCGCCGTCATTCCCGTCACCCCCATCACCGTTCCCGTATTTCCCCGCGCGTTAGTTTACAATTTTATCGGCACGCGCACCACAATCTGTGTCCCGGCGCCCACGTCGCTGCGGATATCGCTCGTGCCGCCCATCAGTTGCGCCCGCTCGCGGATGCCGATCAGGCCGAACCCGCCCGATGTGCCGCGCGCCGTCCGCTGGGTCGCGACGATCTCCGGATCGAAGCCGACGCCGTCATCGTGGATCGTCAAGCGCACCGTGCCCTCCTCGGTGCCGAGCGACATCTCGACGCGCGTCGCCCGCGCGTGTTTGCCGATATTCGCCAGCGCCTCCTGCCCGATCCGGTAGAGACCGGCACTGACGGGCGACGGCAGCGCGGGGAACTCCTCGGCGGCGTTGACGGTGACGGCCACGCCGGAATCGTTCGTGAAGGTCTCCGCCAGCCGCTCGAAGGCCTCCGTGAGCGTCACATTCTGCAAGTGCGCGGCGCGCAGATCCATCACCGAGCGGCGCGCCTCCTCGAGGTTCGCGCGGGTCAGTTCGAGCGAGCGATGCAGTTTCTCCCGCGCGCGGTCGAGTTTCGGCGGTTCCATCGCGAGGAAAGTATCCGCCAGCTCGAGTTGATACGTCGTCGCCGTCAGCCCCTGCGCGATCGTGTCGTGGATCTCGCGGGCGAGGCGGTTGCGCTCCTCGACGATGCCGAGTTCCTGCGCGTCGTGGTAGAGGCGCGCGTTCTCGATGGCGATCGCCGCCTGGTTTGCCATGATCGAGAGCAATTGCGCGTTCTCGGCGGTCGCGTGCTCCGCCGGGATGAACCCCGCCAGCACGCCGACCGCCTGCGCGCCGATCACCATCGGCACGCCGATCCAGCCCATCGGCGGCGGCCCCGGCAGCGACCCCGGCACGGCGCCGCGCTCGCGGCACGCCGTCTCGTAATCGGCGACGAAGAGCGGCGCCCGGTCCCTCATCACGACGGTGGCGAGCGGGCCGACGCCCGTCTCCCCGTCGTGGTGCCCGATCACTGCCGCCGCGCCCGTCGCGGTGATCCAGCCGCCGGAGGCGGCCCGGTACCCGATCAGGGGGAAGCGCAGGCCCACGAGGCGCATGCACTCGCGGGCGATGGCGCCGAGGAGCGGTTCGAGATCGAGCACGGCGCTGATCGTGCGCGAGATGTCGTTGAGGATCGCCAGCCGCTCGGCGCGCGCCCGCTCGCGCTCCAGCAGGCGGGCGTTCTCCAGCGCGATCGCCGCCTGCCGGGCGATCAATTCGAGGATGCGCACCGTCGCTTCGGAAAGGTTCTCCTTCTTCGCGAAGGCGGCGATGAGGCCGATGGTCCGCTCTTTCGCGCGCAGGGGCACGCCGATCCAACCCGTCGGCAGCGCCACATAGGGGAGGGCGCGCGGTGGCCGGTCCCGCCGCTCCATCTCGCCCTCGTAATCGTGCGTGACGAAGAGTTCGCCGCTTTCCACAACATGCCGCGTCAGCGCGCGCTGCTCCATCACCTCCGCGAGGGGGAGCACCTTGATCCCCTCATTCCGGCTCTCCTCGTGGAACCATCGCCGGTCGTCGTCCCAGTAGGCGGCGAGCAGCGACTGCGACGGGAAGAGGCGCGGCGTCTCGCGCAGGATGACGTTCAGCAGTTCGTCCATATCCAGCACGGCGCTCATCGCGCGGGACATATCGCTGAGCACCGCGAACCGCTCGACGCGGGACCGCTCCCGCTCGATCAGTTCGACATTCTGCAGGGCGACGCTCACCTGGTTGACGATGGCGACGAACGCTTCCTCATCATCGGGGGTGTAGCCACTCGGGGTGCCGTACATGGCGATCACGCCGAGCAGCGTGTCGCCCGCGAGCATCGGCACGCCAAGCCACCCCTTCGCCTCGAACGAGGTGCTGTTGTTCATCGGTTTCGAGACCGGGATGCCCCGTGCGATGCGCTCCGCGTAGTAGTCGTCCGTATTGAACGGTCGGCGCGTCTCGGCGACGATGAAACTGAGGCCGTAGCGGAGCGGCACGCCCTCGCGCTCGAATCGGCGCACGCCGTCAATGTACCAGAACTCCGGAATCTGCTCGCCGGTTCCCGGATTGACGCGGGTGATGCGCAGGCTCTCGACGCGGAAGAGGCGCACGCACTGCTCGTAGACCGCGTTGTAGAGCGTCTCGCGGTCGGTCGTCGCGCTGATCGAGCGGGCGATCTCGGTCAGGGTCGCCATGCGCGCGGCGCGCTCGCGCTCGCGGGTGATCAGGCGGGCGTTCGCCATCGCGATGCCGACCTGGTTGGCGATGGCGAGGAGGGTGTCGCGGTCCTCGGTCGTCAGCCGCCGCTCGGTCGTGTTGAGCGAGATGATGCCGTAGACCTCGTCTCCCTGGATGACGGGCACGCCGAGCCACGAGGAATGCGGCGGCGGCAGCGGGGTATCCACGAGCGCCATGCCGCGCTCCACGAGTTCCGCCGCGTAGTCGTTCGTCAGCAGCGGCCGGCCGGTGTCGCGGATCACCGGGCCGAGGCCGCCGCGCAGGATGCGGCCCTCCAATTCCCGGACGCGCGCGCCGTCGCGGAAATAGCACTCCGCGATCACCTCGCCGCTCTCCGGCACGATGCGGCAGATGCGCGAGTTCGCCATCGGCAGCAGGCGGCCGCACTCGCGGTAGACGACATCGTAGAGCGCATCCGGATCCGTCACCGCGCTGATCGCGCGCGAGACATCGGCGAGCGCCGCCATCCGCGTCGCCCGCTCCTCCTTCTCCTTCAGGAGGCGCGCGTTCGTCAGCGCGACCGTCACCTGATTGGCGATGGCGACGAACGCTTCCCGCTCGTCGTCGCTGTAGGGGGCGCGCTTGCCGTTAATGACCATCACGCCGAGCAGCGCCGGCCCCGCCAGGAGCGGCACGCCCATCCAGGCGTCCCCCGCCTCATTGGGGTCCGTCGGATAATAGATCGGGATGCCGCGCCGCCCGCACTCGGCGATGTAATCGTCGGTGACGAGCGGCTGGCGCGTCGCGGCGACGACCGGACTCAGGCCGCCTTCGAGCGGCTCGCCCTCCATGTCGTGCAGCCGCTCGCCGCGGCTATACCAGAGGTCCGGCACCACCTCGCCCGTCGTCTCCCGGACATGCCCGATGGAGAAACTCTCGACGCTGAAGAGCCGGCCGCACTCCCGGCGCACGGCCTCGTAGAGGGTGGAAAGGTCCGTCGCGGCGCTGATCGCGCGCGAGACGTCGGTCAGCGTCTCCATCCGCGCGGCGCGGGCGCGCTGCGCTTCGAGCAGATCAATATTTCGCATCGCCACGCCGACCTGATCGGCGATGGCGAGCAGGACCGTGCATTCCTCGTCGGTGTACGGCGTCGGGCGGCCATTCGTGGCGATCACGCCGAACGCCAGGTCGCCCTCCCGAATCGGCACGCCCATCCACGGCATATGAAAGGTGTGGACGCGCTCTCCCCACTGGTCGTCCGGCAGGGGAGTGAGGCCGCGCCGCGCATATTCCGCACCCGCGTCCGCCGTGTTGATCGGCGTGTTCTCCTCGATGACGCAGTGGCCGAGGCTCGGCGGCAGGGGCACGCCTTCCTGCTCGCGCAGCCGCTGCGCGTAGGAATACCAGAGGATCGGCACCAACCGGCCGTCCGGCGCGGTGCGGGCGATGTAGAAATGCTCGACGCCGAAGAGCCGGACACACTGCTCGTAGACCGCCTCGGAGAGCGCGTCGCGGTCGGTCGCCGCGCTGATGATCCGCGCCACTTCGGTCAGCGTCTCCATCCGCCGCGTGCGATCGCGCTCCTCGGTCAGCAGCCGCACCTGCTCGATGGCGAGCGCCGCCGCGTTGCCGAAGATGCGCACGAGCGCGACCTCGTCCTCGGAGAAGGTCTCCTCGGTCGTGCGCCAGATCGTCAGGACGCCGAGCGTCCGGTGCCGCGTCGTCAGCGGCACGGTGCAGTGCATGGCGTACTGCTCCTCCGGGACGCCCCGCCGCGGCGCGCCGCGCGCCACGTAGATCTGATTGGTGCGGAAGGCCCTGCCGGCGATGGAGTCGGTGCGGAGATAACTGGCCGGATCCGGCGGTGGCAGGCGGAAATCCGCCTCCTCGTCGTCCGCGAGCGCGGCGAGCAGGAGTTGCGTGCCGGTCGCATCGGGCATGCGGACGCGCGCCGACGTGGCGTGCAGGAGGCGCAGCGACTCCTCCGCGATGCATTGCAGCACCGTCGCGAGGTCGCCGCCGCCGGTGAGCGCCTCGGCAATCGCCGAGAAACTCTCCAGCAGCGCGTTCTGCCCGCCGAGCGGCATCGTCCGGATGACACGCGCCGGATGCGTCACGATTGTCGGGTTGCGATCCACCGCTCCATCCCCTCCCATACCGACCCGATTCCGATTCCCATCATACCAGCGAACCGACCTGTACGAAAGGACAGGTAAAGCGCGATTTCCGCCCCGGCGAAACTGTCCATGTGATAGGTGGCAAGCGGATTGCATAGGCGTACCGTTAAGGGCAGCGGCGTGCACCGGCCGTGCGAAGGAGATCTGAAAGATGTCGAGCGATGCGAATGTCGGGGAATCAATGGGAATGGAGACGGGTTGTCCATGCGAGTTTTCGGAAATGAATGTCCTGATTGTTGACGACGACCGCGCGAGCCGGGAAGGGCTGCGGGAACTTTTTGAACTACGCCCAAACATTAACGTTATTGGTGAAGCGATGAATGGTGAAGAGGCGGTGGACCTTGCGGACGCGCTCCACCCGGACCTCGTGGTGATGGACGTGCAGATGCCGAAGATGGACGGCCTGGAGGCGACCCGCCGGATCAAGCAGCGCCTCCCGGACATCCGCATTATCCTGCTCACGATGTACCGCGAATATCGCGCCGCCGCCCTCCGCTCCGGCGCGGATGTCTTCCTGGTCAAGGGCGATGGTATCGGCCAGTTGCTCGCCGCGCTCGCGGGGTAGGGGCGAGTGCTGAGCGCTGAGGACTACGAATAGCGGGCGCATGGCCATGCACCCTCCGGTCGGGTGACGCTAGGGAGCGGCGATCCGTTTCGCCGCTTTTTCGCGCGCGGCGGTCGCCGCGGCGAGGTGTTGACGGATGCCAACAAGCCACGCACGGTCGGTGTCGAGGCGGGCTTGGGATTCCGCGATGGTCGTCCGCATGCGATCGGGGGCGGGGCCACCGGGGAGCGAGCGGGCCGCGACGACGGCTGCCGGGTCGAGGGCGCGGCGGACCATCGCTCCCGTGATCGGCAGGCGCTGGCCGGTGGTCGCTTCCGCCGCCGCCTGCACATCTGCCGCCGCCACGGCGTCCGCTTCCTTGCCTGCCGCGAGGGCGGCGCGCACGACGCGCGCGGTGATCCCGTGCGCGGTGCGGAAGGGGAGATCGAACTCCCGCGCGAGGGTGTCCGCCAATTCGGTTGCGGTCGTGAACCCCCGGCCCGCGAGCGCGGTCATCCGCTCCGTATCCACATGCAACGTATCCAAGACCGCCGTGAAGAGCGTCAGGACGTTCGCGGCGTGCCCGAAGGCGCGGTAGAGCGGAATTTGAATGTCGTCCTCGACATCGTTCGTATCTGCGTATGCGGCGTTGTGCGTCATCGTCTGCACGGCCGCGGCATCGCCGTAGACGTAGGCGAGGTGGGCGCGCAGGTGCTCCAGCACGACCGGGTTGCGCTTCTGCGGCATGATGCTGCTGATCTGCACGAACGCGTCGTCCACGCGGATGAAGCCGACCTCGATCCGCGCCCAGACGAGCAGGTCGTAGAGGAAGCGGGAGAGCGACGAGGCGGAGATCACGAGCGCGCCGACCGCTTCGAGCATCGCGTCCGACGCGCCGACCGCGTCGTAGCCGTTCTCGATCACGCCGTTGAAGCCCAGGAGGGAAGCGACCCGCGCGCGGTCAATCGGGAAGGCCGTCGTCGTGAAGGCCGCCGCGCCGAGGGGCGACTGATTGACGCGGGTGTACGCCGCTTGCAGGCGTGCCGTGTCCCGCTCCAATGGCCCCCAGACGCCCGCGAGGTGATGCGCGAGCGTCGTCGGCTGCGCGGGCTGCGTGTGCGTATAGCCGGGCATTAAGGTCCCGACATGCTTCTCCGCGAGCGCGAGGAGCGACTGCCGGAACGCCAGTATCTTCTCCACGACGTCGAGGATGAGGTCGCGCGCCACGAGCCGCCAGAGCGCCGCGCCGAGGTCGTTGCGGGAGCGCGCCAATTGCAGGTTGCCGCCGACATCCGGCCCCGCCCGCGCGATCAACCGCCCTTCGACCATGAAAAAGAGGTCTTCCGCCGTCGGCGGCGCGGCGGCGACCACGCGCTCAACGCCTTCGGCCTCCACCGCGCGGATGGCGCGGAGGAGCGCCGCCGCCTGCCCCTCCGGTAGGATGCCTTGCTCCGCGAGCATGACGACATGCGCCGTGTTCGCGGCCAGCATCGGCCCGAATAGCCGCGCCCGCGCGTTTTCGAGCGCCGGATCGAGCACGATGGCGCGGTAGGCGGGGTGGGGGAAGCCGGTTGGTAATTCGGACATTCTTCATTCCTTGTTGAGCCTCATCCCCGGCCCCTCTCGTACGGAGCCATTGCCCCGAGATCGGGGAATGGATGAAGTCCGTCCGGCGATGGAGAGGGGAGCCATTCGATGAGCAACGGCTCGTGCAGGTTCATTCGATTAAGGTTCCCCGCATTTCCTCCCCTCTCCTTTGCCCCATGGCAAAGGAGAGGGGCCGGGGGTGAGGTTACGATTTCAGCCCCGTCAGCGCGATGCCCCGGATGATCTGCCGCTGGAAGATGGCGAAGACGATGACAACGGGCAGCGTCGCGAGCGAGGCGGAGGCCATGATGAGGTCGTACGCGGAGCCGACATCGCTGCTGAAAAAGGAGATACCGACCGGGATGGTGCGCAGTTTGTCGGCGTTCGTGATGATCAGCGGCCAGAGGAAGGCATTCCAGTTGCCCAGGAACGTGAAGATGCACAGGGCGGCGATCGCGGGCCGGACGCTCGGCAGGCCGATGCGCCAGTAGAGGCCGAATTCGCTCACGCCGTCAATCCGCGCCGCGTCGAAGAGGTCGTCCGGGATGCCCTCGAAGAACTGGCGCATCAAAAAGACGCCGAAGCCGCTCATCAGGCCGGGGAACATGATGGACCAGTACCCCGCCGCGTAATCGCCGATCCCCGTCACATCGCCGCGCACCCAGTGGTTGTTGACGCTCATCAGGTACCACGGCAGGACGAGCATTTCCGTCGGCACCATCAGGGTCGAGAGGATCATGATGAAGATCGCCCGTTTGCCGGGGAAATTGTATTTCGCCAGGACGAACCCGGCGAGCGAGTCGAAGAAGGCGACGGAGAGCGTCGTGATGCCCGCCACGATCAGGCTGTTGAGGAACCAGCGCGGGAAATGCGTCTTCTCCAGCACGTTCGTGTAGTTCGCCAGCGTCGGGTGCCGGGGAATCAGGCTCGTCGTGTAGATCTCCGGGTTCGGTTTGAACGAGGTCGAGAGCATCCAGAGGAAGGGTACGATCATGCACAGGCCGCCGAGCAGCAGCAGCAGATAGAGCCACCAAGGCCCGCCGAGCCAGTTGCGCCGCCGCGTCTCGGCGATGGTTCTTGCGCTCGTGTAGACCGGCGTCCGGGGTGTGGCGGTTGAGGTGGCGGCAAACAACCTAACCCCCCTGTTGCCCAGAGGTCGCCCGCCTTCCGCCACTCCGGCGTGGGAGGGGGGCCGGGGGGGTAGGTTCTCCGCTCTAGTATTCATAGCGCCTCGTCAATACCGTCAACTGGACGACGGTGATTATGAGGATCATCACGAAGAGCACGACGGTGATCGCCGCGCCGTAGCCCATCCGCGCGGGGAGGGTCTGGAAGGAGAGTTGATAGACGTAGAGCACGAGGCTCGTCGTGCTGTTCAGCGGCCCGCCATTCGTCGTCAGGTTGCGGATTTGCGTGAAGATTTGCAGCGACTGGATGACGCCGATCACGGCGAGGAAGACGATGGTGGGATTGAGGAGCGGCAGCGTGACGAAGCGGAACCGCTGCCACGCCGTCGCGCCATCGAGTTCCGCCGCCTCATAGAAGACATCCGGGATGCCCTCCAACCCGGCGAGGAAGATGATCACCTGAAAGCCGAGGCCGTACCAGACCGTCACAACCGTGACCGAGATGAGCGCCTGCCCCGTACTGCCGAGGAAGCCCGCGTTGCGGAGGCCGAGGCCATGCAGGAGATTGTTGAGGAGTCCGTTCGGCTGATAGAGCCACCGCCAGACCCATGAGACGGCGACGAGCGCCGTGACGTACGGCAGGAAATAGAGGAAGCGCAGGAAGCCCCGGAATTGATTGACCCGCTTCAGCCCGAGCGCGATGGCGAGGCTGAGAATCAGCCCGGTCGGCACGCCGTAGAGGACGTAGAGGAAGGTATTGAGGAGGGCGCGCCGGAAGACCTTGTCGTGCACGAGGTCGCGGTAGTTGCCGAGGCCGCGGAATGTGTGCTCCGTGTCGAGCGGGTCGTAGTCATAGAGGCTCAACTTAAACGCCTGCACCGCCGGCCAGATCCGGATCGTCAGGAAGAAAACGAGCGGGATGAGCAGAAAGGCGTACGCCCACAGCCATCGCCGTTTGGCAAGCGTCATCGTTGCACTCCGTGCTGAGTGAAAGTAACAAGTAACAAGCCGAAAGTCGAAAGAAGCGCCACCTTTGCTACTTGTTACTTTTCACTCGTTACTTCTGATCGGCCCAATACTTGTCCATCATCGCTTGGACCTTGGCTTGGGCCTCCTTGACGGCGTCGGCGGGCGAGACGCCCTTGAGGATCACCTGATCCGTCGCGTCAATCACCGCCTGCCGGTCGTCCGCTTCGGAGACGTAGAAGGTGGCGTACGCGTCGCCGAGTTGCGAGACGAACCCCTTGTAGAGCGGGTCGCTCAGGAATTCCTGCCCGACGGACGGCGTGGCGGGCAGTTCGCCGACCGCCGGGGTCCACTGCTTCTGGACGGCGGGGGAGGCGAGGTAGTTATTGAAGAGGGCCGCCGCGATGTAGCGGTCGCCCTTCGGGTCGCCCGCTTTGCGCGTGATGCTGTTGCACCAGAACGAGGCGAACGTAGCCTTGCTCTTGTGCTCCGGCAGGGGCGCGATGCCGTACTGGAGGGTCGGCGCATCCTTCTGGAGCGTGCTGATGCGGAAGTTGCCGTCCACGGTCATGGCGGCGTGGCCGGTCTTGAAGGCGGTCGTGTCGTCCGTGTAGAAGCCTTTCTCGGCCACTTTGTATTTCGTCACCTCGTCGGTATACCAGGTGAACGCCTCGACACCGAGCGGGTCGCTCCAGTTCAGTTTCCGGCGATCCTCGCTCATCGGCACGAGGCCGTTCTGGCGGTTCAGGCACTCGCGCCACCACGCGTGCCCCTGCCCGTCCGGCCCCCAGGTGATCCCTTCCTGCAACAACTTGCCGCTCGCGTCGCGCTTCGTCGTCGCCTGCGCCACCTTAACCAGGTCTTCCCAGTTCTTCGGCGCGTCGGTGAATCCCGCCTCTTTCAGCATGTCCTTGTTCCAGAACAATGCGAGAACGCGCACGGCGGTCGGCACGGCGTAGTACGCGCCGTTGAATTTCGCGGTCTGCACCATGCCGTAGAAGTTCTTCTCGACCTTGTCCACACTGAAGAGTTCGTCCGGCAAGGGCTGGAGAAATTTGGACTGCACATAGGCGGGGAGCCAGCCGTAGTAGACGTTCAGGGAATCCGGCCCCTGGCCCGCTTGCACCGCCGCCGCGACCTTCGTGCGGAAGTCGTCGTAGGGGAAGTTGACATGCTTGACGGTGATCTTCGGGTTCTGCTTCTGGAACTCCGGGATCAGTTTGTTGACGAGATCCACCTTCGAGTCGAACTGATACTGCCAGTATTCAATCGTCACGGCGTTCTTCGGCTCGTATGCCGCCGCGCCCGTGGATGGCGCGGCGGCGCTGCCCGTCACGCTCGTCGCGCCCGCCGCCGAGGCCGCGGCGCTGCCACTCGCCGTCGTCGTGCTCGCCCCAGTGGCCGGTGCGGTCGTCGCGGCGGGGGCGATCGTGGCGAACGGCGCGACCGTCGGCCCTTGCGTCGCGGCGGGTTTGGCGGTCGTCGCGGTCGCCTTGCTGGAACTGCCGCACGCCGCCAGTACGGCGGTCAGCACGCCGCCCGCCGCCGTCCCGGCGGCGATGCGGAGGAACCGCCGCCGCGTCACCTGTTGCTGGCTCTCCATCTCGGGTTTCCTCCCTGTCTTCCGGGGCCATCATGGCCCCGCTCTTCCGATAGCTCGTCTATCTGCCGACGCCGACGGTTTCGGATGTCGCCACCTCCGCGCCGAGTGGAATGCCGAGCAGGCGCGCCGCATTCCCACCGAAAATCAGTTGCAAATGGTCGTGCGGGAAACCCGCGAGGCGGCAAATTTGCAACTGATCTTGCAGATAGCGGAGGGCAAATCCGCGCGGGAACCACGAACTGTCGCTGCCGAACAGAATCCGCTCCGGCCCGACCGTCTCGTAGAATTTATGGAAGAGATCGGCCAGCGTCAGCGGGTAGGGCATCCAGCGCACCCACTGGTTCGATCCCGACGTATCCACATGGACATTCGGGCAGGCCCAGCAGAGGAAGAGAAGGTCCGTGACGTACTGGATGCCGAAGTGCGGCACGACGAAGTTGACCTCCGGAAAGTCCTTCGCGGCCGGTTCGAGATGCACCGGGCTGATCTTCTCGTTCCACGCGATGCCGCCCGCGCCGCCGAGCATCCCGTAGTGGAAGAGGATCGGTACCTCATGCTTCGCCGCGACCTCCCAGATCGGGTAGTATCGCTCGTCGTCAATCCGCCAGTCGAGCGTCGGGGCGAGCATCTTGTAGCCGCGCAGGCCGAGTTCGGTGATGCCGCGCTCGAACTCCGCCGCCGCGCCGGGCTGGCAGGGGTCATGGTGCGCGAGGCCGATGAAGTGGTCCGGGTGGCGGCGGCAGATCGCGGCGAGCGTGTCGTTGTCCGGCCCGGTGACGAAGACGACCTTGTCGAGGCCGTACTTCGCCGCCTCGTCGTCCCACAGGTCCGCGTACTCTTCCCAAGTGCGTTTTGTCTGTTCCGGCTCGGGGAAGTCCCACGCGTATCGCCACTGCGCCCGCTCCGCCTCGACCGCCGCGCGCCGCTTCGCCATCCCGACTTCCGGGATGCGCCGCCGCGTCGGCGGCTGGCGGCGCATCGTCGCCGGGAAGATCGGGAAGTGAACGTGCCAGTCAATCACCCGTAAGTCCTGAAACATCAATGCCTCCCTCGAAGTGGCCAGTAGACAGTAGCCGGTAATCGGTTGAAAACCGAATCGCTCCAAGTCTTTTTTTTGTCTACCGACTACCGACGACAGTCTACTGACTACTCCCCCTACGGCTGACTCTCCGTGACGTGAATGCCGCCCGCGAGGGAACGATCGGCGAGGGCCGCCGCGCCATAGAGCACCGCCCGCTCGTGCAAAACCGACCCGGCAAGCGCGGGCACGAACGGCACGCGCCCCATCAGCCGCTCCCGGATACGGGGGATCAGCGCGGCGGCGCGCCGCCCGATGCCGCCGCCGATCACGATTGTTCCCGGATTGAGGATCGTCGCGAACCCGCCGATCAGGAGCGCGAGCAGGTCCGCCGTCTCCGCCACAACCGCCGTCGCGAGTGTGTCCCCGCGCTCGGCGGCGTCGAAGATCGCCCGCGCCGTCACCGCATCCGGGGGAAGCGCGCCGAGCGTGCTCGCTTCCCCGGCGATCAGGCGTGCCCGCGCCCGCCGGACGATCCCCGGCCCCGCCACTTCGCCTTCAAGCGCGCCGAAGCCGGGGTACTGGCAATCCAGCGCGCCCCGGTTCGGGAGGAAGTAGCCGACCTCACCCGCCGCCTCGTGCGCCCCGCGATGGAGCCGCCCGCCGATCACCATGCCGCTGCCGACCGCCGTGCCGACGACGATCACGACGAGGCAGCGCTCCCCCTGCCCCGCGCCGTAGGCGTACTCGCCGAGCGCGGCGAGGTTGCCGTCATTCTCGATGAATGTCCGCAGGCCGGTCGCTTCCTCCACCGCGCGCCGCAGCGGGAAGCCATGCCAGCCGACGGCGGGCGCATACTCGACCGTGCCCGATTGCTGGTGCGCGATGCCCGGCGCGCCGATGCCGATGCCGCCGAGCGTGATGCCGTGCCGCGCGGCGTCTTCCTGCGCCGCCTGTAATTCGCGCAGGAGAACGGCGAGGGGCGCGGTATCTTCTTGCCGCGTCGGCGCGACATGCTCGTAGAGGATACCGCCCGTGCGATCAACGATGCCGGTGGCAATCTTCGTCCCGCCGA
>JAICIL010000037.1 GCA_025924435.1 Chloroflexia bacterium | reverse complement strand
TGGATTCGGCGTTCGATGTTCGATGGCTCACTCCGAACTCCGAACATCGAACGCCGAACTCTCGTGTTCGTCCAGCCGCTGGTGGATCGTCGCGATCAGTTCCTCCGCCTCGTCGCGCGTCGTGATCGCCAGGTCGTCCATATCCTCGACGAGGGATTCCAGCCGATCGAGGAGGTCGAGCAAATCGTACTCGGTCGTGGGAAGGATACGCGGTGTCATCGCTGGAACCAGACGGCGGCGGAGACGATGGCGATGGCGACGAGCGCCACGCCGCCGAATTCGACAATATCGAACGGCTGGACACGATCCCGCAATTGCGCCGCGCTCAGGCCCGCGATCAGGTAGAAAACCGCCAGGAGAAACGCGCCGCCCGTCCAGCCGGTCGCGGACCAGTAGTTGATGACCCATGTTACCTGGCCGACAATTAGCGCGCCGACCACGGCATAGACGACGCGGCGCAGGAGCGCGGCGTGCTCGCCATCGGTCATCTGGAGGAGGAGCAGGAAGGCGATGACCGCGACCGCGGACGCGGAAAAGACGGAGCGGTATTTGTTGATATAGACCATCGCCAGCGCGATGAAGCCGATCACATAACTGACCACCGTGAGCGAGGTGCGGGCGACATCGCGCGTGAACCCCTCCGGCGCCGCGAGCAGGGCGCGCGCGATCGTCCCGACAAGGATCGCCAGCCAGACGACGACCGGCGCGACGAACCACCATCGCCGGTCGTGATAGACCGCGATAATCAGCAACCCGGTGACGAGAGAGACCGCCGGGAAGATGCCGGCGGTGATGCTAAGCAGCTCCGGTCGCTCATCGCGCCGCGCCAGCAGGACAACGACCGCGCCGACGATGATCGCCAGCAGCAGGCCGGGGAGCCAGAATTTCCAGCCGCCCGGGGCGCGCAGCGTGAAGGCGACGCTCCCCTGCTCGGCGCCGCGCCGGGCGAGCGCGCCGAGCAGGAAGAGCAGCGCGGCCCCCACCGTGCCGACCGCGACAAGGGCGATGATTGAGACGCGCGCCGATGCGGGGAGGGGGGCGTCGTACGCGGCACCCTCGGCCTCGGCGAATGCGGGGTGCGCCGATTCATCGTCGGTTTGCCATTCGCCCGTCAGATGTCTGCGATCCGCCGCTTCTTCCATGATCCCTCAAGGTACGTACACCGCAACGGAGGGAGTGTAGCAGATGCGCGGCATCCTTGTCGCGCCGACATATCCCCTAAGCGCAGCAGTTCAGCCCAACGCGGCCTTGATCCGCTCCGCGACATCGCGCGTCATGCCCGGCGCCTGGGCCAGCTCCTCGACCGTCGCCTGCTTGATCTGCTTCACCGACCCGAAGTGCGCCAGCAGTTGCTTCTTGCGCTTCGGCCCGATGCCGCGCACATCGTCGAGGCTGGAATGCAGCCCCGCCGCCGTCCGTTTCTGGCGGTGATAGGTGAGAGCAAAACGGTGCGCCTCGTCGCGCACCCGCTGGACGAGGTAGAGCGCCTGCGCGTCGCGCGGCAGGATCACCGGGTCGCGCCGACCGGGGAGGTAGAGTTCCTCGTTCTGCTTGGCGAGGCCGACAATCGGCAGGTTGTCGAGGTTGAGGGCGCGCAGGGCGTCGAGCGCCGCGCCCAACTGCCCCTTGCCGCCATCAATGATAATGAGGTCCGGCCAGGCCGACCAACCGGCGGCGTCGGTTGCATCCGGAGTCTGGAGCCGCTTGAACCGGCGGCCAATCACCTCGTTCATCGAGGCGAAATCGTTCGCCCCTTCCACGGTTTTGATGGCGAACTTCCGGTAGTCGCTCTTCTTCGGGCGCGCATCCTCGAAGACGACCATGCTGGCGACGCTGTTCGTCCCCTGCGTGTTGGAGATGTCGTAGCACTCGATGCGGCGCGGCCAGCCGGTCAGGCCGAGGGCGTCCTGCAATTCCGAGAGCGCGGCGGTCATCTTCTGCTCGTCGGTCAGCCAGCGGAGACGATCCTGCGCCAGATTCTCCGCCGCGCTCTCGGCGGTCATCGCGACGAGTTGCATCCGTTCCCCGCGCTGCGGCACGACCATCTCCACCTTGCCGCCCCGCCGCCCGCGCAGGAAATCGGCGACGGCACCCTGCTCGTCCGCGAGGAGCGGCTTTTGCAGGATCAGTAAAGGCGGCACGGCGCGCTGTGTCGCGTAGTACTGCTCGACGAACGAGGAGAGGAGGGCGGCGTCGCTGTCGTCAATCCGCGCGCCCGTGAGTCGCAGATGCTCCGTGCCGTGGATCTTATGCCCCCGCACGTTGAGGACTTGCACCGCCGCGTCGCCGCCCTCGCCGCGCGCCAGGGCGATCACATCGGCGTCCGCATCCCGCCGCGAGACGATCTTCTGCCGCTGGAGGACGTGCTCCAGGGCGCGGATGTCTTCCTGATAGCGTTGGGCGCGCTCGAATTGCAGGTCCTCGCTCGCCGCATCTCGCTTGGCGACGAGATCGGCCTTGATCGTCTCGTCCTTGCCCATGAGCAGCAACCCGGCCCGCTTCAGCTCCGCCTCGTACGCCTCGGGCGTCGTCTTGCTGGCGCACGGTGCGAGGCAGCGGTGGAGGTGGTAGTAGAGGCAGGGGCGCTGATCGCCCTTGATCGTCATCGTGCACTTGCGGAACTGGAAGAGGCGTTCGAGGAGGTCGAGCGTCCGCTGCGGCGAGCCGCCGGTGGTGATCGGGCCGAAGTACCGCCCGCCGTCGTTGGCGACGCGCCGCGTGATGACGACGCGCGGCCATTCCTCGTCGGTGATCTTCAGGTATGGGTACGTCTTGTCGTCCTTCAGCAGCACGTTGTAGTGCGGCTGATACCGCTTAATCAGTTCATTCTCGAGGATCAGCGCCTCGCGCGGCGTGTCGGTGCGGATCACCTCGAAATCCGCGATGTGGCGCACGAGTTCGCGGGTCTTGCCGGTCATCGAGCGCGGCGAGCCGAAATAGGAGCGCACCCGGTCGCGCAGCGATTGCGCCTTGCCGACGTAGATCACTTTCCCCGCGGCGTCCTTCATCAGGTAGACGCCGGGCGCGGTCGCCAGCGCGGCGAGCCGCTCCGCGAAGGGGTGCCGCTCGCCGGAGCGGCGGGCGCGCGGCGCGGCGCTCGCGGCGTCATCGAGGACGACGGACGCTTCGCGCGCCGTCTGCTCGTCGTCCGTTTCCGTGCTGGTGATCGTGGGAGCAGTCGCGTCCGTATTCATGCTATCATTGTACCAAAGCGTCCGAACGCCGACATCGGGCGCGTAATTCATGTAGGAGCCGGGTACGCTCCGGGCACGTTTCAAAGCCACGCTACCGGGAATGGATACGTTGATGGAATCTTCACAGAGGTGTTGCGTGGGCGGCTCGCCAGCCGCCCCGCTGGCCCATCTTTCATAGCCATAATCATCTCGCACAATACGCGCGGATCGCGCCGTGCTAAGTCTTTTCCGCTGTGTACGGACAGTACGTACGATGATTTCCGTTGACAGTTCGGCCCGCCGTCGCCTACAATGCGATGAGCGGATCGGCATAAGGAGCAGTGTCCAATGGACCCGATGGACAGCGAGACAATCCGCCAGACCTTCGTTGACTACTTCGTGCGGCATGCCCACCGCCACCTGCCGAGCGCGTCGCTCATCCCGCCGAGCGACACGGGGTCGCTGCTGACGATCGCAGGGATGCAGCAGATCACGCCCTATTTCCTCGGCTTGGAGCCGCCGCCCGCACCGCGCCTCGTCACGGTGCAGAAATGCTTCCGCGCGCCGGACATCGAGGAGGTGGGCGACGAGCGGCACACGACCTTTTTCGAGATGCTCGGCAACTTCTCGGTGGGGGATTATTTCAAGGAGGACGCGACGCGCTTCGCGTACGACCTGCTGACGAACGGCTACGGGGTGGACCCCGACCGCCTCTATCCCTCGATCCACCCGGAGGATGAGGAAGCCCGCGCATACTGGCGCGCGCTCGGCTTCGCGCCGGAGCGTATCGTGCCGTTGGAGGAGAACTGGTGGGCGCCCGGCCCCGTCGGACCGAATGGCCCGGACTCGGAGATCTATATTGATCGAGGAAGCCAATATGGCGCGGATTTCCCGGCGGGCGGCCCCGACCGGGACGACCGGTATTTGGAGACGTGGAACCTCGTCTTCATCCAGTATGCCCGCAGCGCGGACGGGGAGAATGTCCGGCTGGCCAGCCCGCATATTGACACCGGCTTGGGATTGGAGCGCATCGCGCTGATCCTCCAGGGCACGCCGACGGTCTATGAGACGGACCTCTACGAGCCGATTGTGATGAAGGCGGCGCAGGTGGCGGGGGCGATCTACGGTCGGGACGCGAAAACAGACCGCGCCCTGCGGATCATCTCCGATCACAGCCGGGGTGTCACGTTCCTGATCGCCGACGGCGTCCTGCCGAGCAACGAGGGGCGCGGCTACATCCTGCGGCGCGTCCTGCGGCGGCTGATCCGGCAGGGGCGGCTCCTCGGCATCGAGCGGCCCTTCGCGACGGAAACCGTCGGCGCGGTGATCGCGAAGATGGCGCGCAGGAACGCGTACCCGGAACTGCGGGAGCGCGAGTCACACATTTTGCGCGTCGTCGAGCGGGAGGAGGAGGCCTTCGGGCGGACGCTCGCGGCGGGCCTCGGTCGGTTCGCGACGCTCACCCAGGAGGTGCAGCGGCAGGGGACGACCGAAATTCCGGGCGAGCAGGCCTTCCGTCTCTACGACACCTTCGGCTTCCCGCCCGACCTGACGCGCGAACTGGCGGACGAGCAGGGGCTGACGATAGACGAGCCGGGCTTCGCGCGGGCGATGCAGGCGCAACGCGAGCAGAGCCGCTCCCGCGCGGCGTTCGACAAGGCGGCGATGGCGAACATGCAGGCCATCGGCGGTCTTGGCCTCGCGCCGACCGAGTTCCTCGGCTACGAGACGACGGAGGCGGACGCGACGGTCGTGGCGATCCTCGGCGACGCGGGCGCGCAGGAGGGCGCGGAGGCGGGGGAGACGGTCGTCGTTTTCCTCGACCGCACGCCGTTCTACGCCGAGTCCGGCGGGCAGGTGGGAGACACGGGTCTGCTGACCGCGCAGACGGGCATCTTCGCCGTCGTGGATACGCGGCGGCCCAACGCCGGGCTGGTCGCGCACCGGGGGCACATCACGGAAGGGTCGCTGCGCGTCGGCGACAGCGTGCGGGCGGCGGCGGACTTCGCGCGGCGGGTGGCGATCCGCCGGAACCACACGGCGACGCACCTCCTGCACCGCGCGCTGCATATCGTGCTCGGCGAGCACGCCAAGCAGGCGGGGTCGCTCGTCGCCCCCGACCGGCTGCGCTTCGACTTCACGCACAGCGGCGCGATGACCGGTGACGAACTGCGGCGCGTCGCGGAGATCGCCAACGATCAGGTTCTGGCGGACACGCCGGTCGAGACCGCCGTCATGCCGTACGATGCGGCGGTGGCGGGCGGCGCGACGGCGCTCTTCGGCGAGAAATACGGCGATGTCGTCCGCGTCGTCCGCGTCGGCGACTACTCCAAAGAACTGTGCGGCGGCACGCATGTAGGGCGCACCGGCGAGATCGGGCCGCTCGTCATCATCGGCGAGGAGAGTTCGGCGGCGGGCGTGCGCCGGATCGAGGCGATGACGGGCGCGCTGGCCATCGCGTACATCGGCGACCTGCAAACGCTGGTCGGCCAACTGGCGGCGGAGTTCCGGGGCACGCCGGAAGAGTTGCCGGAGCGGATCCACGCCCAGCGCGATCAGCTGCGCGCGAAAGACCGCGAGATCGAGGAACTGCGCGCGCGGGTGGCGCGGTCGGCGGTCGGCGGTTTGCTCGATGAGGCGCGCACCGTGGATGGCGCGCGGGTGCTCGTCGCGCGCGCGGCGGCGGGCGACCTGGGCGCGCTGGGCGACCAATTGCGCGACCAACTCGGTCCGAGCGTCATCGTGCTGGGCAGCGTGGAAGAGGGCAAGGCGAAACTGCTCGCCCTCGTCTCCGACGACCTGATCGCGCGGGGGATCACGGCGGGCGCGATCCTCCGGGAGGCCGCGCCGGTGGTCGGCGGGCGCGGCGGCGGGCGGGATGGGCGCGCGCAGGGCGGCGGGCCGAACGGCGACACCCTCGATGCCGCGCTCGACAACGCCCGGCAGCACATCGCAACACATTTGGAGAAGGACTGAGGACTGAGGACTGAGGACTCACTCGGCCTCGGCAATCAGCATGATCGCTGGGGAATGAGCGCGGTATGATTGATGAACGGCGTCAAGGTGATCGTGGGGCGCGGACGCCCGATCCTCAGTCCTCAGTTTCTGCTGAGATAGCCAGCCCCCAGACCTGTCCCGTTGTCCGGGTCACGCAGCATGCGACGCTCGAACGGGTGCTCGACCAACTGCGCGACGGCCCGCCGGGGAGTGTGACGCTACGGCTCGACCCGCTCTCCGTATTGTTCGCGACGCCCGATCACTTCCGTGCATTGGACGCCGTGCGGCTCGCGCGGCGGCTTGCCGTCACCATCGAGGTGGGGGATGCGCACCGGACAGGGCTGGCGCTGGTGTTCGGCTATCGCGTGCGGCCACCCGGCGTCTCTCCCGAAGCGGGCACCGCGCCCGTCCCCGATATCCAGTACGGGCCGCCGAATCGGACCGGCGCGTATCACGCCCAGCGGGCGGCGGGCGGCGGGCGGCAGCCAGCGGGGAGTCCTCCGCACCCGACAGGTAGTACGCGGCGCTCGGTCGTCCGCAGGCGGCGCTCGATACGCGTCACGCGTCACTCGCTCGTCGCGCTGATGGTCATCTGCCTCGCGCTCGGCGGCGTCGGTGGTGCGGCGGCAGTCGTCGGGAAGGTCCATACCGCCGATGTCGCCGTGCGGCCCGTGGAGCAGCCGTTCTCGCGGGTTGTGCCATTCGCCGTCTCAGTCGCGCCGACGGACGATCCGAACACCCTCCAGACGAAGACGTTTGAGACGACCCTCGCGCGCGAGGGCGATGCTGCCGCGACGGGCACGAGCACCGTCCCGGACGGCACGGCTTCGGGGACGATGACCTTTCGCAGCCGGGCCGACGGCGCGACGACGTTTAAGGCGGGCGCGACCCTGAAGGGGCCGCGCGATACCTCCTATGTGCTCGTCAGCGATGTTGTCGTGCCGGGTCTGGACTTCGTGCGCGGCCAACTGGGGGAGGCGAGCGGCAAGGTGCGCGCCTCGCAACCCGGCCCGGCGGGTAACCTCGCCGCCGGTTTCTCGGCGCGATACACGGAGAATGTGACCTACATCAGCGGCGAGATCACGGGCGGTACCGAGAAGCAGGTGGCCGTCGTCAGCGACGACGATATCGCGGGCCTGCGCATGCGGCTCGAAGCCGACCTGCGGATGCATGCACTCAGCGACGTGAACGCCGCGCTGCCCGTCGGTGCGACGGCGCTCAACGACTACTTGACGCTCCGCCCGCCCGCCGTGGTCGCGCAACCGGCCGCCGGGACGCGGGCCGACAGCGTCCATCTCCGCCTGACGATCACCGCGCGGATGCCCGTCTACCAGAACGCCGATTTCGACGCGCTGATTAATCGGCGCCTGGGCGAGGCCGCACAGGAGACGGGGGTCACCGACGGCGGCACGCGACGAGTACTCCCCGAAACGGTCGTCAAGTCGAAGCCGACGTTCGTGGATGTGCAGGGGCCGTTGGTGCGCTATTTCGCCACCGTGACCGGCACGACGCGGGCGGTGATCACCGACGCCGACCTGGCGCGGATGCGCGCCGCATTGGTCGGGCGGGATGCGCGCGATGCTGAGCGGACGCTCGTCACCGAGTCGAAGGTGAACGGCTACACGGTTCGCTACGGTCCGTCATGGCTGCCGAAGGTGCTTCGAGAGCGCATGCCGCGCAGCGCGTCGCATATCCATGTACGCGTTGGCGTACCGACGTGAGCGCCGCGGATCCGCCGCGGGAGCGGATAATCGGCTTGGATGTCGGTACGCACCGCATCGGCGTGGCGGTGAGCGATGAACTGCAAATTATCGCCTCCCCGGAGGGAACCCTAAACATATCCCAAAAGAATGAGGGAATAGACGACGCAATCCGCGAGATAGTCGCATTGGTGCAGCAATATCGGGTACGGCGGGTAGTCGTCGGTCTGCCGCGGAATATGAAAGGCGAACGCGGCGTTCAAGCAGTGTGGACGGAGGAATTCGTCGCCCGTCTACGCACGGCGCTCGAACCGCTACGTGTGTACATATCCTTGATGGACGAACGGTTGACGACGGCGCAGGCCGCACGAACATTCGAGGGGAAGCAGGGCCGCTCGCGCGGCACGCGACCGACGCGGGAGGGGAGGGCAACCCTCGATGCGCGTGCCGCCGCGTTGATTTTGCAGGGGTATCTCGACCGGCGTCGGAATCGAGCATCGAGCATCGAGCAATGAACATTGAGGGGTGTATGCTATACTCGGCTTCGTCTCTCACCGATGATGTATTGGGGATGGGCTGCGCGTTGCTCATCGCTCATCGTTTTTGTGGAAGGAGCATCGCATGAAGGATCAGGTCTTGACCGCGCTCAATAAGGTGCGCCCGGCATTGCAGGCGGACGGCGGCGACCTCGAACTGGTGGAAGTCACCGACGACGGCGTTGTGATGGTCCGGCTGCATGGCGCGTGCGGCGGCTGCCCGATGTCCACGATGACCCTGACCTACGGCATCGAGCGCTTCCTCCGCCAACAGGTCCCCGGCGTTACCCAACTCGTGCCTGTCGAGTAAATCCAGTAGCCGGTAGTCAGAAGTCAGTAGATGGAGAAGAACGGAGCCGCCGAGAGGCTCCGTTCTTCGTGCGTATCGCTCTGTCCCGATCCGGCTACTATTTACTGGATCGTGTCCCGCTCCAGGCGGTCATAGCCGTCGTTGGTGCGTGGCAAGATCTGGTCATGGGACATGTGCGAGGCTTCCTCGTGCAATTGGTCCACGTCCTGCCGGAAAACGAAGGTCCGTCCGCTCATTTCGTCGCGCACATAGTTGAGCGTGTGGTCGTCCATCCAGCGATAAATCGTCGGGCGGGTGACGCCGAGTCGCTGCGCAGCGTTGCCGATGCTCATCAGCTCGCTCGCATCCACCGCGCGCAGTTTCGCCTGCGAGAGCATCTTGCCGAGCGGCTCCTCCCAGAAGGAACGCGGCACCTGGTACTGGTCTTCACCGGCGGGCCAGAAGAGCAGCTCGAGCACCGAGTTCACGGCGCGGAAGACATCCTCCTGATTCGCTTGCTCCTCGCCGCGCGCGAGCCGCCCGAGGTGGTAGAGGTCCTGGCCGAGCGGACCTTCGCGCAGCCCCTCGACGGAGACCGCGTCCGGCGCTTTGCCGAACAGTTTCAGGTGATAGCGGTGCATCTGGCTGTACACGAGGCGGAGCGTCTTGTCAATCGTCTCTTGAAACGGTGACGTGTCGGCCATCATACGTTCCTCCCCAATCCTGCACGACGAATCAAGCGTTGTGGGACGCTTGTACGGACGAAGCATACGTCTCACATTGTACGTGCGGTTACGATCTTCTGTCAACTAGGTGAGAGGAGCATGAGGATATTGCGCTGCCCCAACCGTCCCGCGATGCAAGGAGGGAAGTCAGTTTGACCGGCACGATCTTAATTGTCGCTTAACTTATCTTATGCGACACATACTGAGAGATGCGTAGCGAGTGCGGACTGCGGACTACCGACTACTGACTGCTGATTTCTGCTACCATACGCCTGAAGGCTGGTGGATGCGCTCGAAATGAGGAGAATCGTGGAAGATTTCAAGGACTTGTTGATTCAGATCATGCGCCTCGCGGATCGGGTGACGCTCGCACGGCTCGGTCTGTTGCAGGAGATCACCGTCGAGGGCGACGACGCGAAAGCGACGGCAATGAAGTTCGCGCCGGGGATGGCGGACGAATGGGAGAAATACCCGGCGTACTTCCGGCAGACCTTTGGGTACATCGCCGCCTCCGTGCGCGATGGTTACGCCACGCTGGATGCGCCCGCACGCCCGGTCGAGGTCGAATAACGCGATTACAGGGTATTTCAGCGACGAACGCCAGTCCGTAACGCTGGCGTTCGTTGTTTGCTCGGCGCTCGGCACTCGGCACCTGTGCTGTGCTATACTCCGCGCAGCAATCTCCGTGCGAAACGGGTGCCGGCCTCTGCCGTTTCTCTCTGACCACTGACTGCCGATTACGTCTAGTACGGAGGACCTACGGCTTGGCTCGAACGCTTGATCCGCCCGTTGCCGCGTCGGGAGACGCGGCGGTTACGGCGGCGGTTGACTGGTATCTCCGCGTGGTGGTCTTCGTCAGCGGCGGCGTCAGTATCGGCATCGAACTGGCCGCGTCGCGCCTTCTCGCCCCATTTTTCGGCACCTCCCTCTTCATCTGGGCAAATCTGATCGGACTGACGCTGATTTACCTCTCCATCGGCTACGCCGTCGGCGGGCGGATCGCCGATCGCTGGCCCCGGATCTCGCTGCTCTATGCGATCACGGCGATTGCGGCGTTCGTCACGGGCCTCGTGCCGCTCCTGGCGCAGCCGATCCTCGCCAAAAGCCTCACCGCATTCGCGGCGATCTCGCTCGGCGGCTTCTACGGCTCACTCATCGGTACGCTCATCCTCTTCGCCATCCCGGTGACGCTGCTCGGCTGCGTCTCGCCGTTCGCCATCCGGCTGGCGCTCGCGTCCGTGGCGGGCGCCGGGAATACCTCCGGCTCGCTCTATGCCCTGAGCACGGTCGGCAGCATCGTCGGGACATTCGTGCCGACCTTCCTGCTCATCCCCCGCATCGGCACATTCCGGACGTTCTACCTTTTCGCCGTCGTACTCCTCGCGGCGTCCCTGATCGGCCTCGCCCGCGCACCACGCACGCGGGAACGCACCCGCCTCTTGGTTGCGACGGCGCTCCTCCTTGCGATCATGATCGGCATCGCGGGGTTCGGGCATCGCGGCTTCGTCCGCCCGCTCGATGCCGGGCGCGCGGTCATCTGGCAGGGCGAGTCCGCCTACAATTTCATCCAGGTCGGGCGCAACCCCGCGAACGGCGCGCGGGAACTTTATTTGAACGAGGGGCACGCGATCCATTCCCTCTATTATCCCGGCGACGCAGTCCAGCCGCTCAGTAACGGCCCGTGGGATTACTTCGCCGTCGCGCCGTTCTTCATCCCAAACCAGCGGCCCGACGCCATCAAGGATGTCTGCATCATCGGCCTCGCGGGTGGGACGGTCGCGCAGCGGATGGATCAGATCTACGGCCCCGGCGTGCACATTGACGGTGTGGAGATTGACCCGAAGATCGTGGATGTCGCCCGCCAATTCTTCAATCTGGACGCCTCCCACGTCAATGTGATCGTCCAGGATGGCCGCTACTACATGCGGACGACCGACAAGACGTACGACGTGATCGCGGCGGACGCCTATCATCAGCCGTATATCCCCTTCCAGTTGACGACGCAGGAGTTCTTCCGGGAGGCGTACGACCATCTCAACGACGACGGGACGTTCATCGTCAACGCGGGTCGCTCGAACACCGATTTCCGCCTCGTGGATGTGATCAGCGACACGATGCGCTCCGTCTTCCCGAATGTCTACCTGATTGACACGCCATCGTTCACGAACACGATGGTGATCGGCACGAAGCGACCGACCTCGCTCGCGAACTTCGCCGCGAACATCAACGCCGTCCGCCAGACGACCCCGGACTCCGCGCTCGTCACGCTCGGCGACGCGGCGATCAAGGACGGGCATCTCCGGGAGGCCGCACCCGGTCCGCATATCTTCACCGATGATCTCGCGCCGGTGGAGGACCTGATAGATCGTATCCTGCTCGACTACGCCCGCAAGGGCGGCACATAGCGCCGTGGTGACGTACGATCCCTGCACTCTCCCCGCCCTGGAGGCAATTCCCTGGCTCCGCCACGTCGTGACGACCCGAGATGACGCGCTGCCCGTGGGCGGCGACATGAGTTTCACGACCAGCGCCGCCTGCCCGGAGGGGGTGGCGGCGAATCGTCGCCGATGGCTCGCGGCAATCGGGCGTGAGACGGATCGGGCGGTGATGTGCGGCCTCGTCCACGGCACGGACATTCGTTCGGTGGATGAGGCCGACGCAGGGCGCGGAATCATGGAACCGACGACTGCCATCCCCCGGACGGACGGCATGACGACGAATACGCCGGGCCTTGCGCTGATGATGTGCTTCGCGGACTGCGTGCCGCTGATCGTCGTGGACGCCGAGCGGCGGGCCATCGGCCTGGCGCACGCCGGGTGGCGCGGCACGCTCGCGGGCATGGCCGGTTGTCTGGTCGCGGCGATGCGCGCGCGATACGGTAGCGACCCCGCGCGGATGCTGGCGGTGATTGGGCCGAGCATCGGCCCGCGCGTCTACGAAGTTGGCCCGGAGGTCGCCTCGGCCTTCGCCACGGCATATCCTGGACATAACCTCCTTATCCGTACGGACAGCCAGACACGTCTCAACCTCTGGGAAGCAAACGCCGCGCAGTTCCGGCGCGCCGGACTCAGGCCCGGAACGATCCATGCCAGTGGGATATGCACATTCGAGCGGGGCGCGCGCTTCTTCTCCCATCGCTACGCGCGCCTGCACCACGAGATCGAGGGGCGTTTCGCGGTTCTGCTCTCGATTGAGGAGTAATCAGCCATGTCCGATGCCGCCGCCATTGTCGAAGGGAATGTCTCCCGCGTCCGCGCGGAAATCGCCGCCGCCTGCCGCCGCGCGGGGCGCGACCCCGCCGATGTGACGCTGATCGGCGTCACGAAGAGCGTGGATCGCCCGGTCGCCGATGCATTGATCGCCGCAGGCGTCCGTGACATCGCGGAGAATCGCGTGCAGGACGCGGTGGAGAAATTTGGCCGACGCAGCCCCTTCTCTCCCCCACCCGCCGCTGTCCGGTTGCACATGATCGGCAACCTGCAAACGAATAAGGCGCGCGATGTCGTCGCCCTCTTCGCGATGGTCCATTCCGTCAATCGCACGGCAATCGCCGACGCGCTGCAGCACGAAGCGATCCGGCAGGGCGTCGTGCTGGATGTGCTGCTGGAAGTGAACGTGGCGGAGGATCGGGCGAAGCAAGGGGCGGATGCGGGAGATGCTTGCGATCTCCATGGATATGTCGTCAAAAACTGCGACCATCTCCGACTGCGCGGACTGATGACCATTGCCGCCCAAGTCACCGACCCGGAAGATGCGCGCGTGGCCTTTCGATCCTTGCGGGCGCTGCGCGACACGCTCGTCGAGGCGAATCCGTCCCATTCGCTCCCGATTCTCTCGATGGGCATGTCCAACGATTACCCGATTGCGATTGAAGAGGGCGCGACCCATATCCGTGTCGGTCGCGCCCTCTTTGCAGGTCTCCCCTCCCCTGGCTAAGGGCGCGGGGTTGCGCTCGGTGCGGGCCTCGGCGTTCCCACCGGCGTGCCGCCGGGCGGTTGCGCCGTCGGAGTAGGGGGCGATCCGGAAAGTTGCTGGAGAATCTGCTGCACCTGCGCCAATTCGCTGCCGAAGGTCGCCCAGTCGCCCGTTTTCAGCGCATCCTGCGCCCGCTGGTAATGAGTCAGCGCGGCGGCGGCCTGCGTCGCGTCGGAGCCACCCGTGGCGGGCGGCGACGTTTGGCCGGGCGCCGCCCCATTCGTCACCGGCGCGGTCGTACTCGGCGCGCCGCCGCTGATGAGCGCGGCAATCGCCTCGTTCAGCGAGGGCCGCATCACAACACCATTCTGAGACGCGACGATCACGCGCTTCAATTCCGGGAATGGGCTGTTGACCGCCTGCACATAGAGCGGCTCGACATAGAGGAGCGTGTTCTCGATCGGGATGATGAGGAAGTTCCCCAGAATCACCTGGGAACCCGCCTGGTCGAGGAGCGAAATCTCCTTGGATATGTCCGGCTCCTGGTTGATGCGCGCCTCGACCTGCTGCGGGCCTTGTACCGTCAATTGCCGGGGGAACTCGTAGTCCACGAGTTTGCCGTAGTTGTCGCCGTCGCTCCGACCGGCGAGGAATGCGACCATGTTCTGCCGGTTATTCGTACCGCCGCCGGGCGTGAACGGTCGGACGAGCGCGTACTCCTCCCGCTGCTGGCCGGGCAATCTGACGAGCACGTAGTATGAGGAAATGGGCTGCACATCCTTCTTCTCGCCGACCTGCACATTGGCGATCGCCCACTGATCCTCGCTGCCGTAGAAGACCTGCGGATCGGTGACGTGATAGCGGGTGTACATCGAGGTCTGGACATTGAAGTAATCTTCGGGGTAGCGGAAATGCGCCCGCAGCGAGGGCGAGGCCGTGCTGCCCGGCACGAAGAGCGACGGGTAGATTTTCTCGTACGTGGCGACGATCGGGTCGGAAGGATCAACGACATAGAGGCGGACAGTGCCGTCGTAGGCGTCCACCGTCGCCTTGACGCTGTTGCGAATATAGTTGAAGCCGCCGGTCATCCCGGTCCCGCCATTGAACTGCGTCGCATACGGATAGCGGCTCGTGAGCGTGTACGCGTCGTTCACCCAGACAAGCCGGCCGTCAATGACGACGAGATACGGGTCGTTGTCGTAGCGGAGGAAGGGCGCGACCGTGTGCAGGCGATCCACGACATTGCGGCGGTAGAGCGCCTCGGCATTGCCGGTGATGTCGCCGCTGAGGAGCACCTTCGGCTCGCCGAGGTACGCGGCAAGCACGATCTTCCGGAACACGCTGCCCGCCGGGACGCCATTGCCGCCGCCGTACGACGTGTACTCCCCCTGCGACTGCGCCGCCGTCCCCGATGGGCGGTCGAACTCCGGCTGCTTCGTGTTCACGAAGACGTAGTCATTCGTCACCTCGCCGTAGTAGATGCGCGGCTCCTGCACCTGGAGATCGCTCGGCCCGCGCGGCGGGATGTCGCCGAGGATGATGTTCGGGTTGCCACCGCCGACGACCTCATTCGCCGTGCTCGCGACGACGCCGTAGCCGTGGGTATAGATGAGATGGCGGTTCTGCCACGTCTGCGATTGTGCCGCGAGTTGGGAGGAATCCAGCTCGCGCGCGGAGAGCATGATCTGCCGATACTGGCCGTCCACCTGATAGCGGTCAATGTCCACATCCTTGAAGGTGTAGTACTGCCGGATCTGCTGCAATTGCGGATACGATTTCAAGAGCACCAGGTCATCCCAGAGGCGGATATTGGCGATGGATGCCTTGTTCGCGTCGAGGCCTGCCTGTGTTGGATCGCCGACGCCGGCGAGTTGCTGGCGATCCACCTGGTCAATATTGAATGCCTGCCGCGTCATCGCGATGTTGCGGTCAATATAGGGCCGTTCCTTCCCCAATTCGTTCGGCCGGACGCTCGCCGATTGGACGACCGCCGGATAGCCGGACCCGATGAGGACCGCCGCGACCGCCCATACGCCGAGCGTCCCGACGAAGAGCGGCAACTGGCGGCGGAACGCATTGATGCCGAGCAGGATCGCCGCGACGAGCGAGATGCCGAGCAGGATGTAATTGGCCGGGATTTGCGCGTTCACGTCGGTGTAGGACGCGCCCTCGACGACGCCGCGCGTCGAATAGACCAACTCGCGCGTATCGAGCCAGTAGCCGAGCGCCATGCCGACGAGGAAGAAAACGCCGAGGATCGAGAGATGGGCGCGCGTATGCGGCGGCAGGTGGAACCGCCCGCCCGCGAGGTCCGCGCCCAGTTTCGCCGCGTAGACCGCCGCGACCGCGATGGCGGTCAGGATAATCAGGGACATCGCCCACGACCGCCAGAATGCGAGGACGGGCAGTGTGAAGACGTAGAATGAGACATCCTGATGGAACTGCGGGTCCGCCACGCCGAACGGCGTCCGGTTCAGGAAGCGGAGGAAGAGTTCCCACTCCGCGCCGACCGAAATGGCGAACAGCCCGCCCAGACCGGCGGTCACGGCGACGAGGGCGGCGAGGCTGAGTCGCCGGCCCATCCGCACATCGCCGACTGTCAGGTCGAACCCGCCGTCGGAGCGGAGCGCGACGACCAGATTGACGCCGATGAAGAGCGCGGCGATAACGAAACCGATCAGGAACGAGAGGATTGTCGCGACGTAGCGCGTCACGAGGACATCCCGAAAGCCCAGGCTGGAGAACCACCAGAGGTTTGCCCAGAACCCGGCCGTCATCAGCAGCAGAATGACGAGCAGAGCCAGCGCGCCGAGCACCGCCGCCGGCCAGAGCCACCACGGTCGTTCGCCCGTACCGGAGACATCGCCGCCGGATGGATCGCGCCGCACCGAGCGCAACGGCTGCGGACGACCGCCGAAATCGAAACCCATTGGATACTCTCTTTCATTGAACGAATGCCCTTGATACGATACCACCGATTCATGGTAGTGGGCAGTGAGGAGTGGACAGTCGGGAGTGATGCGTGTTCGTTTGTAGTCTCGGCAGCGGCAGCAGCGGCAATGCGACATTGATCCGTAGCGCCGCGCGCCGGACCCTGCTCGTGGATTGTGGCGTCCAGTATCCCCGCCTGCGCAAGAATCTCGCCCGCCTCGGCGTCCGCCCCGACGAGATCGAGACGGTGATCCTCTCGCACGAACATTCCGACCACACGCAGGCCGCCCGCCCCCTGCGCGAGGCGGCGCGCATGCCAATCGTCGCCAGCCCGGAATTCGTCGCCGACGTGACCTGGTTCGGCGATGTCGTCACGGACGCTTTCGATCCCGGCGGCACATGGACGGTCGGCGACATCGCCGTGACCCCTTGCCGCGTCGCGCACGATGCCGCCGGGACGTACGGGTTCGTCGTGGAGGCGGACGGCTGCACCGTCGCGCTCTTCACCGATCTCGGCGGCGCATCGGATGCCGTGCGCGCCGCTATCGGCGCGGCGGATCTCGCCGTCATCGAGGCGAACTACGACGCCGCGATGCTCGACGCCGGTTCGTATCCGTGGTTCCTCAAGGCGCGCATCAAGGGGCGCGGCGGCCACCTCTCGAACGCCGATTGCGGCGACCTCCTCGCCCAAGCCTTCGTGCACGACCGCCCGCGCGATGTCTGGCTCGCCCACCTCTCCGCGAACAACAACGCGCCGGAGACGGCGGTTGCCACCGTCTCCGGCGCGCTGCACGCCGCCGGCATCTTCGGCGCGACGGTCACGGCACTACCCCGCTACGCGAACGGCCCCATCTGGCAATGCATCCGCCACCGGCAATTGACGCTCTTCGGATGAACAGGGGTTCGAGGTTCGGGCTGGCTTTCATCGAACCCCGAACCCCGAACCCCGAACCCCGAACTCCTCTAGTCCGCCGCGCGCCCGTCGCGCTCCTCGTCCCGCGCGCGGAACTGCATCGCGTAGAGATTGAAGTAGAAGCCCCGGCGCGCCAGCAGCTCGGTGTGTGTGCCGCGCTCGACGATCCGCCCATGATCGAGGACGACGACTTCGTCCGCGTCCACGACGGTGCTGAGGCGGTGGGCGATGACGAGGGCGGTGCGGTTCGCCAGCACCCGCTTCAGCGCCTCCTGGATGACTCGCTCCGTCTGGGTGTCCACGCTGCTCGTCGCCTCGTCGAGGATGAGCACCCGCCGGTCCGCGAGCAGCGCCCGCGCGAAGGCGACGAGTTGCCGCTGGCCGACGCTCAGGCCGCCGCCGCGCTCCTGAATCTCGGTCGCGTAGCCGCTCGGCATCCGCGCGATGAAGTCGTGCGCCCCAACCGCCCGCGCGGCCTCCTCCACCTCGCCATCCGTCGCTTCGAGGCGGCCGTAGCGGATATTGTCCGCGAGCGTCCCGGCGAACAGGAAGGGGTCCTGCAAGACCACGGCGATCTGGCTCCGCAGCGACGCCAGCCGCACGGCGCGGACGTCGTGGCCGTCTATCGTCAGCCGGCCGTCGTAGACATCGTAGAAGCGGGGCACGAGGTTGACGAGGCTGGATTTCCCCGCGCCCGTCGCGCCGACGAACGCGACGGTCTTCCCCTGCTCGATCGTCAGGTTGAGGTCGTGCAGCACGGGCGTCGCGTTGTAGCCGAATGTCACATGGTCGAGGACGATCTCGCCGTGGATCGGCGGCAGCGGGTAGGCGTCCGGCGCGTCCACGATCTCCGACGGCTCGTCCAGCAGTTCGAAGATGCGCTCCGCCGCGACGGTCGAAGCCTGGAGCGTGTTGTAGCGGTCGGAGAGTGTCCGCACCGGCTGGAAGAAGCGCGTCACATAGCCGAGGAAGGCGATCAGCGCGCCGACGGTCAGGCCGCCGCCGATCACCCGCAACCCGCCGAAGAGCAGGACAATCGCCGTCGCCATCGCGCTGAGCAATTCGACCGCCGGGAAGAGGAAGGCCGAGAGGCGCGCCGCGTCGGCGTTCGCGTCGAGGTTATCCTGATTGAGCACCTTGAAGCCCGCGAAGTTCCGCCCCTCGCGCCCGAAGGACTGCACGACGCGCATGCCGTTGATATTCTCCGCGAAGTTCCCGGTCACGCGGCTGATCGCGATGCGCGTCGCCCGGTAGGTCTGAATCGCCCGCTTGCGCCAGAAGTACATCACGACGAACATCAGCGGCAAAACGGTGTAGGAGATCAGCGCGAGGCGGATATTGAGGGCGAACATCGCGATCACCACGCCGACGAGCGTCAGCACATCGGTGAGCACGCTGATCATGCCCGTCGAGAGGAAGTCTTCGAGCACGGTCACGTCGTTCTGGATGCGCGACATCATGCGCCCGACGCCCATCCGGTCGTACGTCTTCAGGCCGAGCACCTGCATGTGCCGGAAGAGCGCGGCGCGCAGGTCGAAAATGACGCGGTTGCCGACGCGCGCCATCAGGAAAAAGAGCAGCCAGCGCGCGAAGAAGGCAATCGTCAGCGCGCCGAGAAACAAGCCGACGACCCCAAAAAGCGTCGCGTAACTGCCGTGGCTGACGCCCTTGTCTACCGCGCGGCCAAACAGCCAGTACAACGAGAGATCGCAGAAGGTGCCGATCAGCACCGCCGCCGCCGCGAGCAGGATTTGCCACCGATACGGCGCGAGGAAGCCGAAGAGCCGTCGGGCGGTATGCCGGTCGAACGCCTTGCCGAGCAGATCGTCGGGATCGCCCTGGAAGTGCATCATCGGCGGGTGTCCCTCCGCGACCGGAAAAACGCGCTAGTCACCGTCGGCCTCGACGGGAACGTCGGCGCGCAGTTCCGCCGCCACGATCTCCTCATCGCGCATCTGAAGGTCGTACAGTTCGGTGTACAACGCGCCGCGCGCCAGCAGTTCGGCGTGCGTGCCGCGCTCGACGATCTGCCCCTCGCTCAACACGCAAATCTGATCCGCATTGCGCACACTGCTCAGGCGTTGCGCGATGATGAAGGTCGTCCGCCCCTCCATCAGGACATTCAGCGCGCGCTGAATCGCGAACTCCGTCTCCATGTCCACACTGCTCGTCGCGTCGTCGAGAATCAGGATGCGCGGGTTGAGGAGGAGCGCGCGGGCGATGGCGAGCCGCTGCTTCTGCCCGCCGGAGAGGTTGACGCCCCGCTCGCCGAGCAGCGTCTCGTAGCCGTTCGGCAGCGTGACGATGAACTCGTGCGCCTGGGCCGCTTGCGCCGCCGCGATCACCTGCTCGTCCGTGGCGTCGCCGTTGCCGTAGGCGATGTTCTCGCGGATCGAAACGGAGAAGAGAAAGGTCTCCTGCAAGACGAGGCCAACATTCTTCCGCAACGTTTCCAGGTCCCAGTCGCGCACATCCATACCGTCCACGCGGATCGCGCCGTCCGTGACGTCGTAGAAGCGCGGGAGCAACTGGATGATGCTGCTCTTGCCGCTGCCCGTCGCGCCGAGCAGCGCGGTCACCGAGCCGGGCGGGGCGTCAATTGAGACGCCGCGCAGGACATCGCGACTCTCCCGCGAGTAGGCGAACTGCACATTGTCGAGCGTCACATGGCCGCCGACCGCCGCCGGATGGAAAGGGTCGGCGGGCGAGAAGATCTGCGGCTTCTTGTCGAGCACCTCGAAGACGCGCTCCGCCGACGCCTGCGCGCGAGCGACGTTGTTGACGATCCAGCCGACATTGCGCACCGGCTCCGCGAGCATATTCAGATAGAGGTAGAAGGCGAGCAGCGTGCCGACCTGCAAATCGTGGCGGATCGCCGCCGAGCCGCCGTACGCGATGATGATCGCCGTGCCGAGGCCCGTGATGAAGGACATCATCGGGAAGACGAAGGTCCAACGGCGCGCGGCGTCCATCTGCCGGTCGTAGAGCGCCGTCGTCTCCCGCTCGAACTTGGCGATCTCGAACTCCTCCCGCGCGAAGGCCCGCACGACGCGCACGCCCGCCAGATTCTCCTGCAAGGCGTTCATCGCCACGCCGAACTGCGTCTGGGCGCGCAGGAAGAGCGGCCGGATGGAAGTGCTGAACCAGAGCGTCACCCAGAGCATGAAGGGCACCGTCGAGAGGGCGAGCAGCGCGAGTTGCCAGTTCAGCCGCAGCATGATGACCGTCACGCCGAGCAGGAGGAGCGACGACTGCACCGCCATCCGCAGCCCAAACATGAAGAAGCGCCGGATATTGTTCACATCCTCCGTCGCGCGGGAGAGGAGTTGGCCAGTCTGCGCGGTGTCGTAGAACGAGAAGGAGAGCCGTTCGAGGTGCGTATACATCTCGTTGCGGAAATCGAAGGCGACGCGCTCCGCGAGGTACTGGAGCCAGTACGAGCGCGTGTACATGAAGGTGGACTGCCCCAGCGTGACGAGGACGATCCCCGCCGCCGCGAACGCGAGGAAGCGGCGGTCCCCCGCCCCGATCGCCGAGTTGATGATCTGGCGGACGAGCAGCGGCACGGCCAGTTGCAGGAGGATGGCGAGGATGAGCGCGCCGTAGGACCAGATCGCCTGACGCCGGTAGGGGCGGAGATAGCGCATCATGCGGAGGATCAGAGGCATGCGGCGTCCTTTCGATCACGTATTTAACAGGTGATTTATATCATGCCTGCCCGCCGGTGGCTACTCGCATCCCGACAAGCCCCGGATGTCCGCTCGCGTAGGCGGCGGCGGCGGCGG
>JAICIL010000036.1 GCA_025924435.1 Chloroflexia bacterium | reverse complement strand
CGGCTCCCATCGCCCCCTACTACCCGGCGCAGGCCCCCGCCAGCCCCGAACCGAAGGCGACCGAGACGGGCCGGATCGTCGCGGAGCGGCTTGCTGTGCCGGTGGAAATCGTCGCGAACTTGCACGAGAACGACCGCACCGGCCTCGGCTGGCTCGGTGCCGAGGAATTGGAGGCGCGGATCGCCCGCTTCTTCGCGGAGCCGGATCGGCGCATCGTGGGCAACGAGTCGGCGGACGAGGCGCATGCCCGGTTCGCTGCGGCGGTCGAGGGTGTTTGCGCACGGTATCCGGCCGGGAATATCGTCGTCGTTGCACATGGAACGGTAATCACCCTCTTCGTCGCGCGCCTGACGGGGCAGGAGCCGTTCCCGCTCTGGAAGCGACTCGGCCTCCCGTCCTTCATCGTCCTCTCTTTGCCGGATCATGCAATACAGGCGGTCATTGACCGGATCGAGGCGGACTGAGTGCACGGCGTTTCGTCGCGCTACAGTGCTTTCGTCGGTACTGCGCGCAACTACGGGCATTCCTGGCGTCGTTCCCGCATCGGAACTGTGATTGCACCCCTCCCTGATGCGGCGTATCCTTACCGAGAGTGAAAGAGGCCGAACAATGCAGACGCAATCCCACAGCGACGCGCTCGTTGCCGCGTACATCGAAGAGGATCCCGTCCGTCCCGGCCAGGATGAAGTGCGGCTGAACGGGTACGGAGTGTCGGTGTGGGCGATCATCGGGTATTGGAAAGGGGTGGGCGACATCGCCGCGACGGCGGCGGGGTACGATCTCCCCGTCGAGGCGGTCGAGGCGGCGCTCGCCTACTATGAGCGGCATCGCGAAATCATTGATGCCCGTCTCGATGCGAATCTGACGGCATAAGGGAGATGGCGGCATTTCTTCTCGACTATAATGTGTCGGCACAATTAGCGCGACTGCTCCGCCTCCGAGGGCACATCGCGACCACCGCGCGAGAAATAGATATGGAATCAGCGCGCGATGAACGTATCCTCCTCACAGCAGCGACCCGCGAATTGAGTGTTGTGACGCACAATGTCAAGGATTTCCGGCTCTTGCATGATGCATGGATCGCTTGGTCGCGAGCATGGCGCGTGCAACCGATCCATACCGGGATCCTGCTCATCCCGGACAACCATCAATGGCCGCCGGAACAGGCAGCGCAGGAAATTGACGCGCTCATCGCTCGGGGCGTCATCGTGCATAATGCCCTCTATGAATGGAAGACGCGGGAAGGCTGGCAACGCCGCCCGCTGCCGCCAGATTGAAAGGACGCTGAACGATGCTCGCCGTACAGATCACGCCGCCCGTCGCGCTAGATGCATTGAGACCGATGGAGATCGCGGAACCCGAACCGGGGCCGGGGGAAGTGCTGGTGCGGCTCCAGGCGGCGGCGCTCAATCACCGCGACCTCTACATGCTCCAGGGTGGGCGGACACCGGCGGGGCATACCTTCGTCCTCGGCTCGGACGGCGCGGGCACGATCGAGGCGATCGGCCCCGGCGTGCGCGAGGCGGGCGTCGGCGATCAGGTGCTCGTCTATCCCTCGATGCGCTGGGGCAACCGGGAGGGCGCGCCCGACCCCGGCTTCGAGGTGCTCGGCGGCGCGGACAATGGCACCTTCGCGCAGTACATCGCGCTGCCGCTCGAAAATGTCCGCCGCAAGCCGGATCACCTCTCGTGGGAGGAGGCGGCCGCGCTGCCGCTCTCCGGCATCACCGCCTACCGCGCCCTCATCCCGCGCGCCGGCTTGCAGGCGGGCGAGAGCGTGCTCATCCACGGCATCGGCGGGGCGGTGGCGCTCGCCGCCTTGCAGATCGCCGTCGCGAAAGGGGCGCGCGCCATCGTCACGAGCAGCAGCGACGACAAATTGGAGCGGGCGCGCGAACTCGGCGCCACGACGACGATCAACTACGCGCGGACGGACTGGCTCGCCGCCGTCAGGGAGGCGACGGAGGGCGACGGCGTGGATGTCGTGCTCGAGAGCGTCGGGGAGGCGACCTTCGCGGGGAGCATCGCCGCCGTCAAGGCGGGCGGGCGGATCGCGACGTTCAGCACGACGACGGGCGGCACGCCGACGATCAATATCCGCGAACTCTTCTCGAAGCAGGCGACCATCCTCGGCACGAGGATGGGCAGCCCGATGGACTTCACCGGCCTGCTCGAACTCTACCGCGCGCACACCCTCCACCCGATCATTGACCGCGTCTATCCCCTCGCGGACGTCGGGCAGGCACTCACGCGGCTGGAGGCGGCGGAGCAGTTCGGCAAGATCGTCCTGACCATCCCGTGAGCGGCGCGAGCCACGCGGATGGAGAGCACGCCTTCCGCGCGCCGGACGGCATCACGATCCTGCCGTTCGCGCTGCCCGGCCTCGCGCACCTCTCGTTCGTCGAGGGGCGCATCCCGCCCCGCCCGGAGCCGTATCCGATCCACCTGCACGGGGCGCTCGAACAGGTGACGTATGTGCTGGCGGGCCGCATCGCCGTCACGACATGGGATACCGGGATGGATGCCCCGATGACCTTCGCGGCGATGGCGGGGGATGCCTTCGTCACCCTGCCCATGCAAACCCTCGCGTTCGCGAATGCGGGGCCGGGGGAGGCGCGCGTCCTTTTCATCTGCGCGCCCGCCTATTCACCGAACGACGGCGACACGCGCCTCGTCGCGGCGCATCATGCCCCGACGATCGAGGAAATGGCGTGGTCGCGGGAGCGATACCAAGTTGCTCTCGACGCCTTCGCCGCCATCGCGCGAGCGCGCACTGGCACGTCGCACTAACCGGCCTTCCGCTTCAGGCGTGGTACGGTCAGGGGCCGCTCTTCAATTGAGCGAGCGCGGCGGTGTAGAGGGTATCCTCGACCTCGACGATCATGCCGTGGGAATCCACCGCGAACAGCAGGGGGACATTCCGCGTCTGTGCCCCGCCGCCCGTATCGCCGACATAGAAATAGAGCGCCGTCCGCGCGCTGTCCGTTTCCTGATAACTGCCGACGTAATGGAGAGCCGTGTAGGTCATCTTCGCCTGCTGTTCGAGTTGGAGGATTTGGGAAAGCGTCGTCTTATCCTCGCCGCGCGCGATCCGCCGCGCTTTCTCGGTCGGGTTGAGGGTGTTCCAGACGGCGTCGGCGTCGCCCTTCTGAACCGCCGTGAAATACTGCTGGGCGACCGGCGGCTCGGGCAGCCGCACCGCGACCCGCGCGCCGCCGGACGATGCCGACGACGCGGGCGCGAACATCCGGTCGTAGAGCAGCCAGCCCGCGAGCGGCAGGAGCAGGAGCAGGCAGGCGACGAGCAGCGGCCGCCCGCTGAAGAGCATCCGCAGCGCCGCCCCGATCCCACCGAAGAACCGCCGGACGCCCCGCCGCATGACGCGCCCTTTCGAGGCGCGCGGGATGGGCGGGACGAACTCGCGCCCGGCGGCGGGTGTCTGCGTGGGGTGATAGGACGACGTGCTCATATCGCTTCTCGGTGACGGCGGGCTTCGGCCACCCATCGCGGCGGGAAAACGCCCGCCGTCGTCATATTTTACCTATTTCTCGCCATCCGCTCAATATGCCTCGATCTGCACGCGCGCGTTTTCGTCAATCGTCAGCCGCAGTTCCGTCAATTCCTCACCGGCAATCTTGCCGATGCCGGAGATCGTGATGCCGTCCGGGCTGATGACGATCTCCACGCTGTTCACCGCGATCGTGCCGACGACGTACGCCGTATCCCGCGCGACGACATACGTGAGCACGCGCGCATAGCGCGGGTCAACGTAGAGCGCGCCATCCGACAGCGCGACGATCGGCTTATCATTGATGATGAGCGCCTGCACGGTGTTCGTGCCGAGCCGGAGACGGGTGAGCGCCCCGGGATCCGCGTCCGCACCGATCGCGGGGTCGGGGCCTTCCGCCGATGGCGGAGTTGGGTGCAGAGAACTCGCCGTTTGCATCGCCTTCCCTCCTCATTCGTTTTTCGCATTGTAGTATTCGCGAATCGCGCGCGTCGTGCAATACCCGCCGCCTATTTTTTCTTGGCGGGCGGGTTCTTGGCGAGCGTGAGGACGCGGTCGTACTCCGCCTTGAAGGCCCTGGCGATCTCCGGGTTGTCCACGATCAGCAGGTTCTCGTCGTTGCTGTGCGCGGCGTTGTCCGAGAAGTTGAACGAGCCGAAAATCGTGATGTGGTCGTCAATGACGATCACCTTGTGGTGCATCACCCACGGATTGCCGTCGGTGTAGACATCCAGCCCCGCCTTCTTCATCTTGCCGTACTCGCTCGTCGGCACCTGCGAGCCGGTCGTCTCGAAGATGCCGCCGACCGTGAGGCCCGCCTTCTGTTTGGCGATGATCGCGTTGCCGATGTCATCCTGCGTGAACGAGAAGGCGAGGAAGGAGACACTCTGCTTCGCGCCGTTGACCGTGCGGACGATGTTGCCGATCGTGTCGTCCTCGGCGGCGAAGTAGTTCTCGACGCGCGTCCCGTCAATGGTGACAACCGGGTTCGGCACGCCCTTCGCCTTGTTCGGGCCGAAGGTATGCTTCTCGAACATCTTATCGAACTCGGTGGTGTAGTTTTGCGCCAACTGCGCATTGTGCATGACGATCTGGTTATTGTTGAGGTGATAGGTGTCGCCGTCCGTGTAGTTCCAGGAGCCGGTCTCGACCCATTCGTTGTCCACGACGGTGAACTTGTTGTGCATGATCGGGCCGCGCTGGTCGTCCACAATCGGGATGCTCGCGCCCTTCAGTTTGCCGAAGGCGGCCTGAATATCCTTGTTCTTGCTCGTCAGCGTGTCGGTATCCGTCACCATGCGCACGATCACGCCGCGCTTCTTCGCCCGCACCATCGCATCCGTGACATCGCCGAGGTCGAAGTCGTAGTCCGCGACATCCATCGTCTTCGTCGCCCGGTCCATCAGCGCGACGAGATGGCTGTCGAGGCCGTCCTTGTGGTTCGCGGGGTTGTCGGGGTAGACGGGCGCCGTGAAATGGAGTTCGTACCACGGGCCGGTCGCCGTGCCGCCGCTGCCGATCCCGGTCACCGTGCCCGATGGCTGCGCCCCGGCGGGCGCGCGGGAAACGCCCGACTCGCTCTCGGTCGTCGTCGGCGCGCCGTGGCGGCGCGTGAGGGCGAAGACGCCGATGCCGAGCACCAGCACGACGACGAGGACGACACTGACGATGGCAATTGTGCGGCGGCTCACGCGGCGCTCCCTTCGATCGCGAGGGCGCTCGCGATGGCTTGTGCGTTGGCGTCGGCGTCCTTCGCAAACGCGATTTTGCGCAATGCGTCCACGACGGTTGGCACGTCTTTCTGGAGGACGACGCGCGGTTTGACGAGGCCGGGCAGATCGCCGAGATCGCCGTTCTCGGCGGCCTGCACCGCCGTCTGCACGAACGCGCGTATCTGGGATGCGTATCCATCCATCGCCGCCTGCGGGTCGGGATGATGGGCGGCCTCGCGCGCGATGCGTTGCAGGCGCGCGAACGCCCAGTTCTGGAGCGGCAGATAGCCGTCGTCCGTCAGATCGCCGCGCAGCGATTCATCCTCCGCCAGCCGCTCGATTGCCGCGTTCGCCAGGTCGTCCGGCGAGACGGTGGGTGGCGCGGGTGGCGGGGCCTTACCCTGCGACGATGCTGGTTGCGCGGCGACAGGCGAACCCGCATCCCTTGTTGACTTGCGCAAGCGACCCCAGAACCGCCGAACCATCGCCACCTCACGATCCAACGCCTGTCCCCCTGAAACCCGCCCAGCGTCTCAGGCATTGTACACGGCGGAATGCCCATACCACGCGATATTCCGCGCGAAAACGGGGAGGCAGCATACCCGGCTGCCTCCCCGTCGCTCAGTCCTCAGTCCTCAGTCCTCGGCACTTTTCATGAGGCGAGCGGCTCGACCGCGCGGGCAATCGGCCGGGGGCCGGTGGCGGTCGGGTCCGGGGTGAAGCGGACGGGCTGGGAGACTTCGAGGGTATCGAAGTTGCCGCTCACGTCGTTGCGGTGGAAGAACCGCTCGACGCCCGCACCATCCCGCAGGAAGCCGAACCCGCGCGCCTTGACGATCTTCGTAATGATGCCGGTCGTCTCGTCCCCGGCGACATCGCCAACCGGCGACGCGCTGTGCCCGCGACCGAAGGTGCGCGCCCGCTCGCTCCGGCGTTCCGGCTGCGGCGCGCTGTTCTCGTCCTCCGTGGCGACACGCTCCTCGCGACGCATCCGCATGGGAGCGCGGCGGGTGAGCGGCACGTCCACCGGCGTGGCGACCGTGCCCGTCTCCTGATAGCGCGACAGGAGCGCGCCCACCTGCGTGCTCAACGAGGGCGGGAGGAAGCCGGGGGCGGTGGTTGTCGTCGGCTCGCGCTCGGCGACGCCATGATCCCCGCGCGGGGCCCGCTCGTCCCCGTCGCGCGATGCGACGAAGCGGAACCGTTCGGGCGTGAGCGGCACGGCGGGCCGCGCCGCGATGCGCTCCGGTTGCAGCCGCGCGCGGTCTCCGGATGCGGCAGGTCGCTCGGAGCGCTCAGGGCGCCGTGACGGCGCCGGGGCGGGTGTGCGCTGGCGGACGGGATGCGCCGAACTCGCCGCAGGCATCGGGCGGTCGCCGCGCGGTCGCCGCTCCTCGCGCTTCGGGTAGAGCGGGAAGGCTTCGATGGCGGCGGGGACGGAGGGCAAATCGCCCTGCCACGGCTTGCGCGGGATGCGCGCCCGCAGGCTACGCTGAAGTTGCCGCCACTTCGGCTCGTCGCTCGGCACGAGCAGCGTCACGGCGTCGCCCTCGCGCCCCATCCGCCCGGTGCGCCCGACGCGATGGGTGAGGAGTTCGGTCGTCTCCGGCAGTTCGTAGTTGATGACCATGCCGATATGCTCGACATCGAGACCGCGCGCGGCGACGTTCGTCGCGAGCAGGATCGGCACCCGGCCGCTGCGGAAATCGGCCATCACCTTGTCGCGGGCATTCTGCGAGAGGTTGCCCTGCAAGGCGGCGGCCGGGTAGCCGAGCGCGTCCAGTTGCCGCGCCAGTTTCTTCACGCCGTGCTTCGTCCGCCCGAAGACGAGGACGCTCTCGTCGCCCCGCCCGTCGAGGAGGACGCGGAGCACGGGCAGTTTCTGCCCCTCCGGCACGTCGTAGATGACGTGCTCGATCTTCGGCACGTCCTCCGGGCGGGTGTCAATCTGCACCATCGCGGGATTATTGAGGTACTTCGCCGCCGTCCCCTGCACCCATTCGGGCACCGTCGCGGAGAAAAGGGCGGTCTGCCGCGCGCGCGGGACGAAGCCGAGGATGCGCTCGACATCCGGTGCGAAGCCGCGATCGAGCATCTCGTCCGCCTCATCGAGGATGACGTAGTTGACGTGATCCAGTTTCAGCACGCCCTGCCGGAGCAGATCGAGGACGCGGCCCGGCGTGCCGATAATCACCTGCGGGCCGCTGTTCACGGCGGTGATCTGCGGCCCCATCGCCCGCCCGCCGAAGATGCAGAGCGAGCGGATGCCGTTCGCGCGGCCCAGTTTCTCGACGACCTCGCCGACCTGCTGCGCCAGTTCGCGCGTCGGCACGAGGACGAGCGCCTGCACCGCGCGGACTGCGGCATCGGCCTTTTCGATCATCGGGATGGCGAAGGCGAGCGTCTTGCCGGAGCCGGTGCGGGCCTGGCCGACGAGGTCGCGGCCGGTGAGAAGAATCGGGAGAGATTGCACCTGAATCGGGGTGGGATCAATGATCCCCATCGTGTGGAGCGCCGCGCGCGTTTGTGGTGCGAGCGGCATCGTGGCAAATGACAACAAGAATTCCTTTCGCGGCCCCGGTCAGTAGTCGGTAGTCGGTAGTCGGTAGCCGGTAGTCAGTTGAATGCGGACGCACCGGGCGTCTCTCTTTCTGTCTACCGTCCCCTTGGTACGATCTACTGCCCACTCCCCTGCCGCAATGCACACCGCAAGAGACGGACGAAGCGATGCTTCGCCGTGGCGCGGTGCAACAGATGATCGAACCCGCAACCCCGCGGGTTCCCACGATAGAGGGGAGCGTGCTGCGGCGGGACCGCGCGGCACATGTCGCGCGACCATCGAAAGTATATCGTATCGCAAGGTTTTTCGCAACCCGATGCGCCGTTTGACCGAATGATCTTAGACGGAGAGGGCGGAATTTGCCGCCATGCGGTCGGCGAATTCGCCGAGGTGCGCCGCGATGATGTCCGGTTCGATGCCCCACGGATCGAAGACGGCGTCCGGATTGCGCCGCACCCACGCCGCCTTCAGGCCCGCCGCCTTCGCGCCGATCACGTCGAACGGATTGCCCGAAACGAGCCATGTCTCCTCAGCGGGCCGACCGACGCACCGCGCGAGGTAGGCGTAGACCGCCGGGTCGGGCTTGAAGGTCCGCAGGTCGTCCACACTGATGACAGCATCGAGATGTGGCAGGATACCCGCATGATCGAGCAGGGCGCGCACCGTCGCTTGAACGCCATTCGAGAAGGCGACGATCATATGTCCCGCTGCCTTCAGCCGCGCGATGGCGGGGATCGCGTCGGGGAACGGCGGCAACTGCCGGTATTGTTCGAGCAGGCGCATCTGGTCAGCCGCGCTCATCTCCACATCGAGCGCCGCGATGACATACTGGAGCGCCTGATCGGTGCAAACATCAAAGGAGGCATACCGCCGCATCAGGCCGCGCCGAAAGGAGTATTCCAGTTGCTTCTCGCGCCAGAGCGCGGCGAACGGCCCCGCCTGCCCGCCGAGCAGCGCGCGGAGGTGCCGCTGCATCCCCAGCGGGTCAACAAGCGTCCCGTAGACATCGAAGCCGATTGCCGCCATCTCGTCGCTCCTCACCCCCGACCCCTCTCCATCGCCGCACAGATCTGATACCTACCCCGATCTCCGAGCGATGGAGAGGGAAGCGATCCAATTGTCCGTTGCCACAGTCTACCGCGTCGGTGCGCGACTGGTGGCACGAAACCCGCGCATCCGCGTACGATGCCTCGGTGGATACGGCACAATGGAGCGCAGCGATATGGCGGCAGCAATCGAAATCCAGATGCGGCGGGCATGGGAACGGTTATCGCCGGGGACGCGCCGACGGCTGGTACGCTGGTCGGGGGGCGCCGCCCTCCGCCGCGCGCAATTGACGACGAATGTCCGCAGCAGAGTGAAGGGACGCACAATGCCCGCACCGCACACGATCCACGAGCGGACGTTTGCCAGCGCCGCCATCGGGCGGACGATGCCGTACACGCTGCTCCTGCCCGCCGGATATGACGCGGCGGGCGACACGCGGTATCCCGTGCTCTATCTCCTGCACGGCGCATGGAGCAACCACGCCGAGTGGGCGGCGCGGACGAAACTGGCCGACCACGCCGCGCGCTTCCCGCTGATCGTCGTCTGCCCGGAGGGGGAGAATTCCTGCTACGTCAACGGCGTGAACGGCGAGCGGTGGGAGGATTACATCGTCGCCGATCTCGCCGCACATATCGAGGCGGCGTACCGGACGCGCGCCGGGCGGAACGATCGGGCGATCGCGGGACTCTCGATGGGCGGCCTCGGCGCGTTCGACTGCGGCATGCGCCACCCGGAGCGCTATTGCGCCATCGCGTCGCACTCCGGCGCGTTCAGCCTCCTCACCTGGGCGGGGACGAACACGAACGACGATCCGCAGTTCCGTGCCCTCCTCGGCTCGCCGAATAGCGCGACGCGGCAGGAGTACGACCCGCAACGCGTCATCGAGCGGTCTGTCCGCGCGCATGGGGCGGACGGCCTGCCGATGCTGTCGGTGGATTGCGGCCTCGATGACTATCCTGATCTGCTCGCGTCGAACCGTGCCTTGCACCGGACGATGACCCGCCTCGGCGTCCACCACTTCTACCGCGAGCAGCCCGGCGGCCACGACTGGATGTACTGGGATCGCGAAGTCCGCTTCACCCTGCAGTTCGTCGCCGCCGCGATGGGCATTGCGCCCGCGTCGGAGTGAGACAATGCATTGTGTCGCGCCCGGTATGGACGTATCATCATTGGTAAGAGGAATATTCCATTGGTGACGATAGACAAGACGGAGCAAGAAAAGTCCGAACTGATTGCCCGGTATATCGAGCGCAACCCCAATAAACCTGCTGTGTATGATGCGCGCTTGAATCCATATGGCGTCTCGATCTGGGCGATTGCCAGCCACTTTGAAACAGTCAATGGCAGTGATCTTGATCGCGCGGCAGCGGAGTATGGCGTTCCGCGCGAGGCAATCGAGGCCGCACTGGCGTTTTACGAGCGATACAAGGCTGCGATTGATGCGAAAATTGAAGGCATGCGCGCGTTATCCGAGGGATGGGACGACAAAAATCCGTGGGGCGATAGCATGGAAGAGACTCGGCACGGACATGAGCTTGAAATGAATGACGAGCGATTTGCGCAACTCCGGCGTGACCCACGGGTCCATCATGCATCGGAAGAAGTCGGAACTTCCCTTCGAGCCGTTCGTCCGTGTCGAGGGCCAAGTTGACGCCCTCGAATTGATCGGCCGTCGGGACCCCGAGGATGGACCCTATGGTTCCTCTGATTCGTAGATGACCGTCCCTTCCGTTCCCAATTATGTCTACCGTGATACTAGCCTGGTGATTGCGACGATTGTTCCCGGATTGCCGCATGCGCGGGCCAGCGATGCATTCTGCACGCAACTCGCCCACCAAGGCAGCCGCATCGGTTTCTCGCAAATCCTTCGTCTCGAACTATCGCGGGCGATCAGGAACCTTGCATCGCGACGTGGGCAACTGCCACTCAATACACAGCAGTCCTACCGATTAGATGAATGGGATACCAATGTCGCCGTCCGGCAACGGTGGATGACTGCGGGGCGGCAGAAGTTCGAGGCTTTTCTCGATCGGTTCGATGGAGTGGCCGAACTCCCGTTTCACACGGCGATATGGGAACAAAGCGTCGCGATCATGGCGCTCCGCCAACTGAGATCACTCGACGCGGTACACGTCGCGACGGCCCATGCCTATGGCCTGCGGCATTTCGCGACGCTGGACGACGACTTCAATCGCGTTCAAAACCTGCATATCTGGCTCATTCGCGATGGTATGGCCTAATCGGCAAAAACGAACGCGACATGTTGAGAGCATTGACGCGAACGGATTTCCGCTCGCAGCCAAGAGGATATGTTGCGACGCGCCGAGGATGGGTCACTGAGCCGCGCTATCCCCATGTTGCTGCTTCCAGATTTCCGCGCCCTGCTCGGTCAGGCGGACATCAATCATCTCGCCGCGCTCCACGTCCTCGACGAGGTTGCCCTTCTCCAGCGCCTCGATAGCGGCGATCAGGTCGGTGTCGTTCATGCCGAGTTCGCTCGCGATCTCGTTCGCGTCCACGAACGGCCGATCCGGCGTCCCGGCGCGGCGGCCGAGCGCATCGAAGAATTGCGTGGTCATGCTCATCGGTGCCCCTTTTCGTGGAACGCGACGCCGGATGCCTTACCGCACATCGAAGGCCAGCACCTGCACGGCGTTGTTGCCGTAGCCGAGGCGGTTCCACGCCGGGCTGTCGGGCTGGCAGTTGCCTGCGGCGTCCGTCGCGCGGGCGCGGATGACATGCCGACCGGGGTCGGCGCCCACCCAATCGAAATGCCACTCCTGCCACTGATACGGGCCGGTCGGTGGCGCGACCTGAGCGGGCTGCCAGTCGCCCGCCCCGTCAATGCTCACCTCGACGGCCGTGATCGGGCCGGTGCCGGACCACGCCTTGCCCCGGACGGTGTGCGGGCCACGCCGGAGCGTGTCGCCGGGCGCGGGATCGGTGATCAGCGCCCTGGGAAAGATCGTCGTCACCGCTTCGCGCGCGCGGTCGGGCCACTCGAATTGGTAGGACGTGGTCTGGAACTGGCCCTCGTAGGGCGCGGTGAGCACCTCGATCCGGGCGAGCCACTTGACCGACGCCATGCCATACCAGCCGGGCACGACGAGGCGCAGCGGCGCGCCGTGGTCGGGCGGCAGCGGCGCGTCGTTCATCGCCCAGGCGACGAGCACCTCGGCGGCGGGATCGAGCGCGCGGTCGAGCGCGAGCGCGCGCCCGAAGGAAATATCGGGGCCGCCCTTGTACGGGCCGTGATCGGCCCCGCCGAAGAAGACCTCGACGCCGTCCGCGCGGGGCGCGGCCCGCTCCAGAACGAGATGCAGGGGCACGCCCGTCCAGCGCGCCGTGCCGACCGCATTCCCGGCCCACGGCTCGCCCGTCGGGAGCGGCATCAGGCCGATCCGGCCATTCCCGGCGCACTCCAGCGTGACGGTGAGGGTCGTCGCGGGCATGGCGCGCAGTTCGTCGAGGGTGAGCGTCAGCGGCCGCTCGACCGCGCCGCCGATCGTCAGCGTCCCCGGATGATCGGGCAGGGAGAAGTTGGAGCGGACATAGTGCAGCGGCGCGGGCGTCACCGGCTCGCGAAGCGCGTCGAGCGGCGTCTCGGCATTGAACGGCTCCGCCTTGACCATCACCAACTGAGACCGATCTACGCCCATGGTATTCCCTTCCATTCCGCCCTCCGGCTATGCCGTGCCCACGACGCTCGACAGTCCGACGAGTGTATGCGTCCCGCAAAGAGCGTGCAACTGCGGTAACAAGAGATCGCCCACTGATCAGAAATAGCGGCGCAGTCCTCCAGCTTCATGGGCAGTCATCGAGATAGTTGGCGATCGCGGCCAAACAGATAGCAGCTATGTAATTCGCAGATAAGCACCCAAACGTTCTGTGGTCCATACCGCAATGCCGCAACCGCGAAAGTGCGCGTCCTCGCTCCAGATCGCCACCCCTGCCGCGAGCGCGAGCGCGCCGGTCGGCACATCGTCTGCATCCGGTATCCGGCGACGGGCCTCGTCCATGAAATCGGCTACCGCGATGGGGCCGTTCGGCGTCAGTACGATGGAATCGATGGGCTGAACAAGCGGGGTAAGGAATTGAATCGCTTCTTCCGCCGCGTCCCGTGCCGCTCCCGAGAGTTGTCCCGCCTGTTCGATTTGCTCATACCGCTTGAGAATTTCGTGCCGCGCCTCGTCCCACGCGCGTTCGGTAATCAGTAGTTCGAGATCTGGGTGCGCGAGCAGGCGCCGCCCGCGCCTGCGGGTCACCTCGCCCACGAGGACGTTGGCATCGACCACCATGCGCATCAAATATCGGAGGAGGAACCGAGTGAGGCAGCCAGTTCATCCTCTGTCAGGCCGCCCGCCGCCTGCAAGCGCGCGAATGCCTCATCGGCACGACCGAGGTTGCCATGGATGATCTCATTGCGGATGTCCGCTTTGTGATCGAGGTAGAAAGCGAGCGCGGCGCGCACGCCCTCATCGGGGAGATCGTACCGCTCCGCGATCTGCGCCACTACGTCCGGCGCCATCAGGGGGGTATCATCACCCCGCGCGGACGCGACGAATGCCTCACCCGTATCGCGAATTAATTGCCATATTGGCGTCCCGGCGATGAGCATATGTGCCGCGCCGGGCTGCGTCGGATCGGGTCGTAGATACCGATCCACCAGTGGGGCAGCGGATCGGATATATCCGATCCGCTTGCGCAAGTATGCCCGCACCGTCTGCGCCAGCCCGTCTTTCGCGTCATCGTACGTATCTGCCTCCGCAACGATCTGCGGCATGAGCGGCACGGTCGCGCGCCAGCGGCTATCGGGCTGCCGCTCGATCACGACGCGGTAAACGCTACCATATCCGGGCCTGCCCCATTCGAGCGGGTAAAGCACGATATAGGGACCGTCCGGCGCCTCCCTGACGCTCAGCATCTCGTTCGGTCCGATATCGATCTGATCTCCGCTCATCGCTCATCCTCGCTTCGGCCGTCCGATTCACACTCATCATAGCATTTTCTCTCTATGAGGCCGACACCGTTGCGCAACAGTAGGTTCCCCATATGGGAGCGTGCTACGATACTCCGGCGATGTGACTGGCGACCTGCGCATAGAATACACCGAAGGAGGCGCATATGACGCTATCGCGCCCGCTCGAACCCGACGATATCCTCCGCCTGCAATCGGTCGGCGACCCGCAGATCTCGCCCGACGGCGCGCGGGTCGTCTACACCGTCGGGACGATGGATGTCGAGCGGGACAAGGCGTATTCCGCGCTCTGGCTTGTGCCGACGGGCGGCGGGGAGCCGCGCCAACTGACACGCGGCGCGGTGCGCGACGGCAATCCGCGCTGGTCGCCGGACGGGCGATGGATCGCCTTCACTTCGGACCGGTGCGGGGATGCGCCGCAACTCTGGCTGCTGCCGCTCGCCGGGGGCGATCCTCTCCAATTGACGACGCTGCACCACGGCGCGGGCGCGCCCGTCTGGTCGCCGGACGGCGCGCGCATCGCCTTCTCCGCCCGCGTCACGCCGAAGGACCCGCCGAAAAACGCGCCCCGCGTCGCCCGCCGCCTGCGGACGTTCCTCAACGGCAGCGGCTACATCGGCGACGGCTTCTGGCACCTCTTCGTCGTGGACGTGCCGGGCGGCGAAACGCGGCAAATTACCGACGGGGAATGGCACCACTTCACGCCCATATGGTCGCCGGACGGCGGCCGCCTCGCCTTCGTGACGACGCGCCGGGAGGAGTGGGATCTCGAATGGGTCTGGGACATCTACACGAGCGACGCGGACGGCGGCGACCTCCACCAACTGACGCACAGCACCGGCGTCTGTCAAGGTCCGGCGTGGTCGCCGGACGGCGCGCGGATCGCCTACTACGACAACGGCAACCCGCGTACCGGCTCCACGGAGGATTATCACCTGCACACCATCCCGGCGGCGGGCGGCGAAGCGACGAACCTCTCCGGGCATCTGGATCGGGGGGTGTGGGCATGGGAGCCGCCCGCGCCCGCCAATCCGCCCCTCTGGTCGCCGGATAGCCAATCCGCCCTTGTTGTGCTCAACTTCTCGGCCAATATGCGCGCGTACCGCTTCAGTATGGACGGCGAGGCAACACGGGTGATCGCCGGTACGGGCGACACCGGCTGGCCGACGATGAGCGCGGACGGGTCGCGGCTCGCCTTCCCCTGGACCGGCCCGGACGCGCCAACCGAGGTCTGGGCGTGCGACCGGAACGGCGGCGCATGGCGGCAGTTGACGCGGACGAACGCCGCGCTAATGGCGGAAATCGCCGTGAGCCGACCGGAGCGGTTCGCGATCACGGCGGAGGATGGGCGGCAGGTCGAGAGCGTCCTCTGGCTCCCGCCCGGCAAGACGGCGGCGGACGGCCCCTTCCCGACGCTGCTGCACCTGCACGGCGGGCCGCACGGCGCGGTCGGGGAGGAGTTCTCGAACCAGCAGCAGATGCTCGCCACGCACGGCTTCGCCGTCTACTCGGTCAATTTCCGGGGCAGCGCGGGCTACGGCAAGGAATTCGCGGATACGATCCTCGCGGGCTGGGGTGCGAAGGAGCGGGCGGACAGCATGGCCGCGCTCGACGCCCTGATTGCGCGCGGCGTCGCGGACCCGGACCGGCTCGGCGTCTTCGGCGGCTCCTACGGCGGCTACATGACGAACGATGTCATCGCGCACACCGACCGCTTCCGCGCCGCCGTGACGATGGCGACGATCAGCGACCTCGCCACCCTCTCCGGCACGACCGATCAGTGGGAGTCCATTGATTTCGACAGCGGCGGCGCGCCGTGGGAGGCGGAGGCCTACTACCGGGCGCACTCGGCGATGCCGCTCGTGGCGCGGATCGCGACGCCGCTGCTCATCATGCACGGCGAGGAGGATTACACCTGCCGCGTCACGGAGGCGGAGCAGCTCTTCGTCGCCCTGCGGAAACTGCGGCGGGAGGTCGAGTTCGTCCGCTACCCCGGCGAGTCGCACGGCTTCACGCGCGGCCGCCCCCGGACGCAGCAGGACGCGCTGACGCGGCTCCTCGGCTGGTTCACCGATCACCTCGTGGGATAAAACGGGTTTCTGAACCACCAAGGTGCCAAGAACACTAAGAGATTCTTCTTGGTGTTCTTGGTGCCTTGGTGGTTCATCTTCACGCCCCTGGTATCAGGCGGCGGGCGCGTCCGTTCCGGTGTTCGGGCGTGCCCAGATGTTCGCGCACTCTGCGCAGACCTCTTCCGGGATGATGCCCATTTTCATCAGCACGCCGAAGATTTTGCAGCCGACGCAGAAGCCGAAGCCGGATTCCAGCGTCGCGAAGACCGCCATCATCCCGACGAGAGCGAGGGCGGCATTGGTGCGCTTGAAGGGGAAGGCGAGCGCGAGCGCGGCCAGCGAGATGCCGGCGCCGAGCGTCTGCGCGAACCGCTTCGGCGGCCCGGCGACCTCCTTCGGCGGCATCGGCAGCCGGGGCGTGACGACGCGGGTCGCCACCTGGCCCAGCGGGCTGAGCGTCGGGCCGGTGAGGGCACGGGCCACGAAGCCGTAGGCGAGCGGCACGATCAGCCAGCGGCGGCGCGACGCCACGGTCGCCGTCGCCATCGCCACGACACCGGCGGCGACGACGCGCGCCGAGACCTCATTGACCGGGTTGGGGAATGTGAAGATGTCCTTCGTCGCCATCGCTGCCCGGGTCCCTTTCGCTATCGGCGGATATTCTCGCCACCTGCCCCGTTCCGGATCGGCGCGGCATACCGGCATCGTGTACTGAGGAGAAATATACACCCGTACGCGCCAAATTGTTCGTCTCATCATCGCCGCGCGACGCATCCGCCCGCGCGGGTGATGCGGCGGGGGAGGCCGCGCGCTTCTGGCACCTATGTTGCAGCCAACGGGCCGGGGCGACGCCCCGACGGCATGGCGACCTCATCGGGAAAGGATACGACGATGGCGAATACGACGAACGGCATGGGCAGCGCGGACCGGCATCGGGACGCGGACCGGAGCGCGGGCATGGGCCGCACGGGCACCGACGACGAGCGGCGTGCGGATGAGCGCGATGCCTACGTGAGCGAGGAACGCGACCGCGAGACGGACACGACGGGCACGGGCCACGGCCGCGCGGACGCACCGGAACATCAGGCGGCGACGCCGCGCAATCCCGGCGCGAACTTCGGCGAGGTTGATCTGGGCAGGACCGACCTCAGCGCCGACACCGGCGCGGGCGGGATGTGCGACGATGTCGGCGCGACCGGCACGGGTGGCCGCGACCGCACCATGAGCGGCGACGCATAGGAATCGTGGCGGCGCCTGCATCGCGAGCGACGATAGCCCGCCGCATAGAGAGAGGATGACACACATTGGCGGAAACGAATCGCATGACGTCCGACGCGGCGGTCAACCGGGAAGAGCGGGAAATTGCCCGCGCGATGGACGACGAGCAGCAGCGGGAAGATGTCGAGATGGAGCGCCCGCACGAGCGGCGTATCGAGCGGATGATCGAGGACGCGGAACGGAAACGTGAACAAACGCGGGAGCCGGTGTTCCCCTCGCCGGATGCGCGGGAGGCGGCGCGCGAGGGGAACGCGGCGGACGGCGCGGAGCGGGAGCAGGATGAGGCCGAACGTCATTCCCCGTCGCATTGAACACGAGAGGAGCGCCGAAGATGGCACAGACGCAGCAGGAGCCCAAACCGCCGCAGCCCGCTCAGCACCAGGAGAAACCGGGGCTTGAGTCCCGGATGCAACCGCAGCCGCAGTATCACGCGCCGCGCTACAAGGCCGCCGGGAAACTGGCGGGCAAGGCCGCGCTGATCACGGGCGGCGACTCCGGGATCGGGCGGGCGGTGGCGGCGCTCTATGCGCGCGAGGGGGCGGACGTCGCGATCGTCTACCTCCCCCAGGAGCAGAGCGACGCCGAGGAGACGAAGCGGGCGATCGAGTCCGAGGGGCGCAAGGCACTCCTCATCCCCGGCGACGTGACCGACCCGAACTTCTGCCGCGAGGCCGTCGAGCGGACGGTGCGGGAACTGGGCAAACTGGACATCCTCGTCAACAACGCCGCGTACCAGAACGCGCAGCAGAGCATCGAGGAGATTCCCGACGAGCAGTTCGACCACACCTTCAAGACGAACATCTACGGCTACTTCCGCATGGCGAAGGCCGCCGTGCCGCACCTGAAAGCGGGCGGCGCGATCATCAACACCGGCTCGATCACCGGGCTGCAAGGGAGCAAGAACCTGATTGATTACTCGTCCACGAAGGGGGCGATCCACGCCTTCACGAAGTCGCTGGCGCAGAACCTCACCGAGAAGCAGATCCGCGTCAACTGCGTCGCGCCCGGCCCCGTCTGGACGCCGCTCAACGTCTCGGACAACAAGCCGCCGGAGGCCGCCGCCAAATTCGGCGAGCAGGTGCCGATGAAGCGCGCCGCGCAGCCGGAGGAAATCGCGCCCGCCTACGTCTTCTTCGCCTCGGACGCCGACTCCAGTTACATCACCGGTGAAATCCTCACGCTGCTCGGCGGCGAGACGACGGCGGGATAGCGGGCGGCGGAAAGCAAACAGCAAACGGCGTGGCCCACGGCATCGTTCGTGGGCCTCGCTCGCACAGCATTTGCAACACGAAGGAAACGGGGTGGCAGGCAACGCGGCCTGCCACCCCGTTTGTATACATGTCCTCGCGCGGGAGCCGCGCCGTTAGTCGCCCGACGGATCGTTCGTGAAGGTCATCGGCGACTGCGATTGCCGCGCGCCGCGCGAGAGCATGAGCGCGCCGACGAGGAAGGCCGCGATAATCACGTGCCACAGCAAAAGTTCTACGAAAAACTGCATCGGTGGTTCCTCCATCCTTCTCTGTGCCATGTCCCGAGTGCCCGTCCCAATGCTTTCTGAGTATGCCAAGGCACAAACCGTGCCACACCGTCCGTTCGGGCCGGATGCGCGTGGCCAATCGGACAGGTTCGCTCCGGCACGCGTACGATCCAATCACATCGGGGAGTTCGGCGTTCGATGTTCGATGTTCGGAGTTCGCAGTATCAGGTCTACGAACATCGAACTCCGAACTCCGAACTCCCTCGCCAGGCTTGACGATTGGTCGCGGAGTGTTATAACGATGCAGAGGAATGTCCGTTCGTGATGAGGAAAATGCGTGGCCACTGAGCAAGCCAGTGTACCGGTTCCCCGTGCGCGTTCGAGCGGCACATTGCGGATGCGCGAGGTGCAGGCGACGCTCGTGTCGCTCCTCTACCTGCTCCCCTCGCTGGTCGCCTTCACAATTTTCGTCTTCTATCCGGTCGTGAAGTCGGTCTGGATCAGCCTCCATGCGGACAATCCGTTCGGCGGCACGTCGGATGTCTATGTCGGCCTGGACCAATACAAGAACGCGCTCTCATCCCCCGATTACCGGAACTCGCTCAAGATTACGCTCCTCTACACGCTCTACACCGTGCCGATCGGGCTGGCCGTCGCGCTGCTGCTCGCGGTGATGGCGAACCTGCGGCTGCGGGCGATCGCGGTCTATCGCGTCGCCTTCGCGATCACGATCGGCGTCTCGGTCGGCGCGGGCGCGGTGATCTTCGCCCTCCTCTATAACCCGAGCGTCGGCGCGCTGAACTACTTCCTGACGCGCGTCGGCCTGTCGCCCGTCCAATGGTTGACGCATACGAATTCGGCGCTCTGGGCCATCGCGATCGGCACGATCTGGCTCGGCCTCGGTTTCAACTTCACGATCCTCCTCAGCGGCTTGCAGGGCATCCCGGAGGAACTGTACGAGAGCGCGCGGATTGACGGTGCTGGCCCGGCGCGGATGTTCTTCAACGTCACGCTGCCGCTCCTGTCGCCGACGCTCTTTTTCGTCAGCGTCATCTCGGTGATCGCCGCGTTCCAGAGTTTCGCGCAGATTGACGTGCTCACCAAAGGCGGCCCGGCGAGCGCGACGAATGTCGTCGTCTACTCGATCTACCGCGACGCCTTCTTCAACTTCCACTCCGCCTATGCGTCGGCGCAGGCGGTCATCCTCTTCGTCATCCTCGTCGCGCTGACCGGCATCCAGTTCAAGTCGCTGGAAGGCAGGGTGTTCTACCAATGAGCGGCTCGCCCAATACGCGCCTCGTGCGGAAAATCCTCCTCTACGCGCTGCTCACCATCGTGGCGCTCATCATCCTCTTCCCGCTCCTCTACGCGCTCACCGTCTCCTTCATGACGCAGGACGAGGTGGCGCAGTACCCGCCGCGCTTCCTGCCCGGCGCGTTCCGGCTCGACAACTACCGCGCCGTGCTGGAGCGGCTGCCCATCCCGCGTTACATCCTCAACAGTTTCATCGTCGCGGCGTCCGTGATGATCGCGCAGTTGGTGACGGCGAGCCTCGCGGCGTACGCCTTCGCCGTCCGCGAGTTCCGTGGGCGCACCGCGCTCTTCATGCTCTTCCTCGCCACCCTGATGATCCCCTTCGAGGTGACGCTGATCCCGAACTACCAGACGATCTCGCAGTGGGGCTGGAAGGACTCGTACCTCGGCCTGATCGCGCCGTTCGTCGCGACGGGCTTCGGCACCTTCCTGCTCCGGCAGTTCTTCTTGACGATCCCCTCCGAACTGCACGACGCCGCGATCCTGGACGGCTGCGGCAGCCTGCGCTACCTGCTCACCATCGTCATCCCGCTCTCGCGGCCCGCGCTCGGCACGCTCGCCGTCTACAGTTTTCTCCAGACGTGGAACCAGTACCTCTGGCCGCTGCTCGTCACGGACAGCCGGAACATGCGCACGACGCAGATCGGCATCAACTTCCTGCGCAACGAGGAGTCGCTCTCCTATAATCTCATCATGGCCGGGGTCGTCCTCGTCCTCGTGCCGACCATCGCGCTGCTCGTCGTCGGGCAGCGCCAACTGATTCGGGGACTCACCGCCGGTTCCGTCAAGGGATAGCGGCGGTTCGCATCGTCGTGTTCATTGCAGCGAAGGAGACAACAACGTGGAAGGGATGGAACGGGATACGCGGCTCTCACGCCGGAATCTGCTCCGGTTGGGGGTCGGCACCGCCGCGACGGGCGCGCTCGCGGCAATTCTGAGCGCGTGCGGCGGCGGGAGCGCGACCACCGCCCCGGCGACGACGGCCGCGACAAAGGCGCCGGGCGGCGCCACCGCCGCCGCGACGACCGCTTCGGGCGGAGCGACCACCGCAGCGG
>JAICIL010000035.1 GCA_025924435.1 Chloroflexia bacterium | reverse complement strand
TCAGCGCGGGCGCTTCGACGCCGCGCGCGAACGCGGCCTCCTCAAGTGAACGCATCTCCGCCGCCGTGACGATTCGCATGGCATCATTCTCCTCAACGTTTTCGGTGGCTACCGGCGTCGCGCCGATAGATCAAGCGCGGAACCCGACAACAAAGGCGGTGGCGAGGTCGCGGCTGTGCGTGACGCTCACCTGCCATTCCAGTAATCCGGCCCGGCGAGCGACGGCCGCCGCCGCGCCATGCAGGATCAGCGATGGTTTCCCGGCGACGTCGTTGCGAATCTCGATATTCCGCCAGCCGACCGGGCCGATGCCCGTCCCCAGCGCCTTGGCGGTGGCTTCCTTGGCCGCGAATCGCACGGCGAGCGCCGGAGCGCGCGACGCGGCGTATGCGCGCTCGTCCGCAGTGTACACCCGCGCGAGAAAGCGCTCGCCATACCGCGCGACGGCGGCGGCGATGCGCGAAATCTCGACGACATCAACCCCGACGGCGAGTCGTGGGGCGGCGGGAGCGACGAGCGACCCCGCCCGGTCAGCGCCCAACGCCGACATAGGTGAAGCCCATCGCCTCCATCTCCCGACGGTCGTAGATATTGCGCCCATCGAGCACGACGGGATGGCGCATCGCCTCGCAGACGCGCTCCATGTTGGCCTGGCGGAACTCGTTCCACGGCGTCAGCAGGAGCAGCGCGTCGGCGCCGCGCGCGGCGTCGTACGGGTCGTCGCAGTAGGCGACCTCCGGCAAGAGGCCCCGCGCGCCGGGCATCGCCACCGGGTCGTACGCGCGGACGCGGACGCCGCTGTCGAGCAGGCAGCGGATGATGTCCACGGATGGCGCCTCGCGCATGTCGTCCGTGTCCTGCTTGAAGGCGAGGCCCCAGACGCCCACGGTGCTCGCGCCCGGCTCCGCAAGCTGCGCGAGCACTTTCCGGGCGAAGCGGCGGCGCTGGTCCTGGTTGATGTCCAGCACGCTGTTGAGCAGTTGCGGGTGCAGATGCTTCTCCGCCGCCATGTAGGCCAGCGCCTTGACATCCTTCGGGAAACACGAGCCGCCGAAGCCGATGCCCGCGTCGAGGAAACTCGGGCCGATGCGCGCGTCCAGCCCCATCCCGCGCGCGACGACGCGCACATCCGCGTTGAACCCTTCACAGATCGCGGCAATTTCGTTGATGAACGAGATGCGGGTCGCGAGCATCGCATTCGACGCGTACTTAATCATCTCCGCCGTCCGCAGGTCGGTCTTGACGATGGGCGCGTTCACCGTCTCATACAGTTCGGACACCGCCTCGACCGCGACGGAATCATCGCCGCCGAGGACGATCCGGTCCGGCTCGCGGACATCGCGCACGGCGGAGCCTTCGCGCAGGAATTCCGGGTTCGAGACGACCGCGAAGTCGGCATCCGGCGCCGCGTACTCGCGGATGATCTGCGAGACGAAATCGCCGCTGCCGATCGGCATCGTGCTCTTGTTGATGATGATCGTCCGCCCGCGCAGATGCGGCGCGAGGCTGCGCGAGGCGCTCTCGACGCGGCTCATATCCGCCTTGCCGTTGCCGCTCGGCGGCGTGTCCACCGTGATGAAGACGAAATCCGCCGCCGGGATCGCCTCGGCGTACGCGGTCGTGAAGCGCAGACGTCCTGCGTCGGCGGTGCGCCGCGTCAGTTCTTCCAGTCCCGGTTCAAAAAAAGGCATCATGCCCGCGCGCAATTTGGCGATTTTCTCTTCGAGAATATCAACGCACACCACGTCGTTCCCGAGATCGGCGAATCCGGCGCCAGTGATGAGGCCGACGTACCCGGTGCCGATCACCGCTATTGAACTCATCCAACCGGCCTTTCTCTCTTTATGATTCCGAATCCGATTCCGGCTCCGGCCATTGCTACTTCGCAACGATGGAGATGTTCGCGATGTACGCGTCGTAGTCGTGCCCCGACGCGTACACCTGGATGCTGACGAGTTTGTACGGCGTAGGATATGCTTGCTTCAAATCCCAATGGAACGCGTCGTTCCAGACGCCGGGTTTGATCTGCGTGCCTTGGAGCACGCTGGTCGCCGTCCGGTTGCCGTCGTCATTCTGGGTGAAGAACGCGCGGCCAACCTCGATCGGGTCATTCTTCGCGCTGACATACCGGACGAGAAAGACGACCGGGTATTCGGAGCCGAGCGTGCCGCCCCCCGAGAGGCTGTGGCCGACAATTTTCACATCCGCGCTCAGGACGACCGAGTCGTACTCGTCCAGTTCGCTGAATGAGAGCGTCTGCTTCACGCCGATGAGATCGCTGTCCACATTGCCGCCCACGCGCGCGAGATGCAGCGCATTGACGGGCTGCCCGCGCACCGTCTCCGGCACGATTGCCTCGGTGGCCGGGGCGCCCGCCCCATCACCGCCGTTATCCGAATATGCCTCCCAGTGTGTCGGCATCTGGTCGCGGGCATTCGCGCCCAACTGGAATGCCCCATTCTCGACCAGTTCGCGCTGTTTCACGGACGGGGCGGTCGGCGCCGCGCCGACCGCGACGATGCTCTGCTGCCCGTTCGCCACCGTCACGCGCTGGCCCGCGCCCTCAACCGTCACATCGGGGCCGTTCAGGACCGAGACGTCCACATGACCCGGATCGTCCTGCGGGCCGGGCAGCACGAGCACGCGAAAGCGGGTGCCCGGCTGGCGCGCCTCGACGGTGCTGCCGAGTGAGCGGACATCAATGAGCACGCGGTTATAGATCGTGTCGGGGTTCGCCGTGACGATCAGCCGCCCGTGATCCTGATGCAGCGCAATCGCCGCGTTCTTGTCAATGTACTGCGACGCGCGCAGCCGGTCGAACGTCACCTCGGTGTTCGCGGAGAGTTCGACGACGGAGTCATCGAACAACGACACCTTCATCTGCGTGTCGTCGCCCGTGCGGAGCGTGTCGCCCTCGCTGATGGTGCCGCCCTCCGCGATGTCGTGCCAGAACGATTGCTGGCGCGCGCGCACCTGCGCCTGGTTGCCGGTGGCGATCTGGCCGACGATGCCACCGCGCGGCTTCGTCGCGTTCGCCCGATAGGTCGTGAATCCCGCCGTCACGCCCGCCGCCAGGAGCGAGAAGCAGGCGAAACTGACGACGAGGACGCGCCACGCGCTCCGCATCTGGGCATGCGCGGAGCGGGGCACCGGAGCGAGCGGCGGCGAATGCCTTCCAGTTGACGATGTCCCTAGGTTCGTGACCATTCGCTCTTTTCCCGCGCACCCATTGTACGTATACGCGCATCGCGTCATATTGTACGGAGCAAGCCTGCGATGGTCAAACCGCGTGCCGCCGTGTGCGGCTCTCGATAAACCGGGCGTGGTCCTGCCCGGCCGCCCCCCGGTCCGCCACCCGGTACCGCGCGCGGAATGCCGCGTGCCGGGCCGCGAACGAACCGTCGCGGATCGCGGCGCGGATTTCGTCCATCTGCCGCAGGACGAACCAGAGGTTGTGCACCGTCGCCAGCCGGTACCAGAGCAATTCCTTCGTCCGGTACAGGTGATGCAGATAGGCGGCGGAAAACCGGCGGCACGTCGGGCAGCCGCACGCCGCATCGAGCGGCGCGTGCAGATCGCGATACCGGGCGTTGCCGACGCCGATGCGCCCCGCTGGGGTGTAGAGGCCGCCGTGCCGTGCCACCCGCGCGGGCAGCACGCAATCGAAAAGGTCCACCCCACGCGCCACGCACGCCCAGAGGTCTTCCGGCGCGCCGACGCCCATCAGGTAGCGCGGGCGGCCCACGGGGAGGGCATCCGTCGTCGCGGCGAGCGTCGCGTCCATCTCCGCTTTCGACTCGCCGACGCTGAGGCCGCCGATCGCGATGCCCGGCACGCCAAGTTGCGCGGCGAATGCGGCGCCCTCGCGGCGCAGCGCGTGGTTCAGGCCGCCCTGGACAATCGCGAACAATGCCTGATCCTCGCGCCGTTTCGCGCGGAGCGCGCGTTCCAGCCAGCGCTGCGTGCGATGGAGCGCCGCGCACACGGTCACGTCATCGGCGGGGAGCGCGACGCATTCATCGAGCGGCATGATGATGTCCGCCCCCAGCGCCTCCTCCAATGCGACGACGCTTTCGGGCGTGAAGCGATGGAGGCTGCCGTCGAGGTGGGAGCGGAAGGTGACGCCGTCGTCGTCCACCGTCCGCCGCGCGCCGAGGCTGAAGACCTGGAAGCCGCCGCTGTCGGTGAGGATCGGGCCGTCCCACGCCATGAAGCGGTGCAACCCGCCCGCATCCGCGATCACCGCCGCGCCGGGGCGGAGGCTGAGGTGGTAGGCGTTCGACAGGACGATCTGCGCGCCGACGGCGTGCAGATCGTCCGGATCGAGCGCCTTGACCGTCGCCTGCGTGCCGACCGGCATGAAGGCCGGCGTCGCGATGGCGCCGTGCGGCGTCGAGAAACGCCCGGCGCGCGCGCCCGTCTCCCGATCCATCGCCTCGATCTCGAACGCGAACGCATCAGCGACCATGCGCGCCGCATTCCGTTATTGACGAAAGCCCGCGACCACCAACGAAATCCGCGCCATGTCTCAACGTCAGGGCTTTGTGCACCGCGTATACTGCCGTTGGCGTGGCACGCCGGAGAGAGAGGAAATGATGGCAGAGACGACGATACACCGCCCCGCGCTGGTCCGCACGCGCTACGCGGAGACCGATCAGATGGGCTATATCTACCACGGCAATTTCTTCGCCTACTTCGAGATTGGCCGCTGCGAACTCGTCCGCGCCATTGGCATGACCTACGCGGACCTCGAGGCGCACGGCATTCTGATGCCGTTGCGGGAGTGCGGCGCGCGGTTCCGCCTCGCGGCGAAATACGACGACTTGCTCGCCATCGGCACGCGCGTCGAGGTCCTGACCGGGGTGCGCATCCGGTTCGGCTACGAGGTGCATCGCATCCTCGATGGCGCGGCGACGCATCTGGCGACGGGGTTCACCGATCATCTCTTCATTGACCGTTCGGGGCGACCGACCCGCGTGCACAAGCGCGCCGAGATCTGGCCCGCGCTGGAACGGCTCGTCGCGTTCGATACCTTCCCCGCCATTGACGCGCCGACGCTGGCGGCGGATGCCGACGCACCGCTACGCTGACTTCCGACGGTTGTACTTGCTGCCCGCGACGCTGCCACCAACGACCGTCCGATGCCCGTTCGTGGCGGGTGCGGTCGCCTCCGAAACAACAGCGACGGGGGCGGTTTCCGTCGCGGCGGCATCGGCGACCCATTCCGATTCGGCAGTCGGGGCGACGACAAGCGCCACGAGGTCCGCGAAGGGGTCGGCCTTCGTGGCGACCGATGGCGCCGCCGTGGCCGCCCCATTCGCCTCGCGCGCCGCGAGCGATTCCGCATACGGCGTCATCACGGTGATCGGCTCCGGCTGCGCCGGCTCCGCGACCGCCGTCGCCGTGCCACCCGCCTCGGTCGCCGTTTCGAGCGCGGCGAGGCCGGGTTCCGTCGCGGCCGCGACGCCCGCGGCGACCGCCTCCTTGGGGGTATCCATCTTGAAGACATCGGTCAGGTCGAGCTGGCTGCGCAGATCGGCCTGCGTCGCCTCCAGTTCGCCGCGCAGGTCGCCCGCGATGTTGTGGAATTCCTTGCGCAGATCGCCGGTGGCGTCGTCGAACTCCTTGGTCAGTTCGCTCGTGTACCGGCGGAACTCGCGGATTGTCTTCCCCACCTGCGCGGCCATCGTCGGGATTTTGTCCGGCCCGAACATGACGATCGCGATGACGAGGATGACCATTAATTCTGGCGCGCCGATACCGAAGAATTCCATGGCGTTCGTGTTCTCCACTCGTTGAACCGGGGTCAGGCCCTTGCGAAGCGACCCCTCTCCACTCAGTATACCATCCGCACATCGTGTGGTGCGCGGCGGGGAGCGATGATATGGCACGGATCGCAATTGACGCACGCATGTGCGCCTACCGGCGGGGCGGGATCGCGTCCTATATAGACAATCTCGCCACCGCGCTCGCCCCGGAACTGGCGGCACGCGGCCACACCTTCATCCTCGGTCATGCGCGGCGCGGGCCGCCCGTTCTCCCGGAAAGGGCAGCAATACACCAACCGCGACTCTGGACGCCGCCGCATCACCCGCTGGAGCGGCATACCCTGCCCGTCGAGTTCCTGCGCGCCCGCCCGGCGCTCCTGCATAGCCCGGATTTCGTCCCGCTCGCCGGGCCGTGGCGGACGGCGATCACGGTGCACGACCTCGACTTCGTCCGCCACCCCGACCGACTGACGGCGGACGCCCAACGATACTACGGCCAGGTCGCGGCGGCGGTTCACCGCGCGGGCGCGATCATCGCCGTCTCGCGCGCGACGCGCGACGACCTCGTCTCCCTGCTCGGTGTGGATGCCGACGCCGTGACGGTGATCCACGAGGCCGCCGATCCGCTTTTCCGCCCCCCCGAAGCGAGCGACGCGGGAGAGCAGACTCATGCCAATCGGGGCATCCCCGCGCGCTATTTCCTGATGGTCGGCACGATCGAGCCGCGCAAGAATCATGACACGCTGCTCGATGCGTACGCCGCCTATCGGCGCGCGGCCACCCACCCCGCCGCGCTCGTCGTCGCCGGTACGGAAGGGTGGAATGCGGCGGCGACCGTCCGGCGGCTGCGGACGGAACCCGGCATCCTCTGGCTCGGCGCGGTGACGCCAGCGGCGTTGCTCCCGCTGTATCATGGGGCGATGGCGCTGCTGATGCCCTCGTGGGACGAAGGATTCGGTTTGCCGGTTGTCGAGGCGATGGCATCCGGCGCGCCAGTGGCGATCAGCACGGCGCACGCGCTCGTCGAGATCGCCGGTGATGCCGCCCTCGTTGCCGCGCCGGGCGATGCGCGCGCCTGGGCGGCGGCGATGCACCGGCTGGCGGACAATCCATCATACCGCGCGGAACTGCGCGCGCTGGGCGAGCGGCGGGCGGCGCGCTATTCGTGGGCGCGGGCGGCGCGCGAGACGGCGGACGTGTACGACCGGCTGCTTGCCAAGCCGCGCGGTGTGATCGGTCGAAGGAGGAATCGTGCCAATTGACGCGCTGATCGTCGGCCTCGGCAATCCGGGCAAGGAATACGAGCGCACGCGCCACAACATCGGCTTCATGGCCGTCGGTGCGTTCGCGCGCCGCCACGATATGCGCTTCAGCGGCAAGCGGATGCAGGCGGAGATCGCCACCGGGCATGCGGAGGGGCTGTCGCTCGTCGTCGCCCGCCCGCAGACCTTCATGAATTCCTCCGGCACGAGCGTCGGCCAGCTCGTCCACTGGTACAAGGTGCCGACGCGGCGCCTGCTCGTCGTCTACGACGAGGTTGACCTGCCCTTCGGCGCGCTCCGCCTGCGCCCGTCGGGGAGCGCGGCGGGGCACAAGGGCCTCGGCAGCATCATCCAGGCGCTCGGCACGCAGGACATCCCCCGGCTCCGGCTCGGCATCGGCCGCCCGCCCGGCGGCGGCAAGGCGATGGGGCACGTCCTCAAACTCTTCGCGCCGAGCGAGCGCGCCGCGCTGGAGAAGGAGATACTGCCCGCCGCCGTCAAGGCGATCCGCCTCTGGCTCACCGAGGAGATGGATGAGGTGATGCGCGTCGTCAACGCGCCGCGCGAGTCGTCGTCCCTGGGCGAGAAACAACCGACCGCGCGCGGTCGTCAGGAAGGGAGCCTGCCATGACCGAGGAGCATGCCACCGTCCGCGAAATTGCCGTGATCGGCGCGGGCGCGATGGGCGCAGGCATCGCCCAGACGGCCGCCGCCGCCGGTCTGCCCGTGGCGATGATTGATGTGGACGATGCCGCCGTCGCGCGCGGGGCGCGCACCATCGCCGGATCGCTCGACCGGATCGTCCGGCGCGGGACGCTCGCGGCGGACGAGGCCGACGCCGTGCGGGCGCGCGTCACCGGGACGACCGATTTCGGCGCGGCGGCGACCGCCGACCTGGTGATCGAGGCGGCGTTCGAGGACGAGTCGGTTAAGCGCGACATCTTCCGCCGCCTCGACGCGACCTGCCGGCCCGGCGCGATCCTCGCGTCCAACACCTCCTCGATCTCGATCACCCTCCTCGCGGCGGCGACGAATCGCCCCGAGAATGTCATCGGCATGCACTTCTTCAACCCCGTCCCCGTGATGGGCCTCGTCGAGATCGTGCGCGGCGCGCGGACGAGCGACGACACGTACGCGGCGACCGAAGCGCTCGCCCGCGCGCTCGGCAAGACGCCCGTGGCGGTGAACGATTATCCCGGCTTCGTCTCGAACCGCATCCTCATGCCGATGCTCAACGAGGCGATGTTCTGCCTGATGGAGGGCGTCGCCGACCGGGAGGCGATAGACACGGTGATGAAACTCGGTATGGCACACCCGATGGGGCCGCTGCAACTGGCGGACTTCATCGGCCTCGATGTCTGCCTCGGCATCATGGGGGTCCTGCATCGCGGCCTCGGCGACGACAAGTACCGCCCCTGCCCGCTCCTCCGCCGGATGGTCGCGGCGGGCAAACTGGGCCGGAAGAGCGGCGAGGGCTTCTACACATACGAGCGGTGACGACCACGCCAGTCACGGCAAGCCTGGTGGTACGGACGATGCGCGGTACAATAACCCCGAATTACCGGGCGGGCGCGCCTCGCGAGCGGCTGAGAGAAGGATAGACCGATGGAAAATCGCCCAATCCGCGTCCTGATCGCGAAGGTCGGCCTCGACGGCCACGACCGGGGCGCGAAGGTGCTGACGCGCGCCCTGCGGGATGCCGGGATGGAGGTGATCTACACCGGCCTGCACCAGACGCCCGAAATGGTCGTCGAGGCGGCGATTCAGGAGGACGTGGACGTGCTCGGCCTCAGCAGCCTCTCCGGCGCGCACGCGACGCTCTTTCCGCGCGTCATCGCGGGGCTGCGCGCGGTCGGCCTCGGCGATGTCCTGATCGTCGCGGGCGGCGTTATCCCGGCGGACGACGCGGCGGCGCTGCGGGAAGCGGGGGTCGCGGCGGTCTTCGGCCCCGGCACCTCCCTCGCGACGAGCATCGCCTTCATCAAGGAGCACGCGCCGCGCAACCGCCGCCTCTCCAAGCCAGGCGGTGGCTCATGACCGCGCAATCTCCGCGCGATATTGACGACCTGGCGGCGCGCATCAAGGCGGGGGATCGCGTCGCCCTCGCGCGCGGCATCTCGCTCGTCGAGTCGGGCGATCCCGACGGGTTGGCGCTCTCGGAAGCGATCTTCGCGGGCGGCGGGCGGGCGCACATCATCGGCGTCACCGGCCCGCCCGGCGCGGGGAAGAGCAAGCTCGCCGACGCGCTGATCCGCGCCTATCGGGCGCGCGATCTGACCGTCGCCGTCCTCGCCGTTGACCCGGTCAGCCCGCGCACCGGCGGCGCGACGCTCGGCGACCGCATCCGCATGACGGCGGCGACCGCCGACCGGGGGGTCTTCATCCGCTCCAGCGCGGCGCGCGGCCAGCACGGCGGCCTCGGCCTGACGACGATGCAGACCGCCCGCCTGATGGGCGTCGCGGGGTACGACCGGGTGATCGTCGAGACCGTCGGCACCGGGCAGGACGGCGTGACGATCGCGACCGTCGCCGCGACGATCCTCCTCGTGCAGACGCCGCACAGCGGCGACGATGTGCAGGCGCTTAAGGCGGGCATCCTCGAAGTCGCCGACATTTACGTCGTCAACAAGGCGGAGTTGCCCGGCGCCGACGCGATGGTCGCGGACCTGCGCGAGGCGTCGGAAGCGGCGACCCAGCCGGACGGCTGGGCGCGGCCCGTGATCGCGACGACGGCCACCGACGGCGGCGGCGTCGAAACGCTCGCTGATGCCATTGAGGCCCATCGTGCATATTTGGAGGGTTCGCCCGAAGGCGAGCAGCGGGCGGCGGGGCGGCTCTGGGCGGAGGTGCAGGCGCTCGTCCACAACGAGGTGCGCGTCGCGGTTGACCGCTACATGACGGCGCCCGCGACGATGCACGCGGCGGTGCCCGCGCTCATGGCCGGGCGGTCGAACCCGATCCGGATGGCGCGCTCACTGCTCGCCGCGCGCGGCTGGACGCCCGCTCGCCCCAAGTGAGCGGAGCCGCTCGCACGCGGCGGCGGATTGATTGGCGATCCGCGCGGCGGCGATGCCCGCGCCGATTCCGTTGTCTATGTTGACGACGGTGAGGCCGGGTGCGCACGTCTGGAGCATCGCCAGGAGCGCCGCCTCCCCTTGCCCGCCCGCGCCGTAGCCGATCATCGTCGGCAGCCCGACGATGGGCAGCGGCAGCAGCCCCGCGACGACCGACGGCAGCGCGCCGTCCATCCCCGCCGCGACGATCACGGCGTCCACGCCCCATGCGAGCAGGCCCGCCAACGGCGGGAAGAGCCGGTGCAGCCCGGCGACGCCGACATCCGCGACCAGGCGGACGGCGCAGCCCATCGCCTCCGCCATCGCGCGCGCCTCGTCCGCCGCCGGGAGGTCCGATGTGCCCGCCGTCACGATCCCGACGTGCCCTCCGGCGAACGGATCCTCGTATCCCGCGACGGTCAGGCGCGCCGTGCGCATCCCCTCCCCGATCTCCATGCGCGCGTCGGGGAAGCGCGCGCGGAGCAGCGCCGCGTTCGTCTCGTCCACGCGGCTGACGATCGCCCGACCGCGCGCCGCGAGCAGGCCGCGCACCGCATCAACGAGGGTGCCCGCGCTTTTCCCCGGCGCGTAGACCACTTCCGGCACGCCGATGCGCGCCTCTCGCCCCGTATCCAACCTCAAGGGATATGCATCTTCGCCGGCCGCTGGTTCGGCGCTGCCGGGGCGGAGTGCGGCGCGCAGCGCGGCGAAGGGGTCAGGAGCCGCTCGGTGCATTCGTACCCCATTGTTCCCGCCGGATCAGGCGGCTGACGAGCGTCGCGTAGAAATGGTTGCGCGGGTTGACCCGCGCGAGCGCCAGCGTGTGCCGGGAGGCGCAGACATGGACGACATCGCCGCTCGCCAGCGGCACGTCCAGTTGCCCGTCCGAGGTGAGCACCGCCCCCTCGCGGGAGGTCGCGATCAGCGTGACCCGCGCGTCCGACGAGATGACCAGCGTATCAATCGAACTGAGGTGCGGCGCGACCGGCGTCAGGATCATCGTCTGCGTCCAGGGCGCGACGATCGGGCCGCGCGCGGCGAGGTTATACGCCGTCGAACCCGTCGGCGTCGAGACGATGAACGCGTCCGCGACGAAGGTCGTCACGGGCGCGTCGTCCACCGCGCAGGTGATGTCGAGCACGCGCGACGGCTTCGGGTTCGTGACGACCACATCGTTCGCGGCGAGCGCCGTCTCGGTCGTGCCGTCGGCGCGCGCGACCGTCACTTCGAGCATCAGCCGCCGGTCCAGCCAGTAGTTGCCGGCGAGGAACTGCGGGAGCAGGTCCACGGCGTTCTCCGGCGTCAGTTCCGCCAGGAAGCCGAGGCGCCCGAGGCTGACCGCGACGACCGGGATGTCGCGCGGCGCGGTCAGTTGCGCGGCGCGCATCAGCGAGCCGTCGCCGCCGAGGACGAGCAGCAGGCGCGTCGCGGCGAGATGCGCCTCCGAAATATCGGCATCCGTCGCGCGCGTGGACTCCTCCCAACACGGGATCGTGTCGGCCTCCAGCCGCTCGCGGATGCGCGCCGCCGTCTCCCGCGCCGCCGGGTTCTGCGGGTGGACGAGCATCCCGATCGCGCCGACGCCCGCGCGCTTGGTCATTCCACGCTACCTCGCTACCTTCCCGGCACCGTCGCGAGGGCGGCAGCGATCCGCGCCGCCGTCTCGTCCGCATCCAGAGGCGTCCCCGGCGACCACAGCGCGAGGAACTCGACGTTCCCCGCCGGGCCGCGGAGCGGCGACGCGGTCAGGCCGCCCAACCGCAGCCCCAGGCTCGCCGCCGCTCGCGCCACGGATTGTAGCACAGCGCGGTGCGTCTCCGGGTCGCGCACGACGCCGCCCCGCCCGACCGCCCCCTTCCCCGCCTCGAATTGCGGCTTGATGAGCGCGACGATCCGGCCGCCCGCCCCCGAAACGGCGATCGCGCTCGGCAGGACGAGGGCGAGCGAGATGAACGAGACATCAATCACCGCGAGCGAGACCGGCTCCGGCAGCGCGGAGACGAAGCGGACATTGGTGCGATCCATCGCCACGACGCGGGGGTCCTGCCGGATGCGGTAATCCAGTTGCCCGTAGCCGACATCAATCGCGTAGACGCGCGCCGCACCCCGCTGGAGCAGGCAATCCGTGAAACCGCCGGTGCTCGCGCCGAAATCCGCGCACACCCGGCCGGCGACATCGAGGCCGAACGCTTCCAGCGCGTGGTCGAGTTTCTCGCCGCCGCGGCTGACGAATCGCGGCGGCGCGAGCACCGTAACCTCCGCCTGCTCCGCGACGAGCTCGCCCGCCTTCGTGACGGGCGTCGTGCCGACGCGCACGTGCCCGGCGAGGATTAACGCCTGCGCGCGGCTGCGGCTCTCGGCGAGGTCCCGGTCAACGAGCAACTGGTCGAGGCGGACGCGGTGCGCCCGCCCCTTACCGACGCCGGATGGGGGCATGATGGCTGACGGGCTGCGCGGTGGCCGCGAGGAACTGTTGCGAATGCACATGGCAGATCGCGACGGCGAGGGCGTCCGCCGCGTCGTCGGGTTGGGGGATAGTGTCGAGGCGGAGGAGGATGCGGACCATCTCCTGCATCTGCGCCTTGTCCGCCCGCCCGTACCCGGCGATCGCCTGCTTCACCTCGATCGGGCGATACTCGGAGATCGGCACACCGGCGCTCGCCGCCGCGAGCAGGACGACGCCCCGCGCCTGCATGACGGGCAGCGCCGTCGTCACATTCTTCGAGAAGAAGAGCTGCTCGACCGCGACGGCGTCCGGCAGGTGTTCGGCGATCAGGCGCGACACCGCGTCGTAGAGCCGCAGCAGGCGTTTCTCGGGCGCGAGGCCGCTCTCGGTGCGGACAACGCCGTACGCGACGACCTCCGGGTCGCGGTCGCCGCGCACGACGCCGTAGCCAAGGATCGCGGTGCCCGGATCAATGCCGAGGGTGATGCCGGGCATGGCGACGCCTCCGGGGCTACGCGCTCACCTGCGCGAGGACTTCATCGGAGATTTCCAGGTTCGAGAAGACCTGCTGGACATCGTCGAGCTCTTCCAGCTTCTCGATCAGGCGGAGCGCCTGCACCGTCTGATGCAGGTCGAGTTCCATCGGCGTCGCGGCGATATACCGGAGGCTTGCTTCATCAACCTCCAGCCCCTCCGCGCGAACGGCGTCCTCGACCGCCTTCAAGTCCTGCGGCTCCGTATATGCTTCGAGGACGCCGTCGCTGTTCTCCACGTCCGCCGCGCCCGCGTCAATCGCCATCAGCGCGACCTCATCGGGGTCCTTGCCATCCGTGTTGATCGTCACAACACCACGGTTCGCGAACATCCAGCCGACAGAGCCGGACTCGCCCATGTTCCCGCCGTATTTCGAGAAGACACTCCGCACCTCGGACACCGTCCGGTTGCGGTTGTCGGTGAGCGCCTGCACGAGGATCGCCGCGCCGCCGGGGCCGAACCCCTCGTACAGCACATCGTCGTACGTCGTGTTGTCGCCCTCGCCGAGCGCCTTCTTGATCGAACGCTCGATGTTGTCGTTCGGCATGTTATTGGCGCGCGCCTTCTGCACGGCGAGGCGCAGGCGATAATTCGCCTCGGGGTCTCCGCCGCCGCCCGCGCGCACCGCGACGGAGAGCTCGCGCGCCAGTTTCGTGAAGAGCGCGCCGCGCTGCACGTCCTTCGCACCTTTCTGGTGCTTAATCGAACTCCATTTTGAATGTCCCGACATCCTCACGCTCCTCTATGTGGGTGCGGAAAAACCGCATGTAAGCAACCAATTTTCCGATAAGAATAGCACGTACGGACAGGCATGCGCAAACCGCGAGCGGCGGTCGCGGCGCGCGACGTGTTATTGCGCGGCGGGCGCTTTGGGCCGCACATCGTAGGCGCAGACGTGCTGCCCGGCGATCATGTGCGCGATGCGGGTCACATCGGCATCGGGGAGCGCCGCGCGGAGGAAGGCGATCTCGGTGCGGCACGCCTGCCCGTACTTGCGCGCCACATCCATCACGGCGCAGTTGTGCTCGACGATGCGGTACGACCCGTCCGGTTGCGCCTCGAACGCCGCGAGATAGCCGTCCTCGTCGAGCAATTCCGTGAGGACTCGCACCCGCTCCGCGAACGACAGACCGGCGGTGCGCTGCCGGGCGCGTTCGAGGCGGCGCGCGCCCCGCTTATCGAAGATCTGCTCCAACAGCGCGGGGTCGGCCTGTTCGACGTATTCGAGCAATTCGTTCGTCAGGTCGGCGTAGTTGCGCGGGAAGAGATTGTCCGCCAGCGGCGTGAGGTAGTAGACGAACTTCGGGCGGCCCCGCCCGTCGCGCAGATCGGAGTGCGCGATCAGCCCGTCCCGCTCCAGCGCGGTCATGTGCTGCCGCGTGCCGCTCACCGTCACACCGATCGCCGCCGCGATCCCTTCCGAGCGCGCCGAGCCGCGTTGTTTCAGCAGCGTGAGAATGTGTCGGCGGGTCTCCGGCATCGCGGAGAGCGCGGGATGAATTTCGGTTGGCATCGTCCCTCCCTCCGGCACACGCGACCGTCGCTTCTCTCGCCAGTATACGCCACATGGAGAGTTTCGCAAATAAAATCAGAATCTACTTGCTTTATTCGCCGCGCTGTGCTACGCTGACGCTGCAACATCGGAACGTACAACGGCGTACGCGGCGGCCACGGCGTAAGGAGGCGGTGATGAACATCACGGGACTCTTCGAGACGCACCTCGCGGTACGCGATCTCGACCGCTCGATTCGTTTCTACCAGGACCTGCTCCACCTCCCCTTCGCCTACGCGGTGCCGGAGCGCAACGCCGCCTTTCTCTGGATCGGCGCGCCCGGCGCCGCGATGCTCGGCCTCTGGGCGTCGTCCGCGCCGATCGGCTTGCACCTCCACTTCGCCTTTCAGATGCCGGTCGCCGACATTATCCGGTCGGTGGACGATTTGAAAGCGGCGGGTCTCACCCCGCGCGACATCAACGGCGTGCCGGGCGACACGCCGTGCGTCATCGGCTGGATGCCGGCCATCGCCGTCTACTTCAGCGACCCCGACGGGCACTCGCTCGAATTCATCAGCATGCTGCCCGATCCGCCGCGCCCGGAAATTGGCGTGGTGTCGTGGCCCGAATGGCAGTCACTGATCGGCGGTGGCGGGGCGCGGGGGCGCGCGTGACCCGATGTTCAAGAAAGGCACGGTGGGGCCATGATGCACGATCCGATCGATCTTCTGGTCCAATTGCGTATGCAGGACTGGTGCAGGGAAGCCGCCCATCGCGCGCTGCTCGCGGAGGCGTCCGGCGCGGCCCGCTCGCGGAGCACGCTTGCGGTCAGGATCGGTCATCTCTTCGTCCGGATCGGCGAGCGGATCGAGGGCGTCCGGTACGCGCCGGTCGCGACACATCCGCCCGGTCGGCCATCGCGCGGGACGGCGTGAGAAAGGTGTGCGGCAGATGACGGCGAGATCGGAACCCGTTCGCGTCCTCGGCATCGGCGGCAGCACCCGGCGCGGCTCGATGAGCCTGCTCGCGCTCAAGGTGGCGTTACGAATCGCGGAGGAGCAGGGGGCGCAAACGAGCCTCGCCGCCGTCCGCGATCTCGACCTGCCGCTCTACAACGGCGAGCGGCAACTTTCCGACTATCCCGCGACGCTGCACTGGCTCTTGGACGAAGTCCGCGCGGCGGACGGCTTCGTGATCTGCTCGCCGACCTACCACGGCACGATCAGCGGCGCCGTGAAGAATGTGCTCGACTCGCTTGAATTCCTGGCGAACGATCGGCCGCCCTACCTCGGCGGCAAGGCGGCCGCGCTGCTCGGCTACGGCGGCGCGAGCGCGATGAATGTCATCAACAGCCTGTACCACACCGTCCGCACCCTCGGCGCGCACGTCGTCCCGACGGTGGTCATCCTCTCCCGGGATCAACTGGACAGCGAAAATGTGGACATCAAAGAGGCGGGGCCGCGCGAGCGCACGGCGACGATGGTGCGCGAGGTGATTGACCTAGGCCGCTTGATCCGGGATCAGAAGGCGCGTTCGTAACAGGGAGTTTTCCCGGTGGTGGCGGGCTACACAGAACACCGCTTGGCGAATGCTTCACGCGGGCGTTGTGCGGAGTTTCGCGGTTGCTTCCTCGTCAACCGCCATCGCGGCCGGGTCAATGACGACGCCGTATTGCGCGCGGGCGGCCTCGATGGAGACAAAGCCGTCGAGCACATCGTCGAGGACGGCCTGCACATCGCGCGTCAGCGGGTCGTAGTAGCCGCCGCCGCCGGGCAATTGCAGCGTGAACCGCTCATCCGCCGCGAGGGCGATCTGCGACTTGTCGCGCAGTTCGCGCCCGTCGCTGAGCGTGATCGCGCCGCGCGCGCCCTGCCCGCCGCCAGCGTACCCTTCGGCGGGCACGCGCGTGCGGTCGAAGATCGGGCCGAGGTTGTAGCCGCGCCCGGTCAGTGCGCCGACCTCCATGTACTGGCCGCAGCCGCCCCGGAACCGTCCCGGCCCGCCCGAATCCTGGGCGATCTCGCGTCGCCGGACGAGCAGCGGCGCGACGCTCTCGATCACCTCGACCGGCACGCCCATCACGCCGGAGGGGAAGGCGGTCGTGTGGATGCCGTCGCTCGTCGGGCGCGCGCCGGTGCCGCCGCAGGAGAACCAGACGTACGTCCACGGGTCGCCGTTGGCGTGCGCGCCGGTCAGTTGCGTCGCCCAGATATTCGCCGCGCCCTCGGCGATCACCCTGCCGGGCAGGACGGGCGCGAGCGCGCCGAAGACGATCCCCGGCAGGAAGTGGCCGATGACGTGCCTGCCCGCCACCGGCGCGGGCGGCAGCGCATTGAGCAGCGAGCCCGGCGGCGCGGTGACGGTGACGGGGCGGAACGAGCCTTCGTTGTTGGGCACGTCGGGGCAGAGCGCGCATTTCAGCGCGTAGGTGACGTAGGCATGGGTGTAATTCAGCACGACGTTGATGCCGCGCGGGCTGGCCTCGCTCGATCCCGTCCAGTCCACATGCATCGCGTCGCCCTGCTTGGTGATCGTCACGGCGAGTGTGACGGGTGCGTCGAAGCCGTCGCTCTGCCCGGTGTGGGTGTAGACGCCGTCCGGCACGGTGGCGATCGCGTCGCGCATCGCGCGCTCGGAGCGGGTGATGATCTCGTCCGCGAGCGGTTCGATGCTCGTCAGGCCGAACTCCGCCATGAACTCCGTGAGGCGCGCGCCGCCGACATTGTTCCCCGCCACCTGCGCGTGGATGTCGCCGAGCACCTGATCCGGCTCGCGGACGTTCGCGCGGATGATCTTCACCAGTTCCTCGTTCGGCCTGCCCGCGTCGTACCATTTCGTGATCGGGACGAACAGCCCTTCCTCGTACATCGAGCGGGCGTCCGCGCTGAGGCCGCGCCCGCCGATGTCAATCGCGTGGCAGGTCGAGCCGAAGAAGGCGATCAGCCGGTCGCTGTCGTCGAAAATCGGTGAGATGACGGTGAAATCGTGCAGTTGGCCGGAGGTCTTCTGCGGGTCGTTCGTGATCAGCACGTCGCCGGGCCGGAGCGTGTCGGCGGGGTAGACGGCGAGGAAGTGGTGGATGCAGGTCGCCATCGAGTTGATGTGGCCGGGCGTGCCGGTGACGGCCTGCGCGATCATGTAGCCGCGCGGGTCGAAGACCCCGGCGGAGAGGTCGCCCGACTCGCGCACGACGGTGGTGAACGAGGTGCGCATCAGCGCCGTCGCCTGCTCGTTGACGACGGCGATCAGTCGGTTCCAGAGCACTTCGAGCGTGATCGGGTCAATCGTCTGCCGCGCGTCAATCACGGGGGTCGTCTCCCTTCATGGCGACGATGAGGTTGCGGAAGGTATCCACCGCGACCGTGCCGCCGCCGATGATCGTCGTGGACTCGCGTTCCTCGACGACCGCCGGGCCAGTAAAGGCCGCACCGGGCGCCAGCGCGTAGCGGTCGTAGACGGGAACGGGCGCGAAGCCGCCCCGCTCCGGCAGGTAGATCTCCCGCTCGCCCTTGATCGCGTGCCGCGCATCCGAAGCGCCTGCCGCTTCGGCGGCGAGGTTGATCTCCGGCCGCGGCCCGCTGGCGACGACGCGCCAGTTGAGCGCTTCGAGCGGCACGCCCTCGGCGATGCGGCCATAGAGCCGCCGGTAGACGGCCTCGAACGCCGCCTCCAGATCGGGGAGCATCGCCGCGCTCAGGTCGCCGTCCGGCAGCGGCACCGGCACCTCGTGCCCCTGCCCGCGATAGCGCATCTCGGCGGTGCGGCGGTAGGTGATCTGTTCCAGCGCGACACCCGCCGCCGTCAGCGTCGCCCTGCCTTCGCCCTCCATCTCAGCAAGCAGCGCGTTGACGTGGTCGAAGTCGAGGTCGCGCAGCGGCGAGAAGAACGAGCGCACATAATCGAAGGCGAGCGGCGCGACGAGGAAACCAAGCGCGGACGTGACGCCCGCGCCGAGCGGGACGACGAGTTCCGGCACGTCGAGGATCTGCGCGACGCGATAGGCGTGCACCGGCCCCGCCCCGCCGAAGGCGAAGAGCGGGTAGGCGCGCGGGTCCTTGCCGCGTTCGACGGCGTGGATGCGCGCCGCGCCCGCCATATTCTCGTTCACCACCTGATGGATGCCCCACGCCGCCTCGATGGCGGAGAGGCCGAGCCGCGCGCCCAGACCGGCGATGGCGCGCTCCGCCGCGTCGGTATCGAGGCGCATCCTGCCGCCGAGGAAGAATGTCGGGTCGAGGTAGCCGAGCATCAGGTCGGCGTCGGTCACGGTCGGAGACGTGCCGCCGCGCCCGTAGCAGGCGGGGCCGGGCTGCGCGCCCGCGCTGTCCGGGCCGACTTTGAGCAGGCCGAGGCTGTCCGCGCGGGCGATGGAGCCGCCGCCCGCGCCGATCTCGATCATCTCGATCACGGGCACGCGCACGGGCAACCCGCTCCCGCGCTTGAAGCGATAGACGCGCGCGACCTCGAAATCGGCGGAGACGAGCGGCTCGCCGTCCTCGATGATGCACGCCTTCGCCGTCGTGCCGCCCATGTCGAAGGAGAGCAGGTTCGGTCGCCCGGTGAGCGCGCCGTACTGCGCCGCCGCCAGCGCTCCCGCCGCCGGGCCGGACTCGATCAGCCGGATCGGGTAGCGCTGCGCGGTCTCGACCGTCGCCGTGCCGCCGCTGGAGAGCATGATGTAGAGCGAGGCGTCGCGCATGCCGAGCGCGCGCAGCCGCTCCTCAAGCCGCGCGAGATAGGTCTGGACGAGCGGGCGGACGTAGACATTGGCGAGCGTCGTCGAGGTCCGCTCGTACTCGCGGATTTCCGGCACCACCTCGGCGGAGAGCGAGACGACGAGTTCGGGGGCAAGTTCCGCGAGCGCGTCGCCGAGCGCCCGCTCGTGCGCGGGGTTGCGGTACGAATGCAGGAGCGAGACGCCGACCGCCTCGACGCCCTGCGCCCGCAACTGCTCGACAATACCCGGCAGGGCGGACGTATCGAGCGACTGGTGCACGCTGCCGTCCGCCAGCATGCGCTCGTCCACCTCGAAGCGCAGGCGGCGCGGCGCGAGCGGCGGCGGCATTTCGAGGAAGAGGTCGTAGAGGTCGTACCGGCCCTCGTGGCGAATCTCGATCGCGTCCCGGAATCCGCGCGTCGCGATCAGCGCCGTCCGCGCGCCCTTCCGCTCGATCAGCGCGTTCGTCACCAGCGTCGTGCCGTGGATGACATTGCCGACCGCTTCGGGCGATTCGCGCGCCTCCGCCAGCGTCTCGCGCATGCCGGTTTCGACCGCGCGCGCCGGGTCGTCCGGGGTGGTCAGCGTCTTTCCGATGCTCAGGCTGCCCGTGCGCTCGTCGTAGAAGATCAGGTCGGTGAAGGTGCCGCCAATATCAACCCCGGCGCGAAGCGGTCGCGCGCTCCCCGTCTGCATCGCCACGCGCTCTCCCCTCGCTCCACCGCCACACCGTCACATCGTCACACCCGTGGCCCGCCACCGAACCGAACGACATCCGCGCCTCACGATGGAATCGGGTACACCGGGCGATGCAAGAAACCAACATCCTTCCGGGGCCAGAACGAAATCCACGTCTTGCCCATGATCGCGCTGCTGTGGATCGGGCCGAAGAAATGGGAATCTTCGCTGGCGTTGCGGTTATCGCCGAGGACGAAGTACTCGTCCGGGCCGAGCGTGTACGCGCGGCCATCGGTCGGGTAGGTGTAGCGCGGCGCTTCGGAGATGTTCGTCTCATTCAAGGCGACGCCGTTGACCATCACCCTGCCGTCGCGAATCAGGATCGTGTCGCCCGGCAAGCCGATGATCCGCTTGATGAACGGTTTGTCGTGCGCGACGGGCGGGTTGATGACGACGATATCGCCGCGTTTCGGCGGGTGGAAGAGGTAATACTTCTTGCCGCCGATCTCGATGTTTCGGTAGGCGAGGCGGTTTTCGAGCAGATGCTGCGCGTTCTGGAGGCTCGGCACCATGCTGACGCCGTCCACGACGACCGCCGGCATCACCAGCCGCATGCCGAAAAAGAGTAGCGCCGCGATGACCAGCGTTTCGATCAGTTCCCGCGCCGCGCTCGTCCCCTTCGGCCGATCGGGAAGCGGTGACGCATCCGCAGGCGCCGCATCGGCAATGTCCGTGACCCCGACAGATTCCGAATTCTTTGAAGCCACGATCATTCCCATCTTCATAGAGCGCAACCCACACAGGAAGGAGCGTACTACGCGGCTGCGGGGCGGTCAACGGCGTTCGGCGGAAAGAACCTCACCCCCGGCCCCTTCCCGCGAGGAAGGGGTGACTCGGATTGGTATTGTGATGTTTCCCAAGCGGCCGGATCTCGCCGAGGTTCGCTCCCCTTCCTCGCGGGAAGGGGCCGGGGTTAGGTAAACCCGCGACCGACGGGTGGGAAACGGGTATACTCGTGATATGCGGCGACCGGGAGACGGCGCGCCGCGCACGCGAAAGGGGCCACTCGTGGCTCAGGTTTCTCTCGACGATGCCCAGACGCCGTTCGTCCTGACCTTCGATGTCGGCACGTCGTCCGCCCGCGCGCTCCTCTACGATGCCAGGGCGCGACCAATTGA
>JAICIL010000034.1 GCA_025924435.1 Chloroflexia bacterium | reverse complement strand
TCTGTACATCAACCGATCGCTGGGGAAGATTGATGCGTTGCAGGTCAAAGCGCTCGCCTTCCCCAACTAGCACTTGACCCGAGTAACGAGTAATAAAGAGGACACTGCATCCCTCGTTACTCGCGACTCACGACTTTTTTTGGCCTTGACGGCAGCGCCCCATCTTGGGTACACTACACGTCTGTCCGCGCGGCTGCGGCGTTTGATGGTGTCTACGAACATAGGGAGAAGACCCGCAGATGGCAAACTATACCGGCCCGAAGGCGAAGGAGATGCGCCGCTTCGGCATGGCGATGACGAACTCGCCGAAATACGTCAAGATTCTCAAGCGGCACCCGAACCCGCCGGGCACCTCGCCGCAGGGCAATCGCCGCCGCCCGAAGCAGTCCGAGTACGCGAAGCGGCTGATTGAGAAGCAGAAACTGCGCTACCTGTACAACGTGCTCGAAAAGCAGATGATAAACTACATGAAAGAGGCGGTCTCGCTCCCCGGCAACAGTGGCACGATCCTCGTGCAATTGCTCGAATGCCGGTTGGATAATATGGTTCATCGCCTCGGCTTCTCCACGACGATCTGGGGCGCGCGCCAGTTCGTCAACCACGGGCACGTTCAGGTGAACGGCAAGAAGGTCAACATCCCGTCGTACCGCGTCCAGCCGGGCGACACGATCACCCTCGCCCCGAAGATGCGCGAGAACCCCGTCGTGCTCGACGCGCTCGATCAGCATGCGAGCGTCCCGACCTACATGACGTTCGACCGCAACGCGATGTCCGGCCGCCTCGTGACGCTGCCGGAGCGCGGCGACATCCCGATCCAGGTGGACGAGCGGCTGATCGTCGAGTTCTACTCCCGTCGCGTCTGATCCCCGCACGACGGTAGCCGACAGGGAGAGGCGACCGCCTCTCCTTTTTGTTGCGGCCGGAAGGAACCTCACCCCCGGCCCCTTTCCATTGTGATGGAGAGGGGTGCCTCATCTTGAGTACCGTGGCATCCCCCGGACATCGCGATGGAGGAGGCCGGGGGTTTGAGGGTTCCCATTTGTGATACGATGATGCGGAAACCATGCAGTTGTGCCCGGAAACCAGCGGTAGGAGGATGCCGAATGCCTGCCCATCCAGCGACGCTCGCGGAAGTGGCGCGCGACATCGCCCGACGCGACGGATCAAGGCCAGCGATCATCTTTCAGGACAACGAGATCAGTTATGCCGCCCTCGACGTGGCGATTGAGCGGGCCGCGAACGGCCTGGCGGCGCGCGGGATCGGGCACGGCGACCGGATAGGCATCCTGCTCCCCAATCTGCCACAGTTTGTCATCGCCTACTACGCCATCCAGCGCGTCGGCGGCGTAGTCGTGCCGATCAATGTGCTCTACAAGGCGGAGGAGATCGCCTATGTTCTCAACGACAGCGAGGCGACGGTGCTCGTTGTCTACGAGGGCTTTTACCCCGGTGCTGCGGAAGCCCTGTCAAATGTTCCCTCGGTCGCACAGGTCTTCTTCGTCGGCACAAGCAATGCTCCCGACGGCACAACGCCATGGAGCGCGCTGACAGACGGCTCCGCGCCGGAACGCGCGCCGGTGGAGATTTCCCCGAATGATCTTGCCACAATCTGCTACACCTCCGGCACGACCGGGCGCGCGAAGGGCGCGATGCTGACGCACCGCAATTTCCTCGCGAACTGCGAGCAATGCGACCGCCTGCCGCGCTGCACGGCGCAGGAAGACGATCGGGCACTTGTCGTTCTGCCGCTCTTCCATATTTACGGCATGAACGTCTGCATGACGGCGATGCTCCGTGTCGGCGCGACGATGGTGCTGCTCCCGCGTTTCGAGGCGATGCAGGTGCTCGAACAGATGCAGAAGCATCGCTGCACCGCTCTCTACGGTGCGCCGCCGATGTTCGTCGCCTGGGTCAATCATCCCGATCTCGCGTCGTTCGACCTCTCCAGCGTGCGGTTCGCCTTCTCCGGCGCGGCGGCCTTGCCCGTGCAGGTGCTGGAAATCTTCCGCGACAAAACCGGCGTGGAGATTGTCGAGGGATACGGTCTCACCGAGGCGGCTCCGGTTTCGCATAGCAATGGCGCCGGTCTCGTCAGTAAACCCGGCACCATCGGCCCGGTAATCCCCGGCGTCGAGGCACGGCTCGTGGACGATGACGACAACGACGTGCCGCCCGGCGCGGAGGGCGAAGTCCTCCTGCGCGGCGAGAATATCTTCTCCGGCTACTGGCGGATGCCGGAAGCGACGGCGGAGGCGCTGCGCGGCGGCTGGTTCCACACCGGCGACATCGCGACCGTGGACGCAGACGGCTACTACACGATCGTGGATCGCAAGAAGGACATGATTAACGCGGGCGGCCTCAAAGTCTGGCCGCGCGAGGTCGAGGAAGTGCTCTATCGCCACCCGGCGGTGCAGGAGGCCGCCGTCGTCGCGATGCCCGATGCGTACGCCGGCGAGCGCCCGATGGCCTTCGTCGCGCTGAAAAGCGGCCAGACCGCCACGGCGGACGATTTGATCGCCTACTGCCGCGACCATCTCGCCACCTTCAAAGCGCCCCGGCACATCGAGTTCCGCCCCGAACTGCCGAAACTGCCGACCGGCAAAATCCTCCGCCGCGTCCTGCGCGACGATGCCCGCGCCCTCTCGACCGTCGCGGCCACGGGAGAAACCAATTGAACCGCAGAGACGCAGAGGACGCAGAGTGGGATGAGAAGAGATGAGAGAAATTATGCTGCGTTCGCGGAACTCCTTTCTTGTTTTCTCTGTGGATTTCCTTATTTCCTCTGCGTTCTCTGCGTCTCCGCGGTTCATACCCGGTTTCGATTAGCCGACCTTTGGAGGATGCATGCGTGAGACGATTCGACGGGTCGCCGTCTTGGGGGCGGGGACGATGGGGGCGGCGATTGCCGGGCACTGCGCGAATGCCGGGCTGCGCGTCACGCTCCTGGACATCGCGCCGGATGCGCTCACGCCGGACGAAGAGAAAAAGGGGCTGGCGCTGGAAAGCCGGGCGGTGCGGAACCGCATCGTCCGCGCCGGGTTCGAGCGGATGGCGAAGTCGCGCCCGGCATCCCTCTACAGCGCCGCCGTCGCGGAGCGGATCGCGCTCGGCAACTTCACCGACGATTTCGCCAAAGTCGGCGAGGCGGACTGGATCATCGAGGCGGTGATCGAGCAACTGGCCCCGAAGCAGGCCCTCATGGCGCGCATCGAGGAGACGCGCAGGCCGGGGAGCATCGTCACCTCGAACACGTCGGGCATCCCCCTGCACCAGATCGCGGCGGGGCGCTCCGAGGAGTTCCGCCGCCATTTCCTCGGCACGCACTTCTTCAACCCGCCGCGCTACATGAAACTGCTGGAAATCATCCCGACGGCGGACACCAATCCGGCCATCATCGAAACGATGCGGCGGTTCGCGGAACGGACGCTCGGCAAGGGAACCGTGCTGTGCAAAGACACGCCGAACTTCATCGCCAACCGCATCGGCACGTACAGCGGCATGACCGGGATGCGCTACGCGCTCGACCACGGCTTCTCGATCGAGGAGGTGGACGCGCTCACCGGGCCGCTGATCGGCAGGCCGAGGACGGCTTCCTTCCGCCTCGCCGACCTCGCGGGCGTGGACATCATGGTAGATGTCGCGGAGAACCTCTACGACCTCGTGCCGGACGACGAGTCGCGCGAGGAATACCGCGTGCCGGAGCCGCTTAAGCGGATGGTCGGCGCGGGTTTGCGCGGCAACAAGAGCGGCGCGGGCTTCTACAAACGCGTGGACGGCCCCGGCGGCAAACGCGAATTCCACGTCATCGCCCTCGACACGCTCGACTACCACCCGCCGCGGGAGCCGAACATCCCGCTCGTCAAGGAGGCGGGCGCGATCCGCGACCTCGGCGCGCGGCTGCGCTCCATCATGGAACGCGCGGACACCGGCGACCGCCACGCGCAACTGATCGAGGCGACGATTGTCCCGACGCTCGCCTACGCCGCGCGGCGCGTGCCGGAAATTAGCGACACGATCACCGGCATTGACGACGCGATGCGTTGGGGCTTCGCGCAGGAACGCGGCCCGTTCGAGACGTGGGACCTGCTCGGCGTGCCGGAGACCGTCGCGCGGATGGAGCGGCACGGCATCGCCGTCGCCCCGTGGATAACGGAAATGCTGGCGAGCGGCCACCCGACATTCTACCGGCATGCGGACGGCCAAACCGAGGCGTACAGCCCGATCACGAAGCGGTACGAACCGACCCCGCGCGACCCGCACGCCATTGACCTCGCGGCGCTCAAAGCCGCCGGGAAGGAGATCGAGGGATCGAAGGGCGCGAGCCTGATTGACCTCGGCGACGGCGTCCTCTGCTTCGAGATGCACACGAAGGCGAACGCCGTCGGCCAGGAGGCGATGCGGCTGCTCGACCGCGCGCTGACGCTGCTCGCGGACGATGATGCGTGGCGGGCGATGGTGATCGGCAATCAGGGCGAATACTTCTCCGCCGGTGTGGACGTGCGCGAGATCGGCGGGATCGCGCGGGAGAATCCGGGGGCACTCGCGGGGCTGCTCGAAGCGGGGCACCATCTGCTGCAAAGGTTGCGATATTCCTCGAAACCCGTTGTCGCGGCCCCGTTCGGGAACACGCTCGGCCTCGGAGCGGAACTCGCCCTCGCCAGCGCGGGCATCTGCGCGGAGGGCGAGACGTACATGGGCTTCGCCGAGGCGGGGCTCGGGCTGATCCCCGCAGGCGGCGGCTGCAAGGAACTCGTGCGCCGCATCGTCTCGCCCGCGATGAACGTGGCGGGCACCGATCCGCTCCCCGCGCTCCGGCGCATCGTCGAAACGATCGGCCAGGCGAAGGTGAGCACGAGCGCCATCGAGGCGCGCGAACTCGGCTTCCTGCGCGAGACCGACCGCATCGTCCTCGGGCGGGATCGCCTGCTGGCGGAGGCGAAGCGGATGGCGCTCGACCTCGCGGACGCGGGCTATCAGCCGCCGCTGCCCGGCAAGCACTGCTACGCGGCGGGGCAGGGCGCGCTCGCCGCGCTCCTCGTCGGCGTCCACCAATACCGCGCGGGTGGCTTCATCTCGGTGCATGACGCGACCGTCTTGCGCGAGATCGCGACGGTCGTCTGCGGAGGCAATCTCAGCGCGCCGCAGTGGGTGGGCGAGGAATACTTCCTGCGCCTCGAACGCGAGGCGTTCCTGCGCCTCCTGAAGAATCACAAGACGCAGGAGCGGATCACGCACTTTTTGGAGACGGGGAAGCCGCTACGGAATTAGTTCGGAGTTCGATGTTCGGAGTAAGGCATCGAACATCGAACTCCGAACTCCGAACTCGCAAAAGGGTGGGTACATCATGGTCAAAGAAGCGGTAATCGTTGCGGGCGCGCGGACGGCGGTGGGCAAAGCGCCGCGGGGGACGCTCCGCACGACGCGCCCGGACGATATGGCGGCGGCGGTACTCGCCGATGTGATGCAGCGAGCGAAAGGCGTGGATCCGGCGGAAGTCGAGGATGTCGCCATCGGCTGCGCGATCCCGGAGGGCGAGCAGGGGATGAATGTCGCGCGGATCGCCTCGTTGCGCGCCGGGCTGCCGGACAGCGTCGCGGCGCAGACCGTCAATCGCTTCTGCTCCTCCGGCCTGCAAACGATCGCGCAATCCGCCGAACGGATCATGGCGGGTTTCGGTATCTGCATCCTCGCGGGCGGCACCGAGAGCATGAGCCTTATATCGGCGGCGACGATGCGCAGCAGTCCGAACCCGACGCTCGCCGCCGAGTGCCCCGATGTCTATCTCAGCATGGGATTGACGGGCGAGAATGTCGCGCGCGAATTCAGCATCAGCCGCGAGGAGCAGGACACCTTCGCCCTCCGCTCGCATCAGCGGGCGACAGCGGCGATTGCCGAAGGAAAATTCAAGGACGAGATCGTCCCGCTCCACGTCGAGAATACCTGGGTGGACGACGACGGCGCGACACGCCAGTCGGAGACAATCTTCGCGACCGACGAAGGCCCGCGCCGCGACACTTCAATGGAGGCGCTCGCTAAACTGCGGCCCGTCTTCGCCGCGCGCGGGACGATCACGGCGGGCAACTCCTCGCAGACGAGCGACGGGGCCGCCGCCGTCCTGCTGATGGAGCGCGAGGCGGCGGAGCGGCACGGCCTGACGCCGCTGGCGCGGTTCGTCGCCTTCGCGGTCGGCGGCGTGCGGCCGGACATCATGGGCATCGGGCCGCTCGTCGCCGTGCCGAAGGCGCTGAAACTGGCCGGGCTGAATCTGGAGGATATGGACCTGATCGAACTGAACGAGGCGTTCGCCTCGCAATCTCTCGCCGTCATCAAAGAACTCGGCATGGACATCGAGAAGGTGAACGTCAACGGCGGCGCGATCGCCCTCGGCCACCCGATGGGCGCGACGGGCGCGAAACTGACCGTGACGCTCATCAACGAACTCCGGCGGCGCGGCGGTCGCTACGGCATGGTGACGATGTGCGTCGGCGGCGGCATGGGCGCGGCGGGCATCTTCGAGGTGTTGAACTGAAACCTCACCCCCCTACCCCCTCTCCGTCGCGCGGAGAGGGGGAGCGACCGCCGAGAGATCCGAACGTTCGAGGAAGGCCACGGCACAATGGGCGAGGCACCCCTCGCCATCGCGAGGGAGAGGGGCCGGGGATGAGGTTCCCCTCCTCGCCTACTGCTTCGGCGGGGCGGTCTCGTAGCCGGCGTCCTTCCAGCCCTTCATGCCGCCATCAATGATCGAGACATCCTTGAAGCCCATGTCTTTGAGGGATTTCGCGGCGAGCGCCGCCTGCCCGCCCGCGCCGCAGACGATGAGCATCTTCTGATCGCGGTCTTCGAGCGACGGGTCGCGCATCGGCAGTTCGGTGTCCGCCTTGATCTCCAGCACGCCGCGCGGGATGTTCCGCGCGCCTGGGACGGTGCCGCCGTCCGCGACCTCATCCGGCTCGCGCACATCAATGACGGTCGCGCCGCCCTTGTCAATCTCGTTCTTCGCGTCCTGCGGGCTGACGACGCCGACCGCACCGCGCGCGTCCGCCACCATCTGCCGGAACGTCTTTCCCATGATCGGGCTCCTTTCGTATCTTCGCACCGAGCCACCCGCCCGCCGGTCGGGCGGGGCACTTGGGAGTATAGCAGCCAGTAGTCGGTAGGCAGTAGACAGTAGACAGAAAATGCAGATCGCCTCGAATATGCGCCGCCCCGTTCAGCACCCATCGGCGCGAGCGCCTCCTTTCTGACTACTGGCTACTGGCTACTGGCTACCGGCTACTCGTGCTACAATCTGGCGTGCGCGATAGGCGGGAAGGAGTGCAGCCGGTGGGCCGTGTGCAGGAGTACGCCGACGCGGTTTTGGACCGTGTGGGCGAGGTGATGGTGGGGAAGCGGGAGGTCGTGGATCTCGCGCTCGTCGCGTTATTGTGCGAGGGTCATATTCTGCTGGAAGACGTGCCCGGTGTCGGCAAGACGACGCTGGCCCGCTCGCTCGCCCGCGCCATCGGCGGCGATTTCCGGCGCATCCAATGCACGCCCGATTTGCTGCCGTCCGACATCAGCGGTCTGACGTACTTCAATCAGCGCGTGCAGGAGTTCCAGTTCCGTCCCGGCCCGATCTTCGGCAATGTCGTCCTCGCCGACGAGATCAACCGCGCCACGCCGCGCACGCAGTCCGCCCTGCTCGAAGCGATGGAGGAACGGACGGTGACGATCGAGAACGAGACGATCCCGCTGCCGCGCCCCTTCATCCTGATCGCGACGGAGAACCCGATCGAACTGGAGGGGACATTCCCGCTGCCCGAAGCGCAACTGGACCGCTTTTTCCTGAAACTGAGGGTCGGCTACCCGGACGAGGACGACGAGGCGGCGATCCTGACGCGCTTCCAGGGCGAGAATCCCCTCACGGATTTGCGGCCCGTGGGCGACATCGCCGATTTCCCGTCGCTCCAGGCGGATGTGCGCATGATCCATGTGGATGACGAACTGCGGCAGTACATCACCCGCCTCGTCCGCGCCACGCGGGGTCACGAGTCCATCGCGCTCGGTGCGTCGCCGCGCGGGTCGCTCGCCCTCTATCGCGCGGCGCAGGCGTATGCCGCCATCCGAGGGCGGGAGTACGTGACGCCGGAGGATATCAAGGCGCTCTGGGCGCCGATCCTCACACACCGCCTCATCCTCTCGTCCGAGAGCCGCCTGCGCGGCCGCAATGTCGAGGGCATCCTGCGCGATGTCGTCGCGCAAGTGCCCGTGCCGGTCGAGGCCGTCTAGTATGAGCACGTTCCATCTCCCCCTTCCCGCGTCGGGAAAGCGGGCGCCCTCCGGGCAGTGGGGGGGTTAGGGTTTCCTATGGGCACGGGGGCCATCTACGGCCAGGCATGGATCACCGGATCGGTCGTCGTCATCCTCTTCGGGATGATCCTCGGCCAGCCCGCTGTGACCGTGATCGGCACGATCACGCTCCTGACGCTCGCCCTCTCGTGGTTCTGGAACAAGCACGTCCTCGACCGGCTGCTCTTCGAGCGCAACACGGACGCCGACCGCTGCTTCGCGGGCGAATCGCTCCATCTCACGCTGCGGATGACGAACAAAAAGTTGCTGCCGATGCCCTGGGTGCGGGTGGAGGACGCGGTGGCGGCGCGCGTGCGCGTGCGGGATTGGGAGGCGTTCCAATCCGAATCGCCGGGCACGCAGATCGTCTCCTTCTTCACCGCGCTCCGCTGGTACGAGCGGATCACCTGGCATCTGACGCTCCAGTGTCCGCACCGCGGCTACTTCCGCGTCGGCCCCGTCACGGTGCGCGCGGGCGACCCGTTCGGCTTCTTCGCCCACCGGCAATCCCTGCCCGGCGAGCAGTATCTGACGGTCTACCCGCGCCTCGTCCCGCTCGATGAACTCGGCCTGCCGCCGCGCCATCTGCTCGGCGAGACGAATGTGCGGCGCACCGTGATCACCGACCCGACGCGCACTATCGGCACGCGCGAATATCACCCCGAGGACCCGTTCAAGGCGATCCACTGGAAGGCATCGGCCCGCGCCGGGGCATACCAGACGAAGGTCTACGAACCGACCGCGAACCTCCAGATCGCGATTTTCCTCAACCTCGACACCGTCGCGCGCTACTATGAGGGCGTGGATCAGGAGCACCTGGAGCGGGCGATCAGCGTCGCCGCCTCCATCGCCGAATGGGCGACGACGGAGAAGTTCGCCGTCGGCATCTTCGCGAACGGGCTGCTCGCGCAGACCGACCAGACGCTCCGCGTCCCGCCCGGTCGCCGCGAGGATCAGTACGCCCGCATCCTCGAAGGGTTGGCGCGCCTGACACCGTTCACCTACGTGAACATCGCGGGCACGCTCGAACAGGAATCGCCCCGCTTCCCGTGGGGCAGCACCGTCATCGTCGTGACAATGACGATGACTGATCCGCTCCGCCGCGCGCTGGCAAATCTCGTGCAACGCGGCCTGCGCATCGTGATCGTCGCGCTCGGCTTCGTGGACGATCCCGGCCTGTCGGGCGTGCTCGTCCACCGGCTCCCCTGGCAAGCGGTCGAAGCGGCGACAAAAGAACAAGGACTAAGGACTAAGGACTGAGGGAGCGTGCCGGATTACCGTGTCGGTGACAAACGGCAGCGCACACAGAAAGGGATACGAATATTAGTAGCGCAGGCTTTCCAGCCTGCGAGCGGGATGCAGGCTGGAAAGCCTGCGCTACCAACCTTTCGCCGCATCCGCATCCCATGAGGAATACATCATGAACGATGAGCGCGACAACTCAGTCCTTAATGGTTATCTGGGCCGTCTCGTGAAGGCATGGGACTGGCGATCCGCCGCGCTCAGTTTCACGCTGATTTGCGCGGAGGCGATGCTCGTTTCTCTCGTCGTCGGGGTGATCGAATCGCCGGGCACGGTCTCCACGGGCGGGGTCGGGGGCATCCCGCCGCTGGCGATCCTCGTCGTCATGATCCTGGCGGCGGCGATCCCGCGCCTCGTCGAGGCGTTCCAGTTGTGGAGCCCGGATTACGAGGTCGCCATCGGTGCGGGGATCGTCGCGACGCTGGTCGGCCTGCTCTATGTCGGTGCGTTCCGGCAATACGCGCCGTGGAACCCGGAGTGGCTCCGGCAGGCGATCAATGCCTACATCTTCCACCCGTCGTCGGCGCAATCGTCCGTCTGGCTGATCACGATCGTGATTGTCTACGCCTGGGCGCGCGGGCGCTTGCGGGAGACGCCGTCGCTCGACACGACCTACACGATGCTGCGCATCGGCGTGATCGTCGTCGCCGTGACGAGCATCCTCACCGTCACCGCGCAGGAGGTGGATTCGCCGGGGCGGGCGTATGTCCGCGTCCTCGTCGTCGGCTTCTTCTTCTTCGCCCTCAGCGCGGTGACGCTCGCCCGCCTGCAAATGGAGGGACTCCGCGCGCAAGGGCGGCTCGGGCCGCAGTGGATCGGGCCGCTCGTGCTGCCGGTTGCGCTCATCCTGATCGTCGGGCTGCTGACGGCGGCGATCCTCTCCCATACCTTCCTGGAGACCGTCGCGACGATCCTGCACCCGCTCTTCGTCGTCCTCAATTTCATCCTGAATGTGATCATCGCGGTGATCAGTTGGATCGCGTACCTCTTCTACCTCCTGCTCAGTTCGCTCGTGAACAGGATCACCGGCGGCAAGGTCGCGACCCTGCCCCAGCCGACCGTGCCGCCGCGCCAGGTCGCGGATCAAGCGACCCACAAGGTGGCGGTACTGCCCGATTCGATCCGATTCATCCTGCTCGCGGTCGTCCTCGTGGGGATCATCTGGCTCCTCACGCGGTTCATCTTCCGGCGGCCGACACGCCGCCACCGGGGCAACGAGGAGCGGGAATCGGTGATGGATTGGAACGAGGTCGGCGCGGGCCTGAAGGGGATGCTCGCCAACCTCGCGGCGCGGTTGCGGCGCAAGGGCACGGACCCGTGGGCGGATCTGCGGGGCGACCCGCGCTGGCAATATACGCTGAAAATTCGCACGCTCTACTCGCGCCTGCTCCATCGCGGCGCGCGGGCGGGCGCGCCGCGCATCCCATCCGCCGCCCCGCGCGAGCATGTGCCGCCGCTCGAAGGGGTCTACCCGCACGCGGGCGCGTCGCTCCTGACGATCACCGATGCGTACCGGGCCGCCCGGTATAGCGACCGCCCCGCGACCGCCGCCGACGCCGACCGGGCGGAAACGGCGTTCCATGCGATCATCAACGATCAGGCGAGCAATACCGATCGCTCCCCCGCATCACACGGCACGCTATGACGGCCATTGCGCGGTCGGTACCATATGCTTGACATCCGAGCGGTGGCGGCAAGAGATTTGCTACATGCCGAGAGGGTCGGTCTCCGATCATCGAAACGCTCCTTCGCGATGGAGATGATTCGCCACCGCCAGGTGGAGTGATGAGGTGCAATTTTGAGCAAGTTTACCGAAGCAGAGTTGGCGTATATGAAAACGCAACGGATTGGGCGGCTGGCAACCGTGAATCAGCGCGGCGAGCCGCAGAACAAACCGGTAGGCTTCCGCTACAATCCGGATTTGGACACGATTGATATTGGTGGGCCGGCGAATGGCAAGACACAAAAGTTCCGCAATATCGCGCGGAACGGCCTCGCCTCATTTGTCGTAGATGACATGACGGCACAAGGAGTAGGGGGCGGCATTGAAATCCGCGCATATGCCGAAGTTCTCCCTGATGGTGGGGAAACGGTTTCCCCCGGCTTTAGTCCGGAGTTGATTCGCCTGACGCCAAAGCGTATCATCACTTGGGATTTGTCTGATAGATTGCCCAGGTCGGCGCGCAACGTCGAACAGTGAAGGTGCGCGATGCTATTCAGGAATCTGTGGGTTAAGGCGATTCAAGAGTACGCAGGATTGATGAAAAAGAGAAATATGAAGAAGTATGCGGTGGTCATCGAATCCGGCCCGCGAAACTATTCAGCATATGTTCCCGATCTCCCCGGTTGCGTCGCGACGGGACGGACACTCGAAGAGGTTCGTGAGAACATTCGCGGCGCGGTGAACATGCACGTTGGCGCGATGGTCGAAGACGGCGATACGCTTCCCGAATGGGACTCGTTCGGCGAGACGGTCGAGGCGCAACAACCGGCATTCGCGTCGTAGCCGTGCCGAATGCAATAGAGGTGGACCATGTTCCCTCCGTGAGCATGCCCGACGCCATTACGGATGTGCCAATCACGAATCCCGACGCGCAGATCGGCATTTATGTCCATATTCCTTTCTGCCAGAAGCATTGCCCGTATTGCGATTTCGCGGTCGTCGAGGGGATGCTGCACACCGCACCCGCCTATGTGGACGCCCTCTGCGCGGAGATTCGACAGGGTGCGGAGCGGCACGCGCCGAATCCGCCGGTCGCGACGATCTTCCTCGGCGGCGGCACCCCCTCACTGCTCCCCGCCGCCCAGATCGGTCGCATCCTCGCGACCATCGGCGAGGTGTTCGCCGTCCAACCGGACGCGGAGATCACGCTGGAGGCGAATCCGGGGCCGCTCCGCCCGCGCCACCTCGCCGGCTTCCGCGCGGCGGGCGTGACGCGCCTCTCGATTGGCGTACAGACCTTCAACCCGCGCGGCCTCGCCGCGCTCGGTCGGCTCCACACGCCGGAGGAGGGCAAAGGGGCAATTGAGCACGCCCGCGCCGCCGGATTTGCGAGCGTCAGCGCGGATCTGATCTTCGGCTGGCAGGGCCAGACGCTCGCCGATTGGCGCGACGATCTGCGCGCGGCGATCGCGCTGCGCCCCGATCATCTTTCCGCCTACGCGCTCACCGTCGAGGAGGGGACGCCGCTCGCGCACGCGGTCGCCGCCGGGACGGCCGCCGTCGCGGACGAAGACCTCTACGCCGATATGTTCCTCGCGGCGGACGAACTGCTGACTGGCGCGGGCTATGCCCACTACGAGACCTCGAACTACGCCCGGCCCGGCCACCGCTCCCGCCACAACTGCGGCTACTGGACGAATGGCGATTATCTCGGTTTCGGCGTCGGCGCGCACAGCCATCGCCGCGACCGCCGCTTCTGGAATGCGCGCGATTTGCATACCTACCTGGCGAATGTGCGGGACGGGAGCGCCGAAGCGGGATCGGAAGCCATCGCGGAAGCGACCGCACGCGCGGAGACGATGTTCCTTGGAACGCGTCTTGCGGAAGGGGTGTCGGAAAGGGCATTCTTGGTGCGACACGCTTGTACTGTAGAGGCGGTCTACGGTCGCCGGATTGCGGAATATGTAACACGGGGAGTTGTTACCCGCAGTGGCGGTCGGATCGCAATCGCTCCCGAGGCGCGACTCCTCGCGGACGAGATCGCGGTACGGTTTCTAGAGGGGGAAAGGTCATGACAATTAACAGATTACGCATCGCGCAGATCGCGCCGTTAGCCGAACGCGTCCCGCCGCTGAAGTATGGGGGCACCGAGCGCGTCGTCGCGGCGCTGACCGATGAACTCGTCCGGCGCGGCCACGACGTGACGCTCTTCGCGACGGGAGACTCCGACACGCTCGCTAATCTCGTCCCGCTCGTGCCGTCCGGCCTGCGGCTCCTCCCGGGCCTCGAGATGCCGCGCGATATCCACCCGCCGCAGATGGTCCAACTCGGTCGCGTCTTCGAGCGCGCCGACGAATTCGACGTCATCCACAGCCATGTGGACTTCTTCACCTTCCCCTTCGCGCGCTTCGTGCGCACGCCGGTGCTGACGACGATGCACGGTCGCCTCGATTTGCCGACGCTGCCGCTGATCTTCGATGCCTACCCGGACGCCGCCGTGAACTCGATCAGCCGGCACCAGCAGTGCCCGCTGCCGCAGGCCCGCTGGATCGGCAATGTCTACAATGGCATAGACCTGCGCCGGTTGCACATCGGCGACGGGAGCAGCGGCTATTTCGCCTTTCTCGGGCGCATCTCGCCGAACAAGGGCATCTCGCAGGCGATTGAAATCGCCAAGCGCACCGGCATCCCGCTGAAAATCGCCGCGAAAGTGGACGACGACCATCCTGAATACTTCGACCTCGTCAAGGACGAGATTGACGGTCGGATGATCGAGTGGATCGGCGAGATCGGCGACGACGAGAAGAGCGATTTCCTCGGCAACGCGCGCGCGCTGCTCTTCCCGATCCAGTGGCCCGAACCGTTCGGGCTGACGATGATCGAGGCGATGGCCTGCGGCACGCCGGTGCTCGCGACGCCGTGCGGCTCCGTACCGGAAGTCGTCGTTGACGGCGAAACGGGTTTCGTCCGCCCATCGGTAGATGGCCTCGTCGAAGCGGCGGATCATCTGGATGAAATTGACCGGGCAACCTGCCGCGCGCAAGTCGAGCAGCACTTCTCCGCCCGCTCGATGGCCATCGGCTACGAACGGCTCTACGACCTGCTCATCGCTGAACGGGTGCCGGATCTGACGCCGTTCCGGGTCGCGGCGGCGCAGGCGGCGGATTAAGGGAAAGTTTCAAAACCGCTGGGACACCGAGAGAAGGAAGTAGTGCTTCCTTCTCTCGGTGTTCTCCGTGTCCTTGCGGGCACCCTCCGGGCGGCATTGGTGGTTTTGAAACCTTCTTTATTCCGTCGGAGCGACCGGCACAAGATACTCGGTATGCACGCCATCCGCGCGGGTGATCGCGACGCGATACCCGACCACGCCGTCGCGCGTGACCGCAATATCCGCCCGCGTCCGGCCAAACCGGAGGCCGCGCACGCGGACGGTCGAGAGCCACGATGGCAGGTGCGGCGTGCAGGCGATCTCGCCCGTTCGCCCGTCCACATCGAGGCCGATCATCGCCTGGACGAAGGCATAAGCGCTCGCGGCGGACCACGCCTGCGGCGAACAACTGACGGGATAGGGCACCGGCGCGGCGGTTTCCGCGTCGCGCGGGTAGCCCGCGTAGAGCTCGGGAATACGATTAAGGGGCTGCGCGAGGCCCGCCGCGATCACCTGCGAGGCGACCTCCGTCGCGGCCGCCGCGCATCCGGCCCGCCGCATCCCCAGCGCGATCAGGGCGTTATCGTGCGGCCAGATGCTGCCATTGTGGTAACTGTTCGGGTTGTACCGGACGGAGTCGGACGAGAGCGTGCGCACACCCCAACCGGAGAGCATATCCGGGCGGAGCAGGCGTTCCGCGACGACTGCCGCCCGGTCGCCGCGCACGAGGTCGCAGTACAGGAGATGCCCGACATTCGAGACGACGGTGCGCACGGGCCGCTTCGCGCCGTCGAGCGCGTACGCATAGCACCCCTCCTCCGGCAACCAGAAGTCGCGCTCGAAGCGCGCGGCGAGTTCCGCCGCCTCGATCCGCAACTGCGCCGCCCACAGGAGATCGCCCCGCCGCTCGACGATGTCCGCCAGCCACGCCTTCGCCGCGTAGACGTACGCCTGCGCCTCCGCGAGGGCGATGGGCCGCAGCACCTCCGACCCGTCCGGGTGGTGGAGCGAGTCGTGGCTGTCCTTCCAGCCCTGATTGGCGACGCCGTTCGGCGCGAATCGCCCGAACTCGATATAGCCGTCGCCGTCGGCGTCGCCCCAGGTGTCGCACCATTCGAGCGCGCGCCGGACATGCGGCAGGAGATCGTCGTAGAGCGCATCGGCATCGAGCCAGCGCATCGTCCGGGCGAAGAGCATCACGAAGAGCGGCGTGCTGTCCACGCTGCCGTAATACGTCGAGAAGGGGACGACCCCCGCGCGCGATAGTTCGCCGACGCGGATTTCGTGCAGGATTTTGCCCGGTTCCTCATCGCGCGCCGGGTTCACTTCCGTCCCCTGATGCGCCGCGAGCGCCCGGAGCGCGCCGACCGCGAAGCGGGGTGTGAGCATCAACGATTCGAGCGCCGTGATGCAGGAATCCCGGCCGAACGGCGCGACGAACCACGGGATGCCCGCCGCTGCCACTTCCCCCGCCGCGCACGGCGTCAGGAGCGCGCGCAGATCGCCCGCCGAGCGGCGCAGGAGGCGGTTGAAGGCCGCGTTGTCCGTCTCGATGGCGGCGATCTCGTCCGTCCATTGGTGCGCCAGCGAGCGCGCGGTGAGGAGTGACGCGGTGATGCTCCGGTCCGCCGCCGCCTCGGCCGCCCGCCCCGGCGTGACGAGGAAGGAGAGTTCCTCGCGGCCGCCGGGGGGCACGGCGATCGCGAACGTCCACCGGACACCCGGCGTCCGACCGTGGTGCCCCCCGCGAATCAGCGCGGCCCGCAACGGCGCGTGATTGACGCGCACATCGGTCCAGAGGGGCATGCCATCGAGGGTATGGTAGCGGAAGCGAATCTGCCGCTCCGCCATTTCCGGCTCCTGCACGGCGCCGCGCCGCTTGCCGGAGTAGAAACCGCGCACCGCGAACATGTCCCGGAAATCCGCCGCCATCGTCAGGGTGACGCGCACGCGGCGGGCGGTGGCCGAGGGGTTGCGGAGCATCACATTCACATGCAGGGCGTCATCCACGACGGCGGAGCGATGCACGCGGAGGCATCCCGCGCCGCGTCGCTCGGCGACCGACGCGCGCATCGAGACAACGGCGGGGCCGGGCCGCGTGCTCGTCCCAACCACCGGCCGGTGGCCGTTGACCGTCAGGATGAAGCGGCTGAGATAGCGGGTATCGCGCTCGTACAGCCCCGATCCATGCTCGCCGGTGATGTCGCCCCGCGCGTCCGCGACGAGGAACATCCCGCCCTCCTTGAGGACGACCGGAGGGGCGGCGGCAACCGAAGCGGCAGTCGCGGGGAGAACAGGAAGGGGGGACGAGGCCGTGCGCACGGGGAAAACGGACGTCTGCGCCACGAATTCGCACACTTTCTTGGGACTAAAACGGAGAAAATCGGCCAGGGTGTTGAGCTACCTCAAACACTCTGACCGATATAACGAACGGATCGGCGATTCGTTACGTCATTTGGGCAATCAATTTTGTCAGATGCGCGCGGCCGTCATGCCGCGCGAATTGGCGTTACGCGGTCGGCGCCGCGGCCTCGGCGGGCAGATCACCGGACTGCGCGAGGGCCTCCAGTTCGGGCGTGAAGGTGCGGGCGCGCTGCGTCTCCGCCATCTTCTGCTCGCGCCGCACTTGCTTCTTGCTCACCCCGCCGCCCTCTTGCGCGTTACCGAGTTTGGTCATGAACCGCTCGACCTGGCCGGCCGTGTCCACGATGCGCTGCTCGCCGGTGAAAAATGGGTGGCATTGCGAGCAGAGGTCGGTGCGGAGATTCGGCTTGGTCGAACGCGTCGTCCATGAATTGCCGCACGAGCACGTCACGGTCGCGTCAACATAGTTCGGGTGAATTCCTGGCTTCATCGGGTTCCTTCTTTCGGTAGTCGGTGTACAGTAGCCGGTGATTCGGGCACCCGCCCGGTAATGGTCCACTGATTCCTGGCTACGCGTGTTATCCTGCCGCGACCTGCGTCTCTTCGAGGAGGGCATTCACCGCGGCCGGGTAAATGCTGACCTGTTTCTTGTACCGCCCGACATGCTCGTACTTGACGGAGCCGGTGATCAGCGCGAAGAGCGTGTGATCCCGCCCGACGCCGACATTGTTGCCCGGCATGATCCGGGTGCCGCGCTGCCGGACGAGCACTTCGCCGCCGCTGACGATCTGGCCATCGTAGCGCTTGACGCCGAGCATCTTCGGCTTGCTATCGCGCCCGTTGCGGGACGATCCGACGCCTTTTTTGTGTGCCATTGCTGCCTCCAGAACTCAGTAGACAGTAGACGGTGAGCAGTTGACAGTAGCGGGATCATCCCGGCTACCGACTACCGGCTACTCAGACAACGATGTCGGTGACGGTCAGGCGGGTCAACTGCTGGCGGTGACCCTTGAGGCGGCGATACCGCTTCTTCGCCTTCATCTTGAAGACGATTACCTTGTCCGCCTTGTGCTGCGCATCAATCGTCGCCCGGACGGTCGCACCTTCCACAACGGGCGTGCCGATGCTGGTGTTCCCTTCGCCCGCAACGAGCAAGACGCGCCCAAGCGTCACTTCGTCGCCCACGTTTCCATCGAGCTTTTCGACCTCAATCGCCTGCCCGACGGTCACGCGGTACTGCTTGCCGCCCGTCTCGATCACCGCGTACGACACCGATGCCCTCCGTCACTCGCCGCGAGCGGCCTGATGCCGCCCCGTTCCATCGCGTACTCAAGCCACCGAATCCGGCGGCGCAAGGAAAGCATCGTACGCCATCGTGCCATGCCTGTCAACGCCCGGAACCGTCCATCGCTGGCATCGCCCGCAAGCGTGTTCGCGATACATAGTCTCAAACACGCCGAGGAGCCGGTTATTCCCGTGCCGGTTCGATAGCAGGCATCCATCGCTTACCGCATGAGCGCCAGGACGCGTCCGAACTCCTCGATGGTCCGCACGCTGATGTCGGGGCGGAAGTCCACGATGAGGTGCCGCACGCCGACATCCGCGAATGCCCGCACCCGCGCCGCGATCTCTTCGTAGGTCCCGCTGATCGCCCGGTCATCGTCGGCGGGCCGGCCGTTTTCGGGGAGGTGGACGAACGTGCCCACAGTCAGTGCGAGGGTCGCTGGGTCCCGCCCGACATCCCGACAGGCGGCGACCATCTCCTGCCACCGCTCCGCCACCTGCGCGGCATTGATGGGCCAGATGGCGTTGTACGCATCCGCGTGCCGGGCGATGATCCGCAGCATCCGCTCGCCCCGCGCGCCGACCCAGATCGGCGGGCCGGAGGGGGACGGGCCGCGCGGTCGCAGGACACACTCCGTCGCCTCGCAATACTTCCCGTGGAAGTCCACGCGGCCCTCGCGCAGGAGCGGGCCGATGATCCGCATCGCCTCCTCGAACCGCGCGGCGCGGTGGTCGAATGGATAGCCGAATGCGGTGTGCTCCGGCTCCCAATTCCCCGCACCGAGGCCGAGGATGAAGCGTCCGCCCGAAATCTCGTCCAAAGCGTCCGCCATCTTGGCGAGGAGCGCCGGATTGCGGAACGAGGTGGCGGCAACAAACGGTCCGAGCGCGATCGTCGCGGTGACACTGGCGAGGGCGCTCAGGAAGGTGAAGACTTCCCAGCAGCCGAGCTGGTCCGGTTCGTGGGGGCGATAGACGAAGTGGTCCGGGAGCCAGAAGGAGTCGAGGCCGACCGCCTCGGCGGCCACCGCCAGCTCCCTGATGTCGCCGAACCGCACGCGCCGCCCGTCCAGCGTCCGCTCGCCGGTCCGCGAGAACGCGCCAATCTTCATCCGCCGCCCTGTCCCGCCGTGCGTCATGACCGCCCCATCACCCGCCGTTACCGTGCAGGCCAAAGCCCGCCACCACGGATGTCAACGGGCCGCGAGGGGCGAACCGCGCTCCGGCGCGGCTGCGGTCGGCAACCAGCGCAGGTTCGGCTTGCGCGCGGCGGTCGCTTCGTCAAGCCGGGTGATCGGCGCGTTGTGCGGCGCGGTCGTGACGAGGTCGGGCGTCTCGGCGGCCTCGCGGGCGATGGCGTTCATCGCGGCGGCGAAGGCGTCCAGCGTCTGCTTCGTCTCCGTCTCCGTCGGCTCGACGAGCATCGCGCCCTCGACGATCAAGGGGAAGTAGACGGTCATCGGGTGGAAGCCGTAGTCAATGATCCGCTTGGCGATGTCGAGGGTACGCACGGCGGGCCGCTGCTTCCGGTCGGTCAGGACGAACTCGTGCATGCAGGAGCGGTCGTAGGCGAGGTCGTACTTCGCGCGCAGTTGCGACAGGAGGTAATTCGCGTTGAGGATCGCCGTCTCGGAGATCGTCCGCAACCCCGCGCCGCCGTTGGAGCGGATATAGGTGTACGCGCGGAGGATGACGCCCCAGTTGCCGTGGAAGCCGTGCAACTTGCCGATCGAGCGCTCCGGCGTCGTCAGGCGATACGTCTCGCCCTCCTTGACGACGAACGGCGCGGGCAGGAAGGGGATCAACTCCTCCTTCACGCCGACCGGCCCCGCGCCCGGCCCGCCGCCGCCGTGCGGCGACGAGAAGGTCTTATGCAGGTTGTAGTGCATCACGTCGAAACCGATGTCGCCCGGTCGGACGATGCCGAGGATCGCATTGAAGTTCGCGCCGTCGTTGTAGACGAGGCCGCCGACGCCGTGGACGATCTCAACGATCTCCTTCGCGTGCTCGTCGAAGAGGCCGAGCGTATTCGGGTTCGTGATCATCAGGGCGGCGGTGTCCGGCCCGACGAGGCCCCTGAGCGCCTCGACATCCACATTGCCCCGCGCATCGGACTTGACCGTGACGACCTTGTAGCCGCTCATCGCGGCGGTCGCGGGGTTCGTGCCGTGCGCGCTGTCCGGCACGAGCACGACGCGCCGCCGGTCGCCCTCGCCCCGGCTCTCGTGGTAGGCGCGGATGAGCAGGATGCCCGTCAGTTCGCCGTGCGCGCCCGCCGCCGGGCAGAGCGTCACGGCATCGAAGCCGGAGATTTCCGCCAGGTATTCCTGCATGTCGTGCATGATACTGAGCGCGCCCTGGATGGACGCCTCCGGCTGGTACGGGTGGATCGCGGCGAAACCGGGCAGCGCCGCGACGACTTCGTTCACCTTCGGGTTGTACTTCATCGTGCAGGAGCCGAGCGGGTAGAAGTTGACATCAATCGCCATGTTCAGTTGCGAGAGGTGGACGAAGTGGCGGACGACTTCGAGTTCGGAGAGTTCCGGCCAGGCGAGCGTGTCGTGCGGGTCGTTCGCGCGCAGGTAATCGGTCGGCAGCGGCGCTTCGGGCACATCGAGCGCGGGGAAGTAGACCGCGCGGCGCCCCGGCGAGCCGAGCGTGAAGAGGACCGGCTCCAGTGGCGGCGGGGCGTTGCCCGCGCTCGCCGTCTCCGGTCGCAGTGTCGTGGTGGTTGCCATACGGGCTTTGTTCCTCTCCGCTCGCCGCGATGGCGGCGCAACCGCCGCCTCGCCTCCCGTTACCCTGCGCGGCATCGTACCGCAATTGCCTGAGTTGTGCTACGCTCGTGGCATGACGCACCTACCCCCCGACCCCCTCCCTAAAGGGAACGGGAGAGCGATCCGGGCGCTATATTCGCCCAATATGCAACGACCTTTGCTCGGCGGGCGCACGGCTGTGCGCCCCTCCCTCTCCCCCTTCCTTTTAGGGAAGAGGGCCGGGGGGTTGGGTTTTTTCCTCCTCCTCTCCGTGCTCCTGACCGCCTGCTCGACGGCGGGCACGGCGACGACCGGGGCGACGGCGACGCCGCTGCCGACCTATCAATGGCCGGACATCGCGCTCCTGGAACCGTCGTGGCTCGCGGATCATATTAATGCGCCGGATATTCGCATCGTTGACGTGTCCGACCATCCCCGGTATCTCCTCGGCCATGTG
>JAICIL010000033.1 GCA_025924435.1 Chloroflexia bacterium | reverse complement strand
TTCCCTTCGAGGGAAGGGGTGACGCTCCGCGATGCCGTGCCCTACCTCGAACACCCCGATCTTATCGAGGCTCGCTCCCCCTTCCCTCCGAGGGAAGGCGGGTGCCCTCTGGGCAGTGGGGGTGAGGATTCCCCAGATGGCGACAATGAATAAACCCTGATTGGCCGCTCAGCATCACGAACGGCAACGAGATCGTCTGCAAGGCGGCATACCGCGCGACGCGGCGCAGCGGCTCGCTGTCGTGCAGTCATCCAAAATCCACCTGTTTTGCTCCGAAAAGCCTCTACAAATGCCGCGCCTGATTAGGACTGACAACGTTGTCAGTCGCACTTGCGGCAAAGGAATCGCGGCTGTCACTACCCGTCCCTATACTCCGAAACGGGTCCGGAAGCACTTTCTGGTGTCATAGGAGTACATATGGCCCTTCCGCTGCGTCCCGTTATCGCGCGTGCCGACTTTTCAGCCCCCGCATTTATCTGGCCGCTCTTGGGCCTCCTCTGCTTGCCGATCGCGGCGCTGGCCGGGATGAGCGCCGCGCGCAGCCTCACGCTTGTGATCATCGGTGTCGGCGGAATTGCGGTTTTCGCCCTCGGTTTGCTCTCTCCCCCGGCGGCCATCGCCGGCCTGATCTTCGCCGCGGGCTTCGCGCGGGTACAATTGGGCACCGGCACGGGCAGCCCGCTCGTCGCGAGCCTGCTGGTCGCATTCGCGATCACCGCCGCCTGGATCCTCCGCATGATTTTCGGGCGCAACCTCCGTATTGTGAACAGCCCGGTGACCTTCCCGCTCGTTGCCTTCGTGACAATGAATGTGCTCTCGCTGCTCTGGAGCCGCGCGACGCTCGATCCGCGTATCTTCGTGCCACCGACATTCATCCGGGTGCAGGTTGCGTCGCTTATGGTCATCGTCCTCTCCGCGACCACCGTGCTGATCGTCGGCGGTTCGGTCCGACGGCATTACTGGCTCAAATGGTATCTCGGCATCCTCTTCGCGATCGGCGTGCTGCACGAGGCGCTTATCGTCGTGCATGGGCCGGACCACCTCGTCATGGGCCGCGGGCTGATCCCGATGTGGTGCATCTGCCTCGCGGCCGGGCAGGCGGTGATCAATACCCGGCTCGCCGGGTGGGCGCGGGTCGGTATGCTGCTCATCAGCGCATTCTGCTTCTACGGGTTGCTCACGCACCAGGATTGGATTTCCGGCTGGCTGCCCGCCGCGCTCTCGGTTTTGGTCGTGTTCCTCTTGCGGGGGCGGGTCACCGCTGTCGTGACGCTCGTCGTCGCGGCCTGCCTCCTCGTCGTGCTCTGGGGCACGATCTACCAGATTTTCACCGTTGACAAGGTTCAGCAGGGGACACTCGGCGGCGAATCCAAGCGGACGTCACTCTGGGCGCGGACGCTCGCGACGGTTGCCCCCTCCCCGTGGATCGGCAGCGGCCCCGCCGGATACGCCCTGGCCGAGGTGCAGTTCTACCCCAATGAAGCCCTCTCTGCCCACAGCAACTATATTGATGTCATCGCCGAATCCGGCGTGATCGGCCTCGTCTTCTTCATGTGGTTCCTCGGCGCCGCCCTGTGGGTCGGCTATCGGGCGCAACGCCTCCTCCGCAGCCGGGGCGACATGCTCGGCGGCTCAATTGCCGTCGGCGCGCTCGCGGGGCTTGTGGGGATCATCCTCGCGATGGCGCTGGGGGATTGGGTGATCCCTTTCGTCTACAACCAGACGATCGCGGGGTTCGACTACACCATCGAGACGTGGCTCGGCATCGGCATGCTCGTGGCGCTCGATGCGATCAGTCGCACATCAACAGCGGAGGCAGTATGACCGACATCCCCTGCCCACTCTCCGTCATCATCGTCAGTTGGAACACGCGGGACCTGCTCGCCCGTTGCCTCGCCTCGCTCGCCGCGCCGGGGGGGATGCCCGATGGCGCCGAGGTGGTGATCGTTGATAACGCGAGCGCGGACGACAGCGTCGCGTATATCCGCGCGCGGTACCCGTGGGTGGAATTGATCGAGCAAGCCACCAACGGCGGCTTCGCGGCGGGAACGAATCGCGGGCTATCCGCCGCGCGGGGGGCACACCTGCTGCTGCTCAACAGCGACACCGAGGTGCGGCCCGGCGCGCTGGCGGCGATGGTGGCCCACCTCGAGGACCACCCGCGCGCGGGCGCGGTCGGCGCCGACGTCCGCAACCCGGACGGTTCCCCGCAACCGTGCGCGGGCTTCGCGCCCTCGCTCTTCTCCGAGACATGCAGCGCGCTCGGGTTGGACCGGAAGTTTCGCGCGCTGGCGGAGCGGCGGCGGTCCGATCCTCCCGCCGGGACGTACGCCGTGTGCGACTGGGTGCTGGGTGCCGCGCTGATGGTGCGGCGCGCAGTCTATGAGACGGTCGGGCCACTCGACGCCGGGTACTTCATGTGTTCGGAGGAAATTGATTGGTGTACACGGATTCGGGCGTGCGGTTGGCAGGTCGGGACGCTGATCGGCGCGCGGGTGCTCCACCACGGCGGTGGCAGCACGCGACGGACGAGTGATCGGATGCGCCCCGCGCTATTTCGCAGCAAGATTCGCTACCTCTCGCTCCATCGGGGAGAGCGATCCGCGCGGGCATTCCGGATGGTCGTGCGCGCGGTCGCGGGCCTGCATCTGCTCCATGCGCGGTGTGCGGGATGGCAGGGACAGGAGGAGGGAACGTCGTGGCGTGCCGTTCGCCAGTCGCTTTGAAGGGTGGCCGCTATGCCGGCGTCGTATTTATCGCGCTGATGCTCGCCTATTGCTATGTCCTGCCGCGCTGGGCGGACTGGAACCAGAACTCGCGCTACGATCTCACGCGCGCGCTGGTCGAGCATCGCACGGTCGCGATTGATCGGTACGCGGCCAACACGGGGGATTACGCCACCGTCAACGGCCGGATCGTCTCGGACAAGGCGCCGGGGCTTTCGCTGGTCGCCGTGCCGCCCTACGCGCTCTATCGGCTGGCGGTGCATCTGCGCCCGATCCACGACCTGAAGGATCGCATCGCGCATCGCGGCGCCTTCGCCACCACATTGAACCCGGACGGCTCCGGGCTGACGGACGACAAGGCGGAGGCGGCCCTCGCCCTCGCGTTCGTGACGCTGCTCTGCGTGGCGGCGCCGGCGGCGCTGCTGGGCGCGCTGCTCGCCGGGCTCTTGCGCCGTTTCAGCCCGCACGAGGGCGCGAACGCGATCGTCGCGATCGCGCTCATGCTGGCGACCCCACTGGCGGCATACGGAAATGCCTTCTACGGCCACGTCCCCGCCGCGGCGCTGCTGTTCGCCGCCTTCGCGCTCCTTGTCACCACCGACGGCACGCTGCGCCGACCCCGGCTGGTGACGCTCGGCGCGCTGTTCGGCGCAACACTGCTCATGGAGTACCCGGCGGCGCTGGTCGTCGCGGCGCTCGGCTGCTGGACGCTCGCGCTGCTCTGGCGACACCGACATTGGGCGGGCGTTGCCTGGCTGGCGCTCGGCGGCGCGCCGTTTCTCGCGCTGCTCGCCCTCTACGACCGCGCGGCATACGGAACGCCGTTGCCGACGGGATACGAGCATTCGACGCTCTGGCAGGATCGCCACAGCGAGGGCTTTCTCAGCCTGACATACCCGAAGGTGGACGCGCTGTGGGGCATCACCTTCGGGGACTTCCGCGGCCTCTTCTTTCTCGCGCCCGTCCTGCTCCTCGCCATCCCCGGCTTCGCCGTCTGGTGGCGCGCGGGGCGCGACCGGGCGGCGTGGTGGGCCGCGCTCTCCGCCCTCGTGCTGTTCCTCCTCTTCAACGCCTCGTCGGCGATGTGGTGGGGCGGCTTCGCGGTCGGGCCGCGCTATCTCCTGCCCGCGCTGCCGTTCCTCTGCTACCCGATCGGCGCGCTGATCCCGCTCTTCGTGCGGCGGTGGCGGATCGCGGTCGCTTCGGGAGTATTGGCGATCCTCTCGCTTGCCCAGGTCTGGATGCAACTGCTCGCTGGTCAGGGCTACCCGCCCGATACCCTCCGCCATCCGCTGGCCGATTATGTCTGGCCGCATCTGGCCGCCGGGGATGTCGCGCGCAATCTCGGCATGGCGCTGGGGCTTCGCGGCCTCTGGAGCCTCATGCCGCTCATCGCTGGTCTGGTGCTGCTCGGGGGTTGGCGTTTCGCGCGGCAGCGCGCGGCGACGCGGCAAGAGCCGAAAGGAACGAGGATTGAGGCGCAGTATGTCCGTTCGTGATGCGACCGCCCGATCGGTCCGCCTCGCCGGCGGGGCAGCGTGGCGCTTCCCGGCGCTGGTGGGCGCCACCGTCCTCACCGTGACCGCGCTCCCGTATCTGGTCGGCGGCGGCTTCGCGGGGGCCGGGCGGCAGTTCATGGGCATCGCCTTCGATGTCCCGGATACCGCGCAATATTTCGCCTGGATGCGCGCGTTCGCGCACTCGAATAGCCTGCTCATCGCCAACCCGCTGACGCCGGAGCCGAATCACGCGGCCTTCTTCAACCTGCTCTGGTTCTCACTCGGGCATCTCGGCCGGTTGTTGCACGCGCCGCCGACCGCGATCTACCAGGGATTCCGCTGGGTGGCGGGCGGCGGGTTCCTCGCCGCGCTCTGGGCGCTCTGCGGGAGGTTCTGCGCGCCCGGATGGGAGCGGCGGCTCGCCTGGCTCCTTGCCACCCTGGGCGGGGGCTTCGGCTGGTTCTGGGTGATCCTCAAGTACGCGCTCCACCATCCGGTCCCGCCCCTGGACATCTACATCGCGGAGCCGAATACGCTGTTCGCGCTGATCGCGTTCCCGCATCTGCTCTTCGCGTCCTCGCTGCTGATCGGGATCTTTCTCCTCGCGCTGCGCGGCTATGAGCGTCGGAGTTGGGCCGCGTACGCCGGGTCGGCGGCCCTCGGCCTCCTCCTCGGCCTGACGCACGCGTACGACCTGCTGATCGTCTATACCGTGTTGTGCGGATTTGCCGCCCTCGTCGCGGTGAAGCGGCGGGCGATCCCGTGGCGGTTGGTGGCGGGCATCGCGATTATCGGCGGCTTCTCATCGCCGCCCGCGCTCTATTTCACGTACCTGACCCAGCACGACGCGACGTGGCGGGGAGTGCTCGCGCAGTACGGCAACGGCCAGATCTGGACGCCCTCGCCGCCGCATCTCCTGATTCTCCTCGGCCCCGTGTTCCTCGTCGCGCTGATCGCGGTGCTCGTTCCCGCCGGGCGGCGCGCGCTCTGGCGCGGCCCGGAGGGCGACCTGCTCGTGGCGGTTTGGTTCCTCGCCTCCTTCGCCCTCGTCTACCTGCCCACTTCCTACCAGATCAAGATGCTCAATGGCTGGCAGATTCCGGCGGCAATCCTCGCGGCGCGCGGCCTGCTCCGCGTCTTCCTCCCGCGCGCGACGCGCGCGGGAGGAGCATTCGCCCGGCTGGATGCCCGGTGGCCGCTCGCGGCGATCGCCGGTGTCGGTCTGGTCGCGCTGGCGCTCCCGACGAATCTCTATCTCGTCGCCTGGCGGGGCGACGAATTGCACCGGGCCGCCGCCCCCTACAGCCTCACGGACGGCGATGTCGAAGGATTGCGCTGGCTCGATGCGAACGCGCGCGACGGCGACGTCGTGCTGGCCTCGCTCACCATCGGGCAGTACGTGCCGGGCATGAGCGACGCCCGCCCGGTGCTCGCGCACTGGGCGCAAACGCTGCGGTACTACGAGAAGGACGAGGCCGTTCGCCACTTCTACGACGCCGCCACGGCGGAGGACGACCGCCTGGCCCTCCTGCAACAGTGGGATGTGCGCTATCTCTTCGTCGGCCCGGAAGAGCGGGCGCTCGGTACGTTCGATCCGCGCCTCTCACCACGCTACGTCCCGGCGTTCACGAGCGGAGCGACCACTATCTACCGGGTGCGATTGACCGACGCGGAGCGAGGCGCCTGATGGACCGGATACGTCGTTCGATCGTCCATCGGGGGCTGCTGTGCGGGCTTGGTATCGGCGTGCTCGGCGCGCTCCTGCTCACCTCGGTGGCGGGGGCGGCGGAACCGAAGGCCCCGGCCGCCACGACCGCGTGGACGCCGGCAACGCAGATCGGGAACAATCTCTCCGCGTGGTTCCCGGACATCGCGCTCGATCAGGCGGGGACGGCGCACATCATCTGGAATGCGTCGCAGGCCCAGGCGCCGACAACACCGGCACAAGGCGATATCGTCGCGCAGCCGACCTTGCGCGATTACCTGATGTACCAGCGCTTCGCCGCCTCCGATGCGTCGGACAACCCGCCCGCGACGGATATTGGCCTGGCACAGGGCGGCGAAGCGATCCGCAACGCCATCCTCGTTGATCGCGCCGGCACGCTCGATGTCCTCTATCGTTCGAGCGAGCATATCTGGTTCATCAAAGCGCCGGTTAATGCCGCGGCGAGCGCGGGCGCCTGGTCCGAGCCGCACTGGATCAGCGGCATGGGCACGGCCTACTATGCCGCGATCGCACAGGACGCGACGGGCGATCTGCATGTCGTCTATTCGGAGAACAGCCCCGTTGATGTGGCCAAGGGGAGCAACCCGACGCTCCGGCAAAGCCTCTTCTACCGCCGTTCCAGCGACGGTGGGGCGACCTGGTCCGCGCCCATCCGGCTCTCATCGCCCTCATCGCTCCGGGGAACGACGCGCCCGCAAATTCGTCTCAACGGAACAACGGTCGTGGTGGTATGGGATGACGGATACGACAACATCAATGCCGCGGGCGATCCGACGCAGGGGGGCATGCGACGCTCGGACGACGGCGGCCGGACATGGCAGCCGATCCAGGCCATCTCGGATGCCGGCGTGCCGATCGAGCAGGTGACCTTCGCGTTTGGCAAGGATAATCACGCCTTGCTCGTGTGGCGCCAGACGGGCAAAGATGTCGTGCGATTCAGCACATCCGACACCGGGGGGGCGCAGTGGAGCGCCCCCGCCGCAGTGCCGAACATCGTCGCGCGGCATTACTACGAAAAGCACCAATTCGACCGATACTCCCTCGCGGTCGACGGTGCGGGGCGGTTCCATCTCTTCGCGGTCGGCCAGGTTGATTCGCCGGATCACGTTGCCCTGTACCATCTGGAACTGCGCGACGGGGCATGGTCCGCGCCGCAGATGCTCTACAACGGCGACGGATTCCCCGAATATCCCAGTGTCGCGACGGACGGTGGGAATCGCATCGTCGTCTCATTCTTCGTCCGCGACAACTTGTTTGAGGTGGGAAATTACCGCATCTGGTGGACGAGCGGGACCGCGGACGCCCAACCCGTCCCGGCGCGGGCGGTGCCGACAATCGCTCCGACCGCGGTCCCCACCCCATCCATTGCCCCACGACGCGCCGCCGTCTCCCCCGCGACACTCCCGCCGGGAATCGTCGCGCCGGATGATCGCGCCCGCATTGACCGCCCGCCGGGGATCGTCTCCTTCAGCGAGGGAGTGCTCGCCGTCACCGGACTCGTCGGTATCGTCGTCGTGACGCGGCTCTGGCGCGTCAATCGCTATTGAATATCGCGAGCGGAAGCGCCGTTGGGATAGCCCCCGGCGACCATACGAGATGCAGCGGAACGGAGTGGATGATCGTGGATTGTGAGACGAACAAGGGGACACGCTGATGCCCGATCTACGAGGGAACGAACAGGACGCGGCCGAAGCGTCGTTGATGATAGCGAATATCCTGCGGGCGGCGCGCCGGTGGTGGTGGTTGCTCATCCTGGCGACCGCGATCGCCGGCGGCGTGGCGATTCGTTCCGCCGCCCATACACCACGATACTATCGCTCCGGCGCGACGGTGCTCGTCGGGCGGATCACGCAGCAAGCCAATCCGGACGCGAATACCTTCACGTTGCTCGATCGCCTGACTTCATTCTACGCCAACGTTGCCACGCGCGACCCGGTGCTCGATGCCGCCGCGAAATCGGTCTCACCGCCGACGACGGCGGCGGCGATCGCACCGCGTATCCAGGCGCGCGCCATCACCGGGACGCAGTTCATCGAGGTGACATATCTCGATCCGGACCCACGGCGGGCGGCGGACATCGCCAACGCCGTCGCATCCGCGTTGATCAAACAAAGCCCCACCCCGGACGCGTCGCAGACCGCCGAGCAGGCGAAGTTCACACAAGATCAACTCCTCGACCTACAGGCGAAGATCACGGACGCGCAGGCGCAGATCAAGAAATTCGAGGATGACGTCGCCCAATCATCGAGCGCCGCCGAGATCGCCGATGCACGAAGTAGGGCGAAGGAGCTACAGGCCGAGGTGGATGGCTGGCGCACCAACTACTCGACCCTCCTGATCCAGACGCAGCCGAGCGCGACCAACTTTCTCTCCATCGTCGAACCGGCGGCGATCCCCACAACCCCCGTGAGCGCCTCGCGCACGCTCGTGATCGGCATGGGCGGTATCCTCGGGCTTGGGCTGGCGTTCGGCGGCGTGCTGCTGATCGAGTACCTCGACGACACGCTGCGCAGGCCCCAGGATGTGACCCGGCAGGCACAGTTACCGCTCCTGACGACCGTGCCGCGCCAGCGCCGTCAGGGTTGGAAGCTGGGGCCATTCAGCGCCTTGCGCAATGCGCTGCTCGACACCGTACCCGCAGCCCCCCTCCGGCTGCTCGTGATCGCGGCCCGCCGACAGACCGGCGTCACGTACACGGCGGTCGGCCTCGCGGAGGCGTTCACACGGGCGGGGCGGCGGGTCGTGCTCGTTGATGGGAACCTCGCCTCCCCGACCTTGCACGCGGCCTTCGGCGTGCCGATGCGGCCGGGATTTGCCGACGTGATCGCCGACGAGACGATGGCGGGCCGCGCGCTCTTCGCGACGCCGCAGGGCATCCCGAACCTGCTCATCGTCCCCGCCGGGGAGTTGTCCGGCACGGACGACGCGCTGGGCCGGCCGGGCCTTCCGGCGGCGCTCGATGCGATTCTTACGCAGGCGAATGCGGATGTGCTCATCGTTGACGGCGGCGCCCTCACCGACGCGACGCGCACCGCGCGCTTACTGGCTCATTACCTCACGCACACCGTCCTCGTCGTCACCGCGCGGACGCGGGCGCGCACTCTCCGTTCGATCACCGCGACGCTCGTCGCGAGCGGGACGGCGGTGCCGGGCGTTGTCTTCAATGAGCACGGCGGCACCCGACTCGCGAGCGGCCCATCGAAAGGCAAACGCGCGCGCGGCCCGCGCTCTTTGGTGATGGGAGCGCTCAACTACTTCGGATTCGGCCTGCCGAAGAAAAACCCGACGGCGAAAGGCTTCGCGTATCCGCCCGGTTCCCTGGCTTCGATGGGCACGCCGAAGCGTACCCCGCCGGGATCGCCGAATGGCCCCACCGATGTCATCGCGGAGGAGTGATGCGATGCGTATCCTTGTGCTCGCACAGGTGCTGCCATACCCGCCGGACAGCGGGCCGAAAGTCAAGACCTACGGCTCGGTGCGGGCGCTGGCGGCGGTGCACGATGTCACCGTCCTCGCGTTCAGCCGCTCGGATGCCGATGACGCGCATGCCCGCGAATTGGCGGCGGAATGCGGGTGCACCGTCCATACTGTGCCGTTGCGTCGCGGGCGGCGTCACGACCTGCTGGCCGCCGGGTATGCCCTGCTGACCGGGCGATCCTTCATCCTCGCGCGGGATCGGCGGCGCGCGATGCACCGCATGGTGCGCCGCCTCGTCAGCGACCGACCGTTCGATGTCGTCCATGTGGATCAACTGAATATGGCGCAGTATCTCCCCAGGCGGTTCGGCGGCCAGGTGATCTTCGACGCCCACAATGCGGTCTGGACGATCACCGACCGGATGGCCGCGCACGAGCGCAACATCCTCCGGCGCATCGCGCTCCGCCTGGAGGCGCGCCGCATCCGGCGCGCCGAGGGGCGGATCTGCGAGACGGCGGACATTGTCCTGACGACGACGGTGGAAGATCAAACGGCGCTGCTCGCCGTCAGCCGGAAGCGTTTCCGGGGGGAGATCATCCCGATCGGCGTCGAGGTGCCTGCCGAGCCGCCGAACCGCGGGACGGCGCCGGTATTGCTCCACATCGGCACGATGTTCTACCCGCCGAACGCGGACGCGGTGCGCTGGTTCGTGGCGGAGGTTTTCGACCGGATCCGCGCCACAGTACCCGATGCGCGGTTCGTCATCGTTGGCGCGCGGCCCCCGGCGGATATCGCCGCGCTCCACGACCCGGCGCGCGGCATCGAGGTGCGCGGCTACGTGCCGGATATCGCCCCGCTACTCGCCGAGGCGGCGGCGACGGTGGTGCCGACGCGCGCCGGGAGCGGCATGCGCGTCAAGATTCTCGAAGCGATGGCGGTGGGATTGCCGGTCGTGACGACGACGGTCGGTGCGGAGGGAATCCGTGTCGTCCCGGAGACGCACCTGCTGATCGCGGACGATGTCGCCGCGTTCGCGGATGCCGCCGTGCGTCTGCTCGCCGACCCCGCGCTGCGTGCGCGCCTGCGCGCCCAGGCGCACGCCCTCGCGGCGGCGCGCTACGACTGGCGCGTGACCGGCGCCACGCTCCGCGCGCTCTATGCGTCGCTGGATCAGGCCCTGGGGACGGCGCCACGCCATACCGCCGAGGCGCCCGTGGCGAGCGCCGCATTTCGTGGCTGAAGAAGCTGTCAGCGCCCCGTTGCCGCCGCTCACGCCTCATGTAAGGTCACCGGGTTAGACTGAATATCGCAGAGAAATAGTCTTCCGTGGGAGCCAACGCCGTGCGAGTACTCTTCGTTGTCCCGTACGTGCCATCGCGCATCCGTGTCCGGCCATTCGAATTCATCCGCACCCTCGCGCGGCATCACCATGTCGAGGTCGTTTGCCTCGTCGCGAACGAGGATGAGGCCGCCGACGTGCCGGCGCTGCGGGAGGTCTGCGCGGGCGTCCACCCCGTTCCCCATCCGCCGCTGCGCGCCATGCTGCGGGCGATCCGCGCGGGGGCGACGGACCAGCCATTCCAGGCCGCATACGCGCAGTCGTCCGATCTGAAACGCGCGGTCGAGCGGATCGTCGCGCGTTTCGATGTTATCCATGTCGAGCATCTTCGCGGGGCGGCGACGCCATTCGAGACGGGCGGCGTGCCCGTCATCTGGGATGCGGTTGATTGCATCTCGCTGCTGCTCGCGGAGATGGCCCGCGCGCCCCAGAAGGCGCATGTACGAGCGATCCGCGCGATTGATTCGTCGCGCACCCGGCGATACGAGGCGCGGTTGCTCCAGCGCTTCTCGCACACGGTCGTGACATCGGCGCGGGATGCGGCGGCGCTCTGGGACCTCCGGCCCGAAACTGACACAACGATCACGATCATCCCGAACGGCGTTGATTTGGCGTATTTCCAGCCGCAGCCGGTGCGGCGCGCGCCGCACGAGGTGATCTTCACCGGCAAAATGTCCTACCACGCCAACCACACGGCGGTGCGCGCCTTCGTGGCCCATGTCTGGCCGGCGGTGCGCGCCGCGCTGCCCGACGCGCGCTTCATGGTCGTCGGCAGCACCCCCCCGCGCGATATCCGCGCCCTCGACGGCGCCGCCGGCATCACGGTCACGGGCCGCGTGCCGGATATGCGCCCATATCTCGCGCGCGCCTCGGTGGCGGTCGCGCCGCTCGTCTACGGGGTCGGCAACCCGAACAAAGTGCTGGAGGCGATGGCGATGGCCCTCCCGGTCGTCGCGACGCCGCCCGCCGTCACCGCCATCTGCGCCGGTGCGGGCGAGGGCGTCCTGACCGTCGGGCGTGGCGAGATGGCGAGCGCGCTCCTCAACGTTTTGCGGGATCCCGCCGCCGGCGCGCGACTCGGGCAGGCGGGGCGGCGCTATGTTGAGACGCATCACACATGGTCACGCGCCGCCGGGCAACTCGAGGAAGTCTATCGCGCGGCCCGCGGCGGGCGGGCCATGGAAATGCAGATGGCGGCGATGGCCGCGGATTGAGGTCCGAACGTGGCGGAAGCACTCGTACATTCGGAGATCCGGGCGGCGACCGAGGACACACCCCACCATACACGGATCGCGACCGCCCGCGCGAAGCAGCACGCGCTCATCGGCTCCCTGCTCCTCGCGGACATCCTCGCCGTCGCGGGGGGGTTGATGCTCGCCTATGCCATCCGTTTCCCCCTCAATCCCGGCCTCTTCTACGTGCCGCCGACCTCGTCGCTGGGGAAATACATCGAGATCGCGGTATGGCTCGTGCCGCTCTGGATATTGCTCTTCGCGTGCTACCGCCTCTATGAGACGGAATTGCTCTTCAGCGGCACGGCGGAATACGGGAAGATCATCTCGGCATGCACGATGGGAATCGTCGCCGTGATCGGCTTCAGTTTCCTCTGGGATGCGAGCGTCTTGAACATCTCCCGTGGCTGGCTCCTCGTCACCTGGCTGATGGTGGTCGTCGCGGTCGGGCTTGAGCGATTCATCGCGCGCCGCATCGTCTATGCCATCCGGGCGCGGGGTCAATTGCAACGCCGGACGCTCATCGTCGGCACGACGACAGAGGCGCGGATGCTGGCGGAGCAGGTCGTCGGGCGGAGTTCGGGGATGGAACTCGTCGGCTTCGTGATGACACCCGCAGTGTCCGACGGTGTCGCGCCGGATGCGGTGGTCGGTCGCCTCGAGGCGCTCAACGAACTGATTGACGCGTACCGGATTGATGATGTCATCCTCGTCCCCTCGGCGTTGACGCATACGGATGTCCTGAACATCGTCCGCGCGCTCGCGCTGCATCCGGTCACCGTGCGGCTCTCGCCGGGGCTGTACGAGGTGCTGACCACCGGTGTGCGGGTCGCGGATGTCAACGGCGTGCCGCTCGTCACGGTGAACCGGCTGCGCATCGTCGGCGTTGACGCCTTCCTCAAGCGCACGCTCGATTGCGTCGTCGCCATTGGCGCGCTGCTCGCCCTCTCGCCCGTGATGCTGCTCTGCGCGCTCCTCGTCCGGCTCGATTCGCCGGGGCCGGCCCTCTACCGGCGCGGTGTCGTCGGGCAGGGCGGGCGGCCGTTCGGGGCGTTCAAGTTCCGGACGATGATGGTGGACGCGGAGCGGGTGCTCCAGGAGAATCCGTCGCTCCACGCGGCCTGGCAGCGCGACGGCAAACTGGCGCGCGACCCCCGCATCACCCGGATCGGCGCGTTCCTGCGGCGGACGAGCATTGACGAATTGCCCCAGCTCTTCAATGTGCTCCGGGGGGAGATGAGCCTCGTCGGGCCGCGGATGATCACGATGGAAGAACTGGCGCGGTTCGGCAACTGGCGGCACAACCTGCTGACTGTCAAGCCGGGGATGACGGGCCTCTGGCAAGTGCGCGGCCGGAGCATGCTCACCTATGCCGAGCGCGTGACGCTCGATATGGACTATATCCGCAACTACAGCATTTGGGACGATATCCGGTTGCTCGCGCAGACACTTCCCGCCGTTGTGCGCGGGCGCGGGGCGTATTGAGAAAGAGGGGCACGCGTGAAGGTTCTTGTCACGGGCGGCGCGGGCTTTATCGCCAGCCATGTCGTTGAGGCGTATATCGCCGATGGTCACGATGTCGCGATCGTTGATGATCTTTCCACGGGGCATCGCGAGAACCTGCATCCCCAGGCGCGCTTCTACGAAATGGATATCCGCGATCCCGCGCTCGCGGAGGTCTTCGCCGCCGAGCGGCCGGAGGTCGTCAACCATCACGGCGCGCAGATGAGCGTGCGGGTATCGGTGGATGAACCCCTGCGCGATGCGAGCATCAACGTGATCGGCACGCTGAATCTCCTCGAGTGCGCGCGCCATGCCGGTGTCCGGAAGGTCATCTACATCTCCACGGGCGGCGCGGTCTACGGCGAGCCGCGCTATCTCCCCTGCGACGAGGATCATCCCGTTGATCCGCTCTGCCCGTATGGCATCTCCAAGCACACGCCGGAACATTATCTGGCGCTCTACCAGCGGCTGTACCATCTCGATTACACCGTCCTGCGCTACCCGAATGTCTACGGCCCCCGGCAAGACCCGCATGGTGAGGCGGGCGTTGTGGCGATCTTTACGGGGCAGATGCTCCGCGGGGAACGCGTCGTGATTAACGGCACCGGCGAGCAGGAGCGGGACTTTGTGGCGGTCGGGGATATCGCGGCGGCGAATCTCGCCGCGTTGTGGTACGGCGACGAGGAGATCATCAACCTGGGCAGCGGGCGCGGCACATCCGTCAACGAGATCTTCGCCGCGCTCGCCGCGATCACCGGCTATCACCAGCCGCCGTTGTTCGGCCCGGCGAAGAGCGGCGAGGTGTTCAAGATTTTCCTCACGGGCGACAGGGCGCGGCGACTGCTCCGCTGGCGGCCCACGGTGTCGCTGGAGAAGGGCCTCGCGACGACGGTCGCATCCCTCCGTCCGGCGGTGCCGGAGATGGTTGCGAAGTGAAAGCAGCGGCAATGATCGGGGACCCTCATTCCCCGGCCCCCTCTCCGTCAAGCGGAGAGGGGGAGCGACCTCCTGGAGAGCAGGATGTTTGTAGAACACCACGGCACTACACGCGAGTCACCCCTCTCCATCGCGTGGAGAGGGGCCGGGGGTGAGGTTGATCCCGAGAACGCATACATCCCGTGCCGGGTGAGCGAGGAATACCCTCCGCGCGGTCGTGCTATGATCGTGCTATGTCGCTCCATCTGACCCGTGGTGAAAGACGACCGATGCAGGCGCCGCGCTCGCCGCTCCTCCGCTATGGGGCGCCCATCCCCCTCATTGCGCTCGCGCTCCTGCTCGCGCGCGCGCTCCACCATTTCACCGAGCCGGGCACGCACGCGCCTTTCTACGCCGCCGTCATGTTGAGCGCGTGGCTCGGCGGCCTCGGCCCCGGGCTGTTCGCCACGCTCTTGAGCAGCATGGCGATTGATTACTTCGTCGAGTCGCCGATGTATTCGCTCGGGCTGCCGACCGGCAGGACGGCGATCAGCCTCCTCGCCTTCGCGCTGACGGCGCTCCTGATCAGCGGACTCGACGCACAACGGCGCGCGGCGTTTGAGCGGGCCGCGCACGCGTATATGCAGGCGGACGAAGCGCGCCGGGAGGCGGAGGAGGCGACGCGCGTGCGCGATCAGGTCCTCGCGAGTGTCTCCCATGATCTCAGAAGCCCGCTGGCCGCGATCGCGATTTTCGCGCAACTCGCCCGCCGTCAGGCACGCAGAAGCGATGCGGCCGCGCGCGATCAGGTGGACGAGAATCTCGCGCGCATCGCGGCGGCCGTCGCCAAGATCGGTCGGTTGATTGACGAGCAGGTGGACCTGGCGCGCATGCAGAGCGGGAAACGGCTGACCCTCCAACGAGAAACGATGGACCTCGTGGCGCTCGCGCGCGCGACGGTGGCGGAGTATCAGGGCATGAGCGAGCAGCACTGCATCACGATCGAGACGACCGTGCCGACACTGATCGGGGAATGGGATGCCATGCGGCTGGAGCGCACACTCGCCAATCTGCTCGGAAATGCGATCAAGTACAGCCCCGAAGGGGGGCCGGTGCGGCTGGCGATCGCGCGGGAGGACGGCACGGCGGATGCCTGGGCGGTGATACGGATCGAGGATCGGGGCATCGGCATCCCGGCAGACGACCTCCCCTATCTCTTTGCGTGGTTTTACCGGGCCGCGAATGCGGAGGGGCAGATCAATGGGACGGGGTTAGGGCTGGCGGGCGCGCGCGATATCATCGAGCAACACGGGGGCACGATTGATGTCGCGAGCGCGGAAGGGGCGGGAACCGCGATCACGGTGCGGTTGCCACTCGGGAAAAAGTCGGACAGATGAGCGCGGCGGGTTCGCCGGCGCATGATCCAAAAACCCACAGAAACGCGTATCGTATATGAATAGCAGACCAGCCAAATCCGTCGCTCTTGATCGCTTAGAGTGTGGTACACTGTTCGGTATGCAAACCTCCTCGTGTTCGCCCTCATCAAGGAGTGCGGGATGATGGCAGCCAGCGGTGCGGACGGGAAGACGATCCTTTTCGTCGAGGACGACTCGCTCTTCGCGGCGGCGACCACCGCCGCCCTGGCGGATGACGGCTACGCCGTTGACCGGGTGCCGAGCGGGCGCATGGCGCTCGCATGCCTCTTGCGGTGGCACCCCGATCTCCTGCTCCTCGATCTCGGCCTGCCGGACATTGACGGCCTGGAGGTCTGTCGCCTCGCGCGGCGGCGCGACCCGAACCTGCCGATCATCGCCCTCACCGCCCAGACCGACATCCAGAATGTCGTCGCGGGTTTCGCCGAGGGCGCGGATGATTACATCCGCAAGCCCGTTGATCTGGAAGTCCTGCTGGCGCGGATCGGTGCGGTGCTGCGCGCGGGGGACCGGGATGACGGGTATAACACGAACCGGCCACGGGGAGCGCGAGAGAGATTATAACGCGCCCCACTACCCGGTCGGGAGCGATGGCTAGGCCGAATGTCGCTCGTCGTTCCGCTCGCCATGGAAGGCATAGCCGACGCCCCGCACCGTCCGGATCAGATTGCGATCCTTCGGATGCGCCTCGATCTTCTGCCGCAGCCGCCGGATGTGGACATCAATGCGGTTGTCGGCATTCTCCGAGTCGTAGCCCCATGTCTGCTCGATCAGCTTCTCGCGCGGGATCACCGCGTTCGCGTTGCGCATCAGGCATTCGAGCAGGCGCATCTCGGTGGGCGTGACGAGCACCGCGTGCCCCGATCCGGCGGTGAACGAGAGCCGCCCGAGGTCGAGGCTCGTCTTTCCCACCTTCACCATGGCGCCGACGACCGCACGATCAACGCGGCGGTAGCGCCGGAGGACGGCCTGGACCCGCGCGAGCAGTTCCGCGGCCTCGTATGGCTTGGTGACGTAGTCGTCGGCCCCCTGGTTGAACCCGCGCACCAAGTCGGCCGTCGTGCCGCGCTCGCTCATGAGGATGACCGGGGTGTCGCTGTGCTCGCGCCGCAGTTGCGCGCAGAGCGAGAGGCCATCCTGATACGGCAACTTTGCCTCCAGCAGGATGAGATCAACGGCGTGCTCGCGGAGGAATGCCGCGAGCCCTCGCGGGTCGGCCAGCGCCGACGTCTCATACTCGGCATCCGCGAGCAGGAACGAGAGCAATTTGCTGTGCAGCGGATCGTCATCAATGACGAGGATGTGCGCTTTCATTCTATCCCCTCTCCCTTTGGCCCTGTCGGTCCTGCCATCCCCACGGCAGTCACCGTCCCATCGAGCGAGGCCGGGTTCACCATTTGCTCCCCAACACCGAGGTGACCAGATTGCAGGTGTTGGATCGTCGCATCCCGCGTCAGGAAACTAACGCATTCGGCGTCGCACGGTCGGTTCGCTCATCACCCCTCCTTACCAAAGCGCCCGCGCGCGGTCGCGGCGTGCACGGCGCCTACTACCCCTTCTCGAATTTGTGGTCCCTCATCTGTCATCGCATAGTGGCGGGGATGAGATGGTAAATGCACCATCGTCGCGCGACCCCAATGCATGTGACTATAGGCGATTCCGATGAATGAAACAAGCGAAAATACGTATTGAGACCTGACAAAATCGTGCGGATTGTTAGATTCCGTCTCGCCGCCTCGCCGATGCGGTAGCGCGCGATCCCGCCACAACCCCCGGCGGATTCTCCGCTCGACGAGAGCCCTCCCCACGCGGTTGACCGGCATTCGCGCGGTCGGGAATGGCTCGGAAGCGAGAGGAAACCTGACGGTGGGATCAGCGCCGGCCAGAATCGCGTGCGGTGAGCCTTGTTCGTCGCATGCCGCTCGTCGCTTGTTGCATTGCGATGTGGGCGAGCCGTTGAGGGGCATGCGCGCGTCAATCCTTCCACGGTGGCGGAACGTTACCCGATGCACTCTTCCTCCGACCGGGCGTCCCGGTAGACATACCCCATCCCCCGTATCGTGTGGATGAATCGCGGGTTATCGGGATTTGCTTCGATCTTTTTCCGCAAGCGACGGATATAGACGTCGGTTCGGTTACTGCCGTCCGCGGAAAGGTCGCCGTGCGTGCGCTCCATGAGCGTCTTGCGGGAGACGACCGCGTTCGCATTGCGCATCAGGCATTCGAGCAGTTTCATTTCCGTGGGCGTCAGGAGGATCGGGCGATGCGCGGGTGCGGTGAACTGCAGTTTCCCGAGATCGAGGCTGGTATCGCCCACCGTGACCACGGTGCCGGAGCGGTTGCGCTCAACCCAGCGATAGCGGTGCAACACCGCCCGGATGCGCGCCAGCAGTTCGTTCGGTTCGAACGGCTTGCCGATATAGTCATCGGCCCCCTGGCTGAATCCCGCCACCTTGTCTCGCACCGTGGCACGCTCGGCGAGGAAGATCACGGGGATGTCCGGATGCTCGGACCGAATCGTGGCGCAGAGCGTGAGCCCGTCAATATAGGGCAGCGCGACATCGAGCAGGATGAGATTGATGGTCTTCTCGCGCAGTAACGGGACGACCGCGCGCGGATCGGCGAGCATCGTCACCTGATACCCCTTTTCGGGGAGAAGAAAGCCGAGCAGCTTGCTCGTCGTTGGATCGTCTTGAATAACCAGGACATGCGTCGTCATCGCCTTTGCCCCATTCCGGATCGAATGCGAGTTCGCCATCAATGATTACGTAGTACAGAATAATGGCGCATTCCACTGAATACATCGTCGCGATGCGCAGTGATGATGGGCTTCTATTGTCCTAACGTAGCGTGCCGCTTAATGGTTTCGCGGGTCGCAAGATGGCTGCCAGAGTCGCACGCTTTCATCGGCGAGAGCCGGGCTTTCCGTGGATGCAAAGAGATGCAAGGCGATGCCCGGGTGGCGCGGGAGGGATCGCCGGTGCAATTGGAGAACTCTGTCAGCCACCCGGATCGAAAACGCAGCCGACCTGTCATCTTCGGCCGGTATGATGCGTGGGTAAGGCCCTTCCCTCTCTGGCCGGCGGCGATGGCGCTTCCTCCTATCGCCGCACATCTCACCCAATCCCGGCGGCGACCCACCCCCTAGCCGCCGGGATTACTTTGGTCGGCATGCCACCGCATGCCGACCGATCTTTGCCCGGTAGTTCGCGCACCGCGATGTGTGGAGATCGCATGGCAATGAACCCCGGGGCGGCCAGCGCCAGATCGCGCGCCCTGCCGATGGGGTGCAAGGGTTCATCCCGCTCGCTGGGTGTTGTCTAGAGCGTCCAGGGCGGCGAAGAGCCGCGTCTCGGCTCGGGTGACTTCCTCGAAGAGGCGCCAGTTCTCGGTCACCAGGTCTTCGATGGTTTTCCCTTGCTCGACAAGCCGTACCTGCTCGGCCAGATAGGCCGCCATCAGTCCGCGATAGACGACCGCCGTGCTGGCAACGACCAGCAGTTTCGCGAAGAGTTCCGCGTCTATCTCGATCACTCCCTCGCTCGCGGCATCGGGTTGGCCGGTCACATTCACCCCTTGTCCCGGTTTCGCGGAATCTGATAGCGGAACTGATGGTACGAGGCCATGTACCGATGTACGGTCATCGTAACACGCAGGGCGGCACGGGGTGTGAAGAAGGTCTTGGGGGTCGCTGACGCTTCCGTCAGTTGCCGTTCGCGCAGCTATGGCACGGTGGTGCGCGATCCGGCCGGCGCGACGATGCGACGGGCGATGGATGCCCGTCGTGCGTCGGCGCTACGAAGACGGTGGCGCGTGCAACTCCCATGCCGCATGGTCCGTATCGCCATCGCGCGTTTCCGCCACGGCACTCCCGACGACGCCCATGAAAGTGCCGGAAAATTCCGCGTACCCCGATTCCGGCGATGCATCCGCCGCGAGCCGCACCGCCCGCCGCCGGAGAATGAGGCCGATCAGGATTGTCGCCATCGCACCGAGGACCAGCGGGGCGGACGGGGAGAAGGGCAATTTGCCCCACCCTTCGCGCGGTGGCGGGGCGAGCGGCGACGCAATGTCAGTCCCGCCGCGTCCGAGCGCCGATGCCGCGCCATCACCGCTCGCCGGGCGCACCAATGTAGCAACGCCCGACCCCACGGCGCCGGCCGCCGTCAGCATGCGCCCACCGACCGGATCTCGCGCGCTTCCGGTAGAGCCGACGATCGCCGCCGTTGGCATGCGGTCGGTCGGGAGGCCGATCCCCGTGGAGGTCACGACGCCTCCGCTTCCGGTTACGACCGGGCAGGGCGCTTCCGTGGCGGGGTCGGGTGTGGGCTGATCCGCCGCGCCGTTCATGCAGGAGCGCGATGGGGCTGCGGTACTCTCCGCCGGAGCGGCGGTCGGCGTGGCGGCGTCCGGCGTTGCACCCGCCGCGCTCCCAGCGGCGCCGGTCGTATCCGCGACGCGGAACCGCGCGGGAGGAGGGCTGCTTTTTCGGGCCTGCGAGGCGACGATGGTGTTTCCCGGCGGGGTATCGCTCATGGCGGATTCCGCCGCGCTCTGCCCCGTGCCCCCGCTCGCTGTCGCGCTCGGTGTCGCGGACGATTGCGCCACAGTTGCCGCGGGCACGGGCGTTTGCGTCGCCGTGGCGGTGGCGGTCGGCGTGGCGGTGGCGGTAGCGGTCGGGGTGTTCGTCGGGGCGGCGGTTGCCGTGGCGGTGGGAGTCATGGTTGGGGTTGCGGTGGCGGTCGGCACGATTGTCGCGGTCGGTACCACCGTCGCGGTCGGCGCTATCGTCGCGGTCGGTATGATCGTCGCCGTTGCCGTCGGTGTATTCGTCGCAGTACCGGTCGGCCCGGGCGTCGGCGTGGGTGCTATGGATCGTGTCGGCGCGGGGGCAACCGTCGGCGGCATACCGCGCGTCGGCGGGGCAATCGGTGTCGCGGTGGGGGCGGGAAGCGCTGTGGCGGTCGGGATCGGGGTGGGGATGGGCGTCGGTGAAGGCGACGCGACGGTCCGTGTCGCGGACGGTGACGGCGTGGTCGTCGGCTGCTTCGTCGCGACGTGGGTCGGAGTACCGGCGGGATGGGTGGCAGCCAGCGTGGGGGTCGAATCGAAGCACGTGTAGCCGAACAGCGAGCCGCCGAGGAGAATCAGGATACCCGGCGACGATCGTCGCCACAGGCTGCGTGCGTGCCGATACCCCCTGCGCATCCACTTCACTCCATACTGAAAGCCCGTCGGCGACCGATGGCGGCCCACGCGGAAAGGCGCGTGCCGCTGGGATCATTAGACACCCGCCTCCTGAAACTTCCGTGGTAAAAGAATCCGCGCGACTGATGATGCTGTCAGTGTGGACAGCGGCGGCGGACGGTATTCGGCGCGACACCCCCGACTGCGGTGGCATGACCGGCGACCATCCCGCCGCTCGCGCGCGAGGGCAAGCCGGGACCATGCGAGCGCCTCCACGCGGATACGTCTCCAAGTAAATATCAACTTCCATTCAGCAATAAGCGGCCTAAACCATATGGTGACTATCCCTTGACAGCACGTAGCAAATATGCTAGTATGTGTCTATGGATAAGTACACGATTCGCCAGTTCAACGCCGATTTCCCTGACGATGATGCCTGCCTTGAATCGTTGGTC
>JAICIL010000032.1 GCA_025924435.1 Chloroflexia bacterium | reverse complement strand
CGGGCCGGGGAAGGTGCTCGTCTTCGGCGAGGTGCAGGAGCGCGACGGCACCCCTTACCACTCCGACCTGCGCGCCCGACTGAAGAACTACACGGCCAAACGGCGCGAGGCCGACGGCCTGACCTGCTACGTCGCCAACGAGACCGAGGGCATCCTCTTCAACGGGCGGCACGCGGAGCAGCACTACATCGACACCGACCAGTTCGAGTTCATCAGCACGAGCGGATACTACCACTCCCTGCCGGGCGACCCCCTGCGCACCTTCATTGATACCGCCGCCGAGGCGCAGCGGGCGCTGGGCTTCGCCAATGAGAAGGACCACCCCGAGGTCGCCCCCTCGCAGTTCGAGATGAACTACGGCTACGTGGAGGCGACGATCGGCGCGGATCAGGTGATGCTCTACAAGCTGATCTGCCGCCAGGTGGCGAACCGGCTCGACATGACCGCCAGCTTCCTGCCCAAGCCGGTCACCGGGGTGAACGGCAACGGGATGCACGCCAACATCTCGGTCGGCCGGGGGGAGACCAACCTCTTCTACGACGCGGCGGGCGAGGAGAGCCTGTCCGATTTCGCCTGGCAATTCGTGGATCGCCTCCTGACCAGCGCGCTCGACTTCTGCCTGATCTACAATTCGAGCGTCAACGCCTATCGTCGGCTCGACCCGCACTTCGAGGCCCCGAACCAGATTAAAGCCTCGCCGATTGACCGCGGCGCGATGGTGCGCATCCCGATCGGCAACAGGCGCTCGGCCCGCATCGAGATGCGCTCGATCGCCCCCGACGCGAACCCCTACCTGGCGATCTACGCCCTCCTGCGGACCGGCCTGGTGGGGCCGACGGCCCCAAACGTCCGCACGCGGGCGGCGATCCTGCCCGACAACATCTACGACGCGATCGAGGCGCTGCGCGGCAGCAACTTCGCCGCCGATGCCCTCGGTGAGGATGTGCGCGACAAGTACGCCGATCTGAAGCAGGCCGCCGCTGACCGCTGCCCGCGCAGGCTCGGCACGCTGATCAAACCGGCGGAGATCCAGTTCCACCACGAGGTGACGAACCAGTATCTCTGGAACCGCTTCTAAGAACCTCACCCCCGGCCCCTCTCCTTCGCGATGGAGAGGGGTGCCTCATGTAACGTGCTGTGGCATTCCCCCGAATACCCGGCTCTCCCCGTATCCTTCCCCCTCTCCTTTGCCTCATGGCAAAGGAGAGGGGGATCGGGGGGTGAGGTTCCCTCCCCCGGCCTCGCCTGTGCAAGCGCCCAAGCAGGCGGTTGTCGCGCTAGGCAGGCGTACGGACTTCCGCGAAACGGATTGACTTCGATCACCGGTCGGTGATATTCCATCGTTACCGTTTTCACACACGCGTGCGGAGGCGGCACACAACGACGCAACCCGCGTTGAGTGGGACGAGTAGGTGGGATTCCCCGCCAGCGATCCGGCGAACGGTGGAAGGCCGGAATCGGGGCACGACCCGCCGAAAGCAGCCCAGGAGCGGATGGCGACGATGCACGGAGGGACGCATGCCGCTCGGCGTGCGCGTGCATCGCGCCGGTGGATGGCTGCCACGTTGCGCGTCCTCCAGCTACGAAGTGGTCGCGCGGGATAGACGCGCGGCAACGAGGGTGGTACCGCGGGAGAATGGACCGATGTCCGGCTCTCGTCCCTCAGCGGGGACGGGGGCTGTTTGCGTTAAGCGCCCGGCGTCCCTGCACCGAACGATGGCCGATCTTCGGGAGGGAGCAAGCAGTGAGCGGTACGCGGTGGGCAATCGGTAGTGGGCAGAATCACTCAGTCCTCAGTCCTCAGTCCTCGGTCCTCGATCCGCTCATAGATGTCGGCGCGTACGTCGGCCCCATCGAGCACGATGCCTGCGGCCTCGTGGCGATGGTGGAACGGCACGGCGCGCCGACGCGCGAGAATGTGACGCGCGTCCTGCACGCGCTCGCGACGATGCACCACCGCTCCGGCGAGATTGACGGCGAGGGCGACGGCTGCGGCATCCTCACCGACATCCCGCGCGCGCTCTGGGCGCGCGCGCTCGCGGCGTTTGGTCGCAATCCGTCGCTGGCGGACGACGCGCGTTTCGCGGTCGGCCATTTCTTCGTGCCGCCCGCCGATCGGGAGCACGCGGAACGCATCATGGCATCCGTGGCTGCGGTGATCCGCGAGTCGGGCGGCGAATTGCTCATCAGCCGGCCGATGGCGGTCGTGTCGGACGCGCTCGGTCGGCTGGGCAGGCGCGAAGAGCCGACGACGTGGCAGATCGCCTTCCTCACGCCGCGCCTCGAGACGGCGGCGCGGGACCGGCTGCTCTTCGCTCTCCAACTGGCAATCGAGGCGCGCACCGCCGCGCTCACCGTCTCATTGAGCGCGGACTCGGTCGTCTATAAGGTGCGCGGCACGGCGCAGGTGCTTGCCGCGTATTACCCCGACCTCGGCGACCCCGATTTCGTCTCCGCGATCAGCATCGGCCATAACCGCTACAGCACGAACACGACGACCGCCTTCGAGCGCGTGCAGCCCTTCTCGCTGCTCGGCCACAACGGCGAGATCAACACGATCGCGAAGCTCCGCACCGAGTCGCAGATGCTGCACATCCCGCTCGTCCCCGGCGCGTCCGACTCGCAGGATGTCAACCGGACGCTCGAAGGGATGATCCACCGCTACGACCTCTCGCTGCGCGAGGCGCTGGAACTGATCTTCCCGCCGATCGTCAATGAAATTAAGCGCGTGCCGGCGGAGATGGCGGACGTGCTGATGTACTTCCGCCAGGCATGGGGGCCATTCGCGCAAGGCCCGGCGGCGATGGCGATCCGCGCGGGCGACGAATTGGTCGGCACAGTGGACGCCCTCGGCCTCCGCCCGCTCTGGCTCTGCGTCGCGAAGGACCGCGTCGTCTTCTCCTCCGAGAAGGGCGTCGTGCCCGTCGCCGAGATGGACGCCGACCCGAAGCCGCTCGCGCCGGGCGAGAAGATGGCGATTGTCCTCACGCGCGGCGTCGGCGCGCACGTCGAGACCTACGACGGCATCCTGCGCGATGTGCTGCGCCGCGCGCAAGCACGCGGCATCGGCGCGACGAACTACCGCCGCTTCCTCGTCTGCCAGAGTCCGAAGCCAGCAGCCAGTAGCCAGCAGGCAGCAGGCAGCAATAGCACTCAGTCCTCAGTCCTCAGTCCTCAGTCCTCTCGTCTGATCGCGGCGTGGGCGTACGATGGCGAGGAGTTGAAGTTGACGGAGGCGATGGCGGAGAGCGGCAACGAGCGGGTCGGGTCGCTCGGCTACGACGGTCCGCTCGCCGCGCTCTCGCGCGAGCGACAGAACCTCGCGGACTACTTCAAGGAGTCCGTCGCGGTCGTCACGAACCCCGCGATTGACCGCGAGCGCGAGATCGAGCAGTTCTCGACCCGCGTCGTGCTCGGCCCGCGCCCGCCGATTGGCGTCGCGGATCACGACCGGAAAATCCCCTGCACCGAACTGCTCACGCCCTTGCTCACCGGTGGCATGCGGCCGGGTAGCGGCAATGAAGCGGCACGCTTGCACCGGCACCGCGCCGTCGCGCACCGGATGGGGACGTGGACGCTCGAAGATTTCATGACCTTCGAGGGCGACACGCGGCCCGCCGTCCTCGCCATGGCCCAGTGGCCGGGCGAACCGCTCCGCGTCGCGCTGCACCGGCTCGGCGAGGAGGCCGTGGCGGCCGCGAGCGGCGGCACGCCGCTGATCGTGCTGGATGACGAGGGCACCTTGACGCACGGCAATCGCCCGATTGATCCATTGCTGGCGATCTCGGCGGTGGACACTGCCCTCCGCCGCGCCTCCGGCGGGCCGGACGGCTATGCCCTGCGGCGCGGCGTCGGGCTGGTGATGCGCGCGGCGGGCATCCGCACGCTGCACGATGTGATGCTCACCCTCGGCATGGGCGCGGACGGCGTCTGCCCGTATCTCCTCTGGGAGATCGCCGAAGCCGCGTCATCGAACGGCCTTGCCAATCTCCTCTCTGCGCTCACGAAGGGGATCGAGAAGGTCATCAGCACCATCGGCATCCACGAGGTGCGCGGCTACAGCCGCCTCTTCGCCTCCATCGGCTTGCACGTCGAGGTCGCCCGCATGTTCGGCGCGGAGAACTACGGCGGCAGCGCGACGGGCGGCCTGACGTGGGAGCGGTTGGAGGCGGTGGCGGCGGAGCGTGTCCTGATCGCGGCGGGCACGGTCGCGGCGAAGCCGACGCGCGTCGCGCACTTCTACCCGAAAGTCTGGAAGAGCGTCCGCAATGTCGCGGCGGGTTTGGAATCGTATCGCGACTACAGCGCGAAGGTGACGGCGCTGGAGGCGGAGAATCCGGTCAGCCTGCGCCACCTGCTCGATTTCCGTTTCCCCGGTGAGGGCGGACCTGACCCCGCGACCGTGGATGCCGGGATCGGCGGGCACGACTATCCGATTGCGATCAGCAGCATGTCCTTCGGCTCGCAGGGCGAGACGGCATTCCGGGCGTACCCGGAGGCGGCGATGCGGCTGAACATCGTCTCGCTCAACGGCGAGGGCGGCGAGATCAAGGAGATGATCGGCAAGTACCCGCGCTGGCGCGGGCAGCAGATCGCGTCGGGCCGCTTCGGCGTCAACGCGGAACTGGCGAACTCGTCCGACCTCCTCGAAATCAAGATCGGGCAGGGCGCGAAGCCCGGTGAGGGCGGCCATCTGCCCGGCTCCAAAGTCTCCGAGAAGGTCGCGAAGGCGCGCAACGCGACGCCGGGCGTGGACCTCATCTCGCCCTCCAACAACCACGACATCTACTCGATCGAGGACCTCGCCCAACTGGTGGACGAACTGAAGACGGCGAACCCGCGGGTGCGCGTCTCGGTCAAGGTGCCGGTCGTGCCCGGCATCGGCACCATCGCGGTCGGCATCGCCAAGAGCGGCGCGGACATCATCACGCTCTCCGGCTACGACGGCGGCACCGGCGCGGCCCGCACACACGCCCTGAAGCACGTCGGTCTGCCGTCGGACATCGGCGTCGTCGAGGCGCACCGGGCGCTCGTCGCCGCCGGGCTGCGCGCGCAGGTCGAACTCTGGGCGGACGGCGGCATGCGGACCGGCGCAGATGTTGTGCGGATGCTGCTGCTCGGCGCGAACCGGATCGGCTTCGGCACGCTGCCGATGGTCGCCATCGGTTGCACGATCTGCCGGGGCTGCCAACTGGATACCTGCCACGTCGGCATCGCCACGCAGATGGAGACGGACGGGGAGGCGCGCGCGAAGGGCGTCAAGCACTTCGTGCCGCGCGTCTACGAGGAAGCCGTGGACCATCTTGTCCGTTTCCTCGGCGCGATCGGCGAGGAGATCAAGGAACTGACCGCCGCCCTCGGCTTTGCACGGACGCAGGACCTCGTCGGCCGGTCGGACCTGCTCGTCCAAACGCGCCTGCACGACCGCGTTGACCTGACGCGGATGCTCGCCCCGGCGGAGCAGGCGGCATGGCTCGCGGAGATCGGCACGGAGCGCACCCTGCGCATCCTCAGGATTGATCGCTCGCAGCACGTCGCCGCGACGGTCGCCAGCCATGTGGCGCGCGGGCGCCAAAGCGTCGCGCTCTCCGAGCCGACCGTCCTTCCCGATCACCGCATCGTTGGCACCGTGCTGGCGGGCGAGATGACCCGCGCGCGGCTGTACGGGCCGGACAATCTCCCGACGACCGCGACGCTCGCGTTCGATGACGGCTCGGTCGTCGGCAACGGCTTCGCCTGCTTCAATGTGGACGGCGTGGACCTCACCGTCGAGGGCGGCGCGCAGGACGGCGTCGGCAAGGGCGCGCTCGGCGGCACGATTGCCATCCTCAAGGGGACGAACCGGGACGGCACGCGCGTGGACGGCAGCGTCGGCAAGTCGTTCGCGTACGGTGCGCAGGGCGGCACATTCTTCGTGCAGGGGAACGCGGACTCGCGCGCGGGCATCCGGCTCTCCGGCGCGGAGGTCGTGATCGGCGGCGAGATCGTCGCGCCGATTGACGACCGCCGGGGCGGCATCGCGACGCGCGCGAACATCAAGGGGTTCGCCTTCGAGTACATGACGAACGGGCGAGCGGTCGTCCTCGGCGATCCGGGGCCGTGGCTCTGCGCCGGGATGACGGGCGGGGTCGTCTACCAGCATCTCGTGCCCCAGATGGGCCTCGATCGCGCGGCGATTGATCGCCGGATGGCGAAGGGCGCAAAGATCGCGATGGCCGACCTCACCGAGGGCGATGCGCGCGCGCTCGCGAACCTGCTGATGCGCTACGCTGAGCGACTGGCAGCCAGCGGCCAGGACGAGGCGGCTGCTCGTGTCCGCAACATGCTCGCCAACCCGGTGGCCGATTTCGTCAAGATCGTGCCGGAATCGCAGCAGGTGGACCCGTCCATCTCCACGGAGTAACGAGGACTGAGGACTGAGGGCTGAGAACGTCGCATGTGCAGCCGTTGCGGAGAGCGAGGGGCGAGGGTCACGGTTCGGGAGACGAGCGACACCGGGTGCGCCGAGGGCAGCGACGGCGGGGGACTCAGTCCTCAGTCCTCAGTCCTCAGCCCTTCCCCTCGTCCTCGCTAGTACGCTTCGAGATAGTGTTCGATCTCCCACTGGCTGATGCATTTGCGGTAGTCGTACCACTGCTGGCGCAACGCCGAGACGTAGCGCTCGTACACATGATCGCCGAGCGCCTCCCGGATGACGGGATCGAGTTCCAACTCGATAATCGCCTCGCCCAGCGTCATCGGCAGCATGCCGACATTGCGGGAACGCAACGCTTCGTCGGAGACGCTGTACAGGCTCTCCTCGGACGGTTCGGGGAGCGAGAGGTTCCGTTCGATGCCGTCCAATCCGGCGGCGAGCATCACCGCGAAGGCGAGGTAGGGGTTCGCGGCGGGGTCGGGGCAACGCAGTTCGATCTGACCGGCGTGTTGCGGCCCGGTGTCCGCCGGGACGCGGATTAATGCCTCGTGATTGACGCGCGCCCAGATCAGGAAGACCGGCGCCTCGTGCCCCGGCACGAAGCGGCGATACGAATTGACGAGCGGCGAGAGGACCGCCGACATCCCGCGCGCGTGCGCCAATTGCCCGGCCATGAACGCCCGCGCGGTCTCGGAGAGGCCGTACGGGTCGGATTCGTCGGTGAAGGCGCTCCGGCCCGAATCGAGATCGTCGAGCCGCTGATGGACATGCAACCCGGAGCCGTTGAGGCCGGCAATCGGCTTCGGCATGAACGTCGCGTGCAGGTCGCGCCGGGCCGCGACCGCCTTCATCGCCGTGCGGAAGGTGATCAGGCCATCCGCCGTCCGCAGCGCGCCGTCCGTCGGGAAGTCAATCTCGTACTGCCCGACCGAGACTTCGTGGTGGTACGCCTCGGTGCGGATGCCCATCTCGCGGATCAGCCGGACGACATCGCGCTGCACCGCCGCCGCCGCCCCACCGGCGGAATCGAAATAGCCGCCGCTGTCCCCCTCCGGCGGGCGAATCCGCTCGCCGTCGCGCCGCAGCAGGAAGAATTCGACCTCCGGCGCGACGGCGTAGGTGTAGCCGAGCGCGCGCGCCCGTTCGAGTTGACGCGTCAGGACGGCGCGAGGATCGCCGAGGAACGGCTCGCCGTCCGGCCGATGCACGCCGCAGAGCAGGCGGGCCGTCACGCCGCCCGCCTCCGTCCACGGCACGATCGCGAAGGTCGCGAGGTCGGGGATCAGATACATGTCCCGCTCCGCGATGCGTGTCGTCCCCTCGATGGACGAGCCATCGAACCACATGCCCCGCGCAATCACCGTGGGCAACTGCTCCACCGAAATCGTGACACTCTTCACCATGCCGAGGATGTCAATGAATTGCAGGTCCACGAACTCGACGCTCGCCTCCTGCGCGCGATTCAACACAGCGGCCGGTGTCATCGTATTGCCGCTGTGCGAGAGGTCGGTGGCGGCCTTCCCTTTGATCGTCGCTTCCGTCGCTGCCATAGGATCACACTCCCCTGTTTTCCCGGTGGTGGCGGGCTTCAGCCTGCCTCCCGTTGCTGCGGCAGGCTGAAGCCCGCCACTGCCAACACTGCACGAATGAAATCCGCGTTAGCGCGCGGCACGCACCGGCGGCGCATCCGGCATCTGGCGCACCTTGAGCGCGAGATGCAGCAAGAGGCGGTCGTGCGGGTCCGCGAGGATGCGCCCGGTCAGTTCCTCGATCCGTCGGAGCCGGTAGATGAGGCTGTTGCGGTGGATGAAGAGGCGATCGGCGATCTCCTGCATCCCGCCGCCGAGATCGAGGTACGCCTCCAGCGTCTGAACGAGGCCGCCGCCCCGCTTCTCATCGTACGCGAGCAACCCGCCGAGCACCTCGTCCGAGAACGCGGCCAAGCCGTCCGATTGCCAGAGCGGATAGAGCAAGCGATAAATGCCGAGATCGCCCGCCGCGCCGCTGTCCACCACCGCCTGCGGCACGGCGGCGGTCGCGCCGAGCCGCAAGGCGAAATATGCCTGCCGGAACCCCTGCGCGATCCCGCGCCACCCGACATGCCGGTCGCTGATGCCGACCGCGACGCCGGTCAGGCCGCATTCCTCGGCCAACCGCCGCCCCGCCTCCACCACCTTCCGGCGCGACGCCTCGCCGTCCACGACCGGGAAGAGCACGGCGATCGCGCTCACCTCGCCGAGTTCCATGACAAAGGCGCGCGGCTGCCACGCCGCGACCGCGCCCTCCAGCGCCGTGCGGATCACACCGAGCGATTCCGCGTCCGGCGGCGGCGCGGCGAGCAGCACGGCGGTGCCGCGATGCGGGTCGAGGCCGATGGCGCGGCATTCCGCCAGCGCCGCCGATTCCGTCTCCAATTTGCCCAGCAGCAGATTGCGGAGCGACCGCTCCATCTCGGCGGGCGTCGGGCCGAGTTGCCGGATCGCGGGCGGCGCCGGGCCGACATGCATCAAGGAGAACGAGCAGGCGTACGCCGTCCGCTCGGCGATCAGCCGGTCCGTCTCCGTGAATGCCGCGCGGCCCGCCGTCAGCGAGAGATACCCCCGCACGCCCTCGGCGGTGCGCACGGGCGTGACGAGCCGCCCATCGCCGTCCGGCGCCTGCACGATCAGCGTGCGACCGTGCGCGCGGGCGGCCTGCCGGGCCAGTTCATCCACGTAGCCCGGCGTCGCGTTGCCCGCGAGCGCGATGGGCAGGCCGGCGGTGTCGGTGAGCAGCGCGCCGCGCGCCGAGACTTCCGCCGCCGTCGCGAGCAGGGCGGGCAGCGCGTCCGTGTGCGCGCTGATGCCGGTGAGGCGGCGGTCGAGATCGGTCGTCAGGCGGTAGAGGTCGCTGCCGCGCGTCTGGATCAGCGCGTTGAGATGGCTTTCCAGTACGGCGTCCACCGCGACATCGGCGACGATGACGGCGATATTCTCCTGCATCTCGCGCGACGCCAGCGGATGATCCGGTTCGAGGACAATCGCGGAGACGCCGTTGCGCCCCAAATCCGCCACCAGATTGCCGGCATACGCCGCCACATCGGGCCAAATCCGCCGGGGCATCAGGATCAACTCGCCGCCATGCAGCGGGCGCAGGAACGGGGGGAGCGGGCGCATCGTCATCGCGTAGGTGATATCAACCGCGGTCGCGTCGCTGACCGTCGCGCGCTCCACCCCGACGGGCAGTCGGACACTCAGGCGGCTGTCGCGCCGACAGAGATCGCGGATCGCGAGAAACGCGGGCGTGGGGGGAGCGATCATGGGCACCTGCCTGACAGACGATTGTGTAATCGCACAGAATTTCTCGGCAACACTGGGCGACAACACGCGGAATGCCATCGGCCATAGTGTATCGTGTCCCGCGCACTATGCACGTTGTACCGTTGCACGAATACGGCACGCATCTTTCGTCGCGCTGTCCATAGTGCCGCGACGGCACGCCCGCTATGATGCGTGGTGTGGGGATGCGGGTGGCGTGGTCGCAGCGCCGCCGCTACCGACAAACTCGGATTTCGGCGGGGGTGTGCCTCTCCCTTCCGGTACACTCCAGTCGGCCCGGATCGCCTGCTCCGCGAGATGCTATCGTGCCTATCCACGATGGTGTGTCCGGGGCAGGCTCTTTTTGCGCGCGATGCGCCAATTTGCTAGGATGCCCGGCGTGGTCTCATCATATCCCCGCGCCGTGCGGTCGCGGGAGTTCGGGTCCGTGGGAGGTTTCGTCGTCGTGCGCTTTCTCATCCAGGCGATCAAGATCGGCGCAATCGTCGTACTCGCGGGGCTGACGCTCGTCGGCGCGCGCGCCGCATACGACTATTCCAAGGCCGGCGCCGCGAAGCCGACCGGGCAGAGCATCAACGTGGACATCCAGAAGAACGAATCCGTCGCCTCCATCGGCAAGGACCTGAAGGCGAAGGGGTTGATTTCCGACGCCAACATTTTCCGCCTCTACGTCTTCGTCAACCAAAAAGCCAAACTCTTCCAGGAAGGCACCTACACGCTCCAGAAAGGCATGTCGCTCTCCCAGATCGTCAACCGTCTTTCGGGCACCGAGGTGGTCGTCACCGCACCCGATGAGGTGAGCGTGCGCATCCCGGAGGGCGTGCGGATGGAGCAGATACCGGCCATCCTGCGGGACGCGGGCCTCGGCACGGCGGCGGCGGACTTCCTGAACGCGGCAAAGACAGGCACATGGAACTACGACTTCCTCAAGGATCGCCCGCAGGGTGCGAGCCTCGAAGGCTTCCTCTTCCCCGACACGTACAAGTTCACCCTGGACGCGGACGCGAATACGGTGATCAAATCCATGCTCGATAATTTCCAGACGCGCTGGAAGACGGCGCTCGATACGCAGCCCGCGCCGGTGCGTGGCTCCGGGCCGAACGGTCTGAATGCGTACCAGGCGCTCATCATCGCCTCGATCGTCGAGCGCGAGGCGGGTTCTGACACCGACCGCGCGGACATCGCCTCGGTCTACTACAATCGTTTGAAGACCAAGCCCGTCGCGCTGCCGCTCCAGGCCGACCCGACCGTGCAGTACGCCGTCGGCAATGAGGCGCAGTGGTGGAAGAAGGACCTGACGCAGAACGACCTGAACACCGATAACGCCTACAACACCTACCCGAACCCGTCGAACAAGACGGGCGCGCTGCCGCCGACGCCGATCTGTAGCCCCAGCCTGAAGTCCATCATCGCGGCGCTCACCCCGTCGAGCACCGACTTCCTCTTCTTCGTCGCGAAGAACGACGGTTCGGGCACGCACGCCTTCGCGAAGACGGACGCCGAGCAGGAAGCGAACAAGCGCAAGTACCTGACGCCGTGATGGCGATGACGGGGCCGAAACGCGCGTTCTTGATCGGCCACCCGCTCGGCCATAGCCTCTCGCCGGTCTTCCATAATGCCGCCTTCCGCGCCGCCGGCATAGACGCGACGTATAACCTCGCGGATGTGCTGCCGGGAGACCTCGCTGCCACCGTCGCTGCCCTGCGCGCGCGCGATGTCTATGGCGCGAATGTCACCGTGCCGTACAAGCAGGACGTCCTGCCCTTCCTCGATGCGCTCAGTGACGAGGCCCGCGCGCTCGGCGCGGTCAATACCATCGTCAACGATGACGGGAGGCTGACGGGGCTGAACACCGACGTGCCCGGTTTCGCGGCGGATCTGCGCGCGCAAGGCATCGCGATTGAGGGTCGCCAAATCGTGCTGCTCGGCGCGGGCGGCGCGGCGCGCGGCGTCGCCGCTGCGCTCGCGGGGATGGGCGTCGGACGGCTCGTGATCGCGAACCGCACGCCGGAGCGCGCCTCGGCCATTCGGCGCCAATATCCGGCGATTGCGACCGCGACAGGCATCGCACGCCGCGACCTCGCCGCGTTGCTGCCCGATACCGCGCTGCTTATCAATGCCACCTCGGCGGGATTGCACGGCGATGAGACACCCATCGCCGCCGATACGCTCGACCTCCTGCCGCCGACGGCGGCCGTCTACGATCTCATCTACCGCCCCACCGCACTCCTGCGCGCCGCGCAGCGGCGGGGCCTGCGCGCCGTGGGCGGCCTCGGCATGCTCGTTCATCAGGGCGCGCTCGCCTGGGAGGCGTGGACGGGTCGCGCCGCGCCGCTCGATGTGATGTGGCAGGCGGCGCGGGACGCACGCGGAGCGTAAATAGTCTCTTCATCCGTTCCGTAGGGGCGATTCGTGAATCGCCCTGTTGCGGCGGCAGGATGGCCCGGAAGAGGCATGGATGCTCCGGGGAGGGCGATTCACGGAATCGCCCCTACGCAGGCATCAGGCCCATGTCTATCGGAAAACCTATCACGTCTTGCGGCGGTGGCCGTCTTGCGCATCCCACGAGAGGACGGCCTGATTGCCGCCGTTGTTCGTCTCCAGATGGACGGTGCGGCCCCAGAGTTTGCCGACGTATTCGAGCACGCGCTCGGCGTACCCCAGGTCGAGATCGCGCCCTTCCCACGAGTGGCGCAGATACAACTCGCGGTTGCCCCGATAATCGCCGTCGTCGGCGACGATCAGCGGCTTGCCGTGCGTCGTCAATTCGCCGACGAGCATGTCGCGGACTTTCTCCCAATCCTTGTCGGTGACGACGATATCGTCGCCTTCCTGCCCGTAGACGTAGAGATCGAGATCGTCGCAGAGTTCGCGCGTCAGGTAGTTGCGCAGCAGCGAAGCATCATTCTCGATCTCCCGCACCTCGAAGAGTTTTGCCCGCGCGCCGTCCATGTCCTTGCCGCCATCGGAAAAGCGCCGCTCGATGTCTTCAAGGAGCTTGTAGCCGAGGAAATAGGGGTTGATGCGCTTGGGCGAGGGCTGCAAGACGCCGGCGTGCAGGTCCGCGAAGGCGATCACCTCATCATCGGTGAGGTCGAGTTCGCGCATGATGCGGACGTGCCAGTACGACGCCCAGCCCTCGTTGCAGATTTTCGTCTGCATCTGCGGCAGGAAATAGAGCATCTCCGCGCGGATGATCTGCACGATGTCCCGCTGCCACTCCTCCAATGCGGGCGCGTGCTCGCTGATGAAGAGGAGCAGATCGCGCGCCGGGTCGCCGGTTGGCCGCCCCGCAATCGGGATCAGCGGGTCGGGTTCGTCCCGCTTCCAGATGTCGTCATACGGCCCCTCTTTCTTCCGATCCGACCGCCGCGCCGGCTCCGGTCGCCCATCATCGTTGTAGAGCGGGCGGCGTTTGTACGTATCCACGCCCGCCTCGACATGCTCCTGAATGGCGAGCACGGCATCGAGGACGGACTCCACCGCCTCCTTGCCGTGCTCGTACTCGTACTGGCGCAGGCGGCCGGCGTTCACCGAGACTGTTTCCAGCATGTGGCGCGAGGTGCGCGCGTAGTAGGCGTTGTTCGCGAAGTAATCCGAGTGCGCCAGCACATGCGCGATGATCATCTTGTTCTGCACGAAGCCGTTCGTGTCGAGCAGGAAGGCGTAGCAGGGATTCGTGTTGATGACGAGTTCGTAGATCTTCGAGAGGCCGTAGTCGTACATCGTCTTCATCTGGTGGTACGCCTTGCCGTGCGTCCAGTGGGAGAAGCGGCCCGGCAGGCCGTACGCGCCAAATTCGTACAGGATGGAAGAGGGCACGATCTCGTAATGCATCGGGAAGGGGCGCAGGCCCATCGCCCACGCCACATCCCAGATGCGCTCGCAGGCGTCGGCGAGTTCGTCGCGCGTGGCGATCCGGGTCGCGGAGGTTGCGAGGCTCATTGCATCGCCCCTTACGACGCCAGCGCGGCGGCGGGCAAATCCGGCGTCGCGGGCGTCTGCGGGCCGAAGAATTTCCGCAGCGCCGGATAGACATCGGTCTTCGCGCCGATCACGAGCGGCATCAGTTTCGGATGGCTGATCTGCTCGAACGTGCTCATCAGCGTGCTGTGGTACGCGTACCGCCCCTGGCGGATTTCGCCGTAGCCGAAGAGCGCCGACATTTCGAGCAGTTGGGAGACCAACTCTTTGCAGAGCGCGTTGTCGGACGGCCAGTTGTCGCCGTCGGAGAAGTGGAACGGATAGAGGTTCCAGTCTTCCGGTCGGTAGCGCGTCTCGGCCAGTTCGAGCGCCAGTTGGTACGCGGAGGAGACTTTCGTGCCGCCGGACTCGCCGCGCGTGAAGAACTCCTCCTCCGTCACCTCTTTCGCTTCCGTATGATGCGCGATGAAGACGATCTCCACGTTGTCGTACTTGGTGCGCAGGAAGGCGAGCATCCAGTAGTAGAAGGAGCGCGCGATGTACTTCTCGAACGACCCCATGCTGCCCGAAACGTCCATCATCGCCAGCACAACCGCCGCCGCCCGCCGGTCGAAGGTCTCCTCCCATGTCTTGAAGCGCAGATCCTCGGGCTTGAAATCGCCGACGTGCGGGTTGCCGAGCATCGCGTTCCGGCGCAGGTTCTGTTTCAGCGTCTGCCGCTTGTCGAGGTTGGCGAGCGCCCCCTTGCGGCGGATGTCGTTGAAGCGGATCGTCGGGGAGGCGACGGATTGCAGTTTCTTCTCCTCGAGGTTCGGCAGGCCGAGATCCTCGAAGATGAGCGCGGTCAGTTCGTCGAGGGTGAATTCGGCCTCGTAATAGTCAATGCCCGGTTCCTCACCGGCGCCCTGGCCCTTGCCCGGCCCCTGCTGGTTGCCGCCCTTCTGGAGCACGTCGCCGACCTGCGTGTCGCCCTGGCCCTGGCCGACACCCTGCTGCCCCTCGTCGCCGAAGCGGAAGCGATATTCTTCGAGGGAGCGGATCGGCACCTTGATGATCTTGCGGCCGTCGGTCGTCAGAATGCTCTGTTCCGAGACGATGTCCGCCAGATTCTTGCGCACCGCATCTTTGATTTTCTCATTATGGCGTGCCTGGTCTATCGGCCCCTTGCGATGCAGCGACCAGTCGTTCTGCGAGAGGCTGGGCGGCGGGGGGAGGACTGAGGACTGAGGACTGAGGACTGAGTGGGATGTACCGTTCACTGATGATTTCCTCCAAGAAGGTGCCGAGGACTGAGGACCTAAGAACCGGATCTCCCACTCGGTCCTCAGTCCTCAGTACTTTTACCTGTTCAAGAGCGCGCCCACATACTTCAAGAGTTCGTTCGCGGAATCGGTGCTGTAGCCTTGCTCGCTGACGAGGCGATCCACGACCTGATTAATCCGCTTCAATTGCTCGGCATCGGGCGTCTTCGTGCTCGTCGTGATCTTGACGACATCGCGCAGGTCCGTGAACAGTTTCTTCTCGATCGCCTCGCGGAGCCGGTCGTGCGACGCGTAATCGAAGGTCACGCCGCGCCGCGCCAGCGACGAGATGCGGATGAGGATTTCCTCGCGGAAGGCGCGCTTCGCGTTCTCGGTGACGCCGATCTGCTCTTCAATTGAACGCATCAATCGCTCGTCCGGTTCCCCCTCTTCGTCGGTGATCGGATCAATCACTTTCGTCTTGTTGCAGAACGCCTCCACATTGTCGAGGTAGTTGTTGAAGAGCGTCTTGGCGCTCTCCTCGAAGGAATAGACGAAGGCGCGCTGCACCTCGCGCTTGGCGATTTCGTCGTACTCCTTGCGCGCGTCGCTGATCAGGTTCAGATAGTGCTCCCGCTGCTCCTTCGTGACGCTCGTGTGCTGGTCGAGGCCATCCCGGAGCGATCGGAGGGTGTCAATCGGCGTGATATACGATGTCCCCTCGCGGGCGAGCGCCCCCGAAATGCGATTGATAACATAGCGCGGCGAGATGCCGTCCATCCCCTCGCGCTCCGCCTCCTCCTGCAACTCGCGGGCGTCTTTCTCCTGATAGCCGTCCACCGCCTGGCCGTCGTAGAGTTTCAGTTTCTTCAGGAGGCTCATCCCCGCCTTCTTCGACGGCTCAAGCCGCGTCAGGACGGCGAAGGTCGCGGCGGTTTCCAGGGTGTACGGCGCGATGTGCACGTTGGCGATCGTGCTCTGCTTCAGCAATTTCTTGTAGATCTTCACCTCGTCGGAGACGCGCAGGTTGTAGGGAACTTTGACGAGGATGATGCGATCCTGCAACGCTTCCGAACGCCGGTTGCCGACGAACGCCTGATATTCGTGCTCGTTCGTGTGCGAGACGACGACTTCGTCCGCGTAGATCATCGAGAAGCGGCCCGTCTTGATATTCTGCTCCTGCGACAGCGTGAGGAGGACATAGAGGAATTTCTCGTCCGTCTTGAGCATCTCGACGAACTCCATCACCCCGCGGTTGGCGATGTTCAGTTCGCCGTCGAAGCGATAGGCGCGCGGGTCGCTCTCCACGCCGACCTCCGCGATGGTGCTGAAGTCAATGCCGCCGACGAGTTCGGAAATATCCTGCGATTTGGGATCGGAGGGTGTGAACGTGCCGATGCCGACGCGTTCCTTCTCCGAGAAGGCGATGCGCTCGATCGCGACATCCTCGGCCCGGCCACCGTAGGTGTGCTCCAGCTCGTACCGGCAGCGCGGGCAGAGATCGCCCTCGATGTAGATGCCGTACTCCCGCTCGATGTCCGCACGGAGCGTATCGGGCACGAGGTGCAGCGGCTCCTCGTGCATCGGGCAGCCCTTGATCGCGTAGACCGCGCCATCATCGGTGCGCGAATACTTCTCCAGGCCGCGCTTGATAAGGCTGACGATCGAACTCTTGCCGCCGCCGACCGGCCCCATCAGGAGCAGAATGCGCTTGCGCACTTCCAGCCGCGACGCCGCCGACCGGAAATACTCGACGATCTGCTGGAGCGTGTGGTCCACGCCGTAAATCTCGTCGTCGAAGAAATTGTAATGGGTGGTGCCATCGCTGTTCGGCGTCGTACCGGCATCGAGAATCATGTGGTAAATCCGCGCATGCGAGAGCCGCGCGGTGGACGGCTGCTTCGAGACCATGGCGAAATAGTCGGAGAACGTCCCGGTCCAGGCGAGTTTGCGCTCTTCCAAACGATAGGCTTCTAAACGCTCGAGGAGGTCCATGCGGGCATGCCTTTCCGAGGGTGCGGAGTATCCACCGGCGATACCCACCCAAGCAGCAGGTGGCGTCCGAAATGTTGCAATGAGACACGCCAAACAGCGGCGTTATGTCAACGGAATCGCATAGGGCGTGCCACCATACTTCCGCACCAATTGATAACTTTAGAGCAGGTTCATTCCACGTTCGGGCCGTGTACACTGTGCGATATGATTCAGGCGCAATGTGGTGGAAGCATTGCCATGTCCCTACCGTGACGGGCGCCACGTCTGCCGATACCGTTCCATCGCCAGTTCTCGGTTATACTACAGTTCGAGTACATCTCTCGCATGAGGCTTGCAAACTGTACATACACCGTGAATTGGGCAAAGTGTACCACCTGCGGGCCGTCTTGTCAACGGCGATCCGCTGGTTTTTTCCGTTCTTGGCGGAATTTGCGGAAAACGCCAAGTGCATGGCAAGTGACTTGGTGTCTTGCACAAGGAGTGGGGAGCGTTTGATGAGCGAGGCGATGCGGCGGATCGCGTATCTCGGGCCGATGGGGACGTTCAGCGAGGAGGTCGCGACGCGCTACGCGAGCGGGCAGGGTGGCGCGTTCCAGGCGATCCCCTTCCCCAGTTTCCCGGCGGTCGCGCAAGCAGTCGAGACCGGCGTGGCGACGGAAGGGATGCTCCCGTTCGAGAACTCGCTGGAGGGGGCGGTGAGCGCCACGCTCGACATCCTCATCCACGAGGCGCCGCTTCGCATCCGGGGCGAAGCGATCCTCCCCGTGCGGCATTTCCTCTGGGGCAGACCCGGCAGCGACATCACCGGCATCCGGCGCGTCATCTCCCACCCGCAGGCGCTGGGGCAGTGTCGGCGCTTCCTCGACCGCCTGCTGCCCGGTGTCTCGACGGTCGCGGCCCTCTCCACGGCGGGCGCGGTCGAGCAGGTGATGCGGGACGAGGCGCTCGATCAGGCGGCGATCGGCACGCAGCGTGCGGGCGAACTGTTCGGCGCGGCGGCGCTCGCGTCCGATATTCAGGACGAGAAGCGCAATTTCACGCGCTTTATCGTCGTCGCGCACACCGACCACCCGCCCACCGGGCACGACAAGACGAGCCTCGTCTTCACGACGCAGCGCAATGTCCCCGGCTCGCTCCAAGCCTGCCTCGCGGAACTGGCGCAGAGCCAGATTCAGTTGATCCACATCGAGAGCCGCCCGCAGAAGGTGACGATGGGCGAGTATTACTTCCTGATCGAGTTCGAGGGGCATCGCGAGGACCCGGTCGTCGCCGGGGCGCTCGAACGGCTGCGCGCGCGCGCGGACACCGTGACGATTTTCGGCTCCTATCCGGCGGCGGCGGTGCCATAACGCCTTCAACACGAACCGCCAAGACGCCGAGGACGCCAAGAGGAAACGCAGAAGGGGAATCGAGGGTCATTTTACCGCTCTCTTTTTCTTGGCATCCTTGGCGTCTTGGCGGTTTTATCTCTGCGTCACCGCGCCCGGCGGTCGGATGACTGCTCATCGTCGTCGCGGTCGTCGGTCAACCACCACGGCTGCTCGGGCGGTTTCGGCGGACGCAACGACGACGACGGCCACCAATCGGGCACCGATGGCGTCGCGGGTTCCGGGGCGGGTTCGGGGGTCGGCCAGGCGAATTGCTCGCGCTCCGGCGGAGGTGTTGCCGGGGCGTCGCCATAGCCGGGGGGATAGGCTGGCTCATCTTCGCGGGCGGCCGGTTCGGGTGGCGGTGCGCTCGGCGCGGGCCGTACCTTCGTGCGTGGCGGCGCGGTCGTGGGGCCGGATGCCGCCGCGCCAGCGGGATACCGCCCGGTGGCAACATCCGGCCCCCGATACGGCGCGGGGCCGGGAAGGGATTGATAGCCGGTCGGCGCGACGAAGACCGGCGGGGGCGGCGCAGGCTCGTACGGGACGTTGCCGTACGCCATCGCCTGATAGAGTTGATAGTAGCGCAGCGCGACCTGCTGCTGCGTGAAATAGCGCAAGACGCGCTGCCGCCCGCGCGCGGCGAGTTCGAGGCGGCGCACGCGGTCCTCCACCAACTCCCAGATGCGCAACGCCAGCGTCTCGGCATCGCCCTCCGGCACGATAACCCCGGCGTCGCCGATCACATTCGGGATCTCGCCGGAGTCGGACCCGATCACCGGCACCTCGCACGCCATCGCCTCGATGATCACCCGCCCGAACTGCTCTTTCCAATTCGACCGCGTCAGCGAGGGGACGACGAGCATGTCAATCTTGCTCAGGACGCTCGGCACATCGCGCGACGGCACGGAGTTGCGGAAGAAGATGCGGTCGCGGATGCCGAGCCGCGCCGCCTGCACCTCCAACTCCGTCCGGTAGTAGCCGGAGCCGATGATTTCGAGGCGGTACGGCTGCCGCAGCAGGGCGACGGCATCGAGGAGAACCTGCACCCCTTTCTCCTCGACGAGCCGCCCGATGTATCCGACCGTCGGCGGGCGGTTCGCCGGTCGCGCCTGCGGCGGCCCCGGCTGATAGAGCGCGGGGTCCACGCCGAACTGCGGGATGACGAGCGACGGCTTCGTGAACCCCTTCGCCCGGACCACCTCGAGCGCCGCCTGATTGGCCGCGACGGCGACATCCGCGCCCGCATAGACGGATTTCTCGAACGACGAGAACGGGAAGGGGTAGCGTTTCATGATGTTCTGGTACGTGAAGAAGCAGGTTCGCGCGCCCGCGCGCTGGCCCGCCTTCATCGCGTGGTAGGTCGCGTAGTTGTACGGCTCCTCGTCAATGTGGAAGATGTCCGGCTTGAGGTCGCGGATGATCTTGCCGATTGCCGGGTAGTAGTGATAGTGGAAATGGCCGTTGAAGCGCATCTCGGTGACGACCATGTCGTATCCCTGGGTAAATTGCGCGTCGAGTTTCTGCACGCCGACGCGCGGCTCGACCCAGGCGGGCGGCACGATCACCGTCAGTTCCACGCCGGGCAGTTCCGCGAGTTCTTCCGCTTTCTTCTGGTACGGCCCGACCACCATCGCCTTGGAGAGGAGCGCGATCTTCATCGGGCAATCTCCACCGGCTGCTCGCCCGACGCCTGCGCCATCCCCGGTCTCGTCGCCATGCCAGCGCGCTGATAGACGGCGCGCGTCGCGATCGCCGCGCGCTCCCAGCTGAACTGCCGGGCGCGCGCAAACCCTTGCGCGCGCATCTCCCGCGCGAGCGCGTCATCGGTGAGGACACGGACGATCGCGGCCGCGAACCCCGCCACATCCCGCGGCGCGACCAGCAACCCGGCCTCGCCGACCACTTCGGGCGTGCAACTCGCGTCCGCCGCGACGACTGGCGCCCCGCACGCCATCGCCTCCAGCGGCGTCAGCCCGAACCCTTCATAGATGCTCGGCGCGACGTAGCAGTCCGAGAGTTGATAGAGCGCCAATTTCTCTTCATCGCCGATCGCACCGGCGAAGAGGACGCGATCGGCGATGCCGAGGTCGCGCGCCAAGGGCACGGGATCGGGATAGAGCGCGGCATTACCGTGCGCCTTGCCACCGACCACGAGGCGGACATCGTCGCCCATTTCGGCGGCGACACGGGCGAACGCCCGGAGCAGCGTGGCGACATTCTTCCGCACATCGAGGCCCGCGACATTGAATAGCACGCGCCTGCCGCGCAACCCGTACCGATCGCGGAGGCGCGCGATCAACGCCTCGTCGCGCGCCGCCCCGAAAGCCGCGCCGACCGCCAGCGGGATCGTCGTCACCCGTTCGTCGGCAAGGGACAAGGCGCGGATCGCGTCGCGTCGCGAGCATTCGCTGTCCGCGATCACCTGCGCGGCGCGGCGCGTCCCGGCGGAGACGAGGCGCAGGTACGCCCACATCGCCCGCCCGCCCGCATAGATCGGCATGAGCAGCGGGATGACATCGTGGACGGTGACGACGTGCGGGATCGCCTGACGGAGCGGCGCGGCGAAATATGGGATATGCACGACAGCGACGCCCGCCCGCCGCGCGGCGCGGCCGATGCCGATCTGCTCCCACCAGACCTTCCGCGCGCGCGCACTCGCGAGAACGCGCGGCGGCGGAGCGATGATCGCACCCGGTTCGGTCGGCAGCGGCGTGGGGCTGAGCAGCGTAACTTCGATCTCCGAGAGTTCGCGCAAGGCCGCGAGCAGCGCGGCGCTGTACTGGCCGCTCCCCGTATGCGGGGCGCGGAGCATCGCACCATCGAATCCAACGCGCAAGGTCACAGACTCTCCTTCTGTCCCTACCGGCACACCGATGCAGTGTAACACACGACGAACGGGCGTTCGTGCCCAGTATCCGTAGCGACGCGACCGGAATAGGGCGACACCGATGTGCGTTAGAGAGTGATGCACCGAAGTGATTTCCGGTGTAGACTGCGGCCAGCGGACGATCGCGGCGGCATTGCAAGAAAAAGGAGCAGAGTCAATGGCACATCCAGTAGCGGTGACGGACGCGAACTTCACGGAGCAGGTAGAGAACGCGAGCGGCCCGGTGCTCGTGGACTTCTGGGCGCCCTGGTGTGGTCCGTGCCGAATGGTTGCGCCGATCCTCGATCAGATCAGCGACGAACTGGGCGAGAAGATCACCATTGTCAAAGTCAACGTGGACGAGAACCAGCAGATCGCCGGCAATCTCGGCATCATGAGCATCCCGACGCTCATGCTCTACAAGGGCGGCAAGCCGGTCGAGACAATCATCGGCTTCCAGCCGAAGAACAAGCTGATGGAGAAGATTCAGGGCCACCTGAACTAACCACGATACCGCGCAGACGAAAACGCCCCCCGCGCGGGGGCGTTTTTCGTGTGTTCTCTTGGTAGCGCGGGCTTTCCAGCCTGCGAAAGAT
>JAICIL010000031.1 GCA_025924435.1 Chloroflexia bacterium | reverse complement strand
TGGACGGGGAGAAATCCTCGCTCAAGGCGCCGCATCCCTTCCTGACCGATCCGAAGGTGCGCGAGGCGATCTCGTGGCTCGTGGACCGGGACAACATCACCAAGAGCCTCTATGCCGCCGGGAAGCCGACGTGCAACGTCCTGCTTGGTATCCCTGCCGCCCTCCAGTCCACGACGCTCAAATGCGGCTATGACGTGGCGAAGGCGAACCAGATCCTCGAGGACGCCGGCTGGAAGAAAGGCGGGGACGGCATCCGCGCCAAGAACGGCGTGCAGTTGAAGGTCGTCTTCGAGACCAGCGTCAACCCGGTGCGCGAGAAGGAAGAGCAGATCATGAAGGTCTCCTTCCAGCAGGCCGGTATCTCGATGGACATCAAGAACGCGGACGCCGGTGTCTTCTTCGGCCAGCCCGACAACCCGGATGCGGCGCAGCGGGCGGACGGCAAAGACATCATCATGTACACGACCGGCCCCGCCGATCCGGACGCGGGATCCTTCCTCGATAACTACAAGAGCAAGTTCATCCCGCAGAAGGCCAACGGCTGGAAGAACGGCTCGCCCGGCCGCTGGAAGAGCGATCAGTACGATCAACTGGCCGCCCAACTCCTGACCGAACTGAACCCGGAGAAGCGGGCGACAATCGAGAAGCAGATGAACGACGTCATCGTCACCAACTACTTCCAAATCCCGATCGTGGACCGCTACTCCAACAACGGCCACGCGAAGGAACTGATCAACACGAACTACACCGCGTGGGACACGGCGACGTGGAATATCGCCTACTGGCAGAAGAAGTAACCGGCCGTCTATAGGCAATAGACGACGGATCGAACGTGGGGGAGTCGTGAGGCTCCCTCCGCTCATTGATTTGTCGGGGCGGTTGTTGTACCTCCAGGGCGCATGCAGTGTCGCCATCCGGGGAATCCTCACCCCCGGCCCCCTTCCCTCCGAGGAAAGGGGGAGCGAGCCGCCGCGAGAGCGGGGCGTCCAGACAAAGGCCACGGCATTGCGAAGCGTCACCGCTTCCCTCCGAGGGAACGGGCTGGGATTGGGATGCCCCCGACAATGATAAACCCCGTTGTATCTCGGCGTGATCGCTTTCTCGTACCAGCGGCGGGGCGGGTTTTCATGTGAAACAACGTCTCTACGCAATCGCTACGGTATGAAAGTTGCTACCGTCAGAGCGGCAATGGCACGTTCGTTGCTTACCTTACTCACTATCTGCCGTGGCGACCACAGCGCCACACAGTTACGCCGGTAGAATAAGGAGGCACGCACGATGGTCGAGCGACGAAACGAGGGTCGCGAGGGGACCTATGTCCCGCCGACGCCCGAGCATGTCAAGCCGCACGGATCGCGGGACAACGCGGTCGAGATGGCGGCGGGCGGCACACACGAGCGCGAGGCGCTCGCGGCGCAGCGCGAGAAGATGGCGGACCCATCGCGCGCGACGGACGATCCGGGCCGCACCGATAACCCGCTCGGCACCGGCGTCGGGTACGCCGGGGAAGGTAGCGCCGCGTACGGCGAAGAGGAGAAACGGATGAGCACGAACAACCCGAAGCGGTCCAACGAGACCGACAAGAACGCGGCATCGCCGACGCGGCAGCAGCCGGAGCAGCAGCACCACCAGCAGTCCACGCCGGGGCAGAAGCCGGGCGCGGGCGCGACCGGCGGCCAGCAGAGCACGGGCGCCATGCCGCCGACGCAGGGCACCGGCAGCACGCCCCAGAGCCACACCCCGCGGCCATCGAGCGCGGAGACCGGCGGGCATCACGACATGACCGTCAGCCCGTCGCGGGCTGGCGCCATTGATAGGGCCGCGGAGGCGAGCAAAGGCGCCATCGGCGGCACGCAGGACCACGGGACGGTGAGAATGCCGCAGGGCCAGGATGTTCCGACACCGGGGCATGGCCCCGCGACCCAGCCGCAACAAAAGGCCGATGACGCAAAGGGCGGCATGCAGGACAAAGCGGGCGACCTGAAAAATCAGGCGCAGGAAAAGGCCGGAGATCTCAAAGACGCGGCGAGCGATACAATGGGCGATCTGAAAGACCAGGCCCAAACAAAGATGGCCGATGCCCAGGGGCAGGCACAGGGTAAGCTGAGCGCGGTCACCGGCCAGGCGCAGGATACGCTCGAAAGTGTGAAGGCGAACCTGCAAACGAAGACCGACGCGCTGAAGGGGACGGTGACGGGCAGAACGGACCAACTGCGCGAAACGGTGGCCGGCAAGACCGATCAACTCGTCGGCACGGTCGGCGAGAAGGGCGATCTGGCGAAACAGGCCGCGAACGAGAAGTCCACGCAGGCCGGCGAGAAATTGACCGATCTGGCAGGTTCGCTGCGCGAGAAGACGCAGACGCTCGAACCCGACCATCCCGTCGCCAGCGCCGCGACGAAGGCGGCCGGTGCGCTCGAACAGACCGGCGCCTACCTCCAGCAGAGCACGCCGGACGACTGGATGGGCGACCTGAAGCAACTGATCTCGCGCAAGCCGATCGAATCGGTGCTCGTCGCCGCCGGCCTCGGCTACATGGCCGCCCGCGCCTTCCGCAAGTAATCGGCAAAGATTGAACCACAGAGGCACAGAGGACACAGAGAGGGAGAGAGGAGAAGGCGATTCTTTTCTCTCCCTCTCTTCCGCGTTTTCTCTGTGACCTCTGTGCCTCTGTGGTTCGCCCCGGTTTCAGACCGGGGTGGTGGCGGGGCGGCGGACGGTGGGGCCGAGGGCGGTGACGCGCTCGAATGTGTAGGCGAGGCGGTGGACGCCTTCGACGAGTACTTCGGGCGGGTTGTCCGCGTAGGTGAGGCGGAGGCGGTTCGAGGCGACATCCACGCCCGCCGGGTAGAAGGCCTCGCCCGCGACGGTCGCGACTCCCTCCGCGAGCGCGACGGCGGTCACTTCCTGCGCCGTTAGGCCGTCTCGTAAGGTCAGCCAGACATTGAGGCCGCTCTTCGGCGTGAGCCAGTCCACATACGAGATCAGGTGCGCCGTGAGGGCGGCGAGCATCGCGTCTCGCCGCTCGTGATAGGTCGCGCGCATCGCCGCCACATCGCGCGCGGCGGTCTTGCCGTTCCCTTGATCCCAGTAGTGGACGAGCGCCCGCTGCGGTAATCGCGCCGTGAAGCGATCCGTCACCATCTTCATCGCCGTCAGCCGGGCCATCAGCGGCGATGCGGCGATCACCGCGCCGACACGCAGGTCGGGCGAGACGGTCTTCGCCGCGCTCCAGACGTAGACGACGCGGCCATCCGTGTCGCCCGCCTTGATGGGCGGCGGCGGCTCGCGGTCGTAGACGAACGGGTTGCAGTGGTCGTCCTCCAGGATCAGGACGCCGTGCCGCGCCGCGATCTGGAGCATGGCGCGGCGGCGGTCCACGGGGAGGACGGTGCCCATCGGGTTGTGCGAGGTCGGCACGGTGTAGATGAGGCGAGGCCGCTCCCGCTCGCAGACCGCCGCGAGCGCGGACATATCCATACCCTGATCGTCCGTCGGCACCGGGACGATCCGCGCGCCCGCCGCCGCGAAGATGTCGAGGGCGGCGGCGAAGGTCGGCACCTCGCACGCCACCCGCTCGCCGGGGCCGACGAGCGCGCGCGCGACGAGGTCAATGCCCTGCTGCCCGCCCGTTGTGATCAACACATCGTCCGCGCTCGCCGCGAAGCCCCAGCCGTGGCACCGCTCCGCGATGGCGAGGCGCAAGTCCGGGTCGCCGAGGGCCGGCCCGTAGCCGAGCAGGTCGCCGTCCAGTTCGTCCACGGCGGTTCGCCACGCCTTCTTGAGATGGACGACGGGCAGCATATCCGCCGCGGGCTGGCCGGAGGCGAGCGAGATCACCCCGGCGCGATGGGCGGGCGTCATCAGTTGGTTCGGGCGGGCGGCGCGCACCGGCAGCGGGAAGGGCGGCAGCGTCAGCGCGGGGGAGGGGGGCATCATCTCCGGGTCGCCGATCGGCGGCACGACATACGACGGCAGATAGGAGGTGTGCGGCGTCGCCCCTGCACCCGTGCGATCCCGCACAAACGTCCCCCGCCCGACCTGCCCGGAGACGAGATTCGCCTCCCGCAGCGCCTCGTACGCCTGCGCGACGGTGATCACGCCGACGCCGAGCGTCTTCGCGAAGCCGCGCACGGTGGGCAGGCGCGTGCCGGGCGGCAGCTGGCCGCTCGCGATCCCGGCGGCGATGCGGTCCGCGATCTGCCGGTAGAGCGGCGTGCCGCTGCCCGGTTCCAACGGACCGAGATCGAGATCGTCCCCACCCGCCATGCTGCCTCCGCCGTACGTTCGCGTCTCCCTGTCAGTATACGGCACGCCGCAACGTGCGGCTGCTTCAAAGGTGGTAAGTGATCCCAGCCGGGTAAACGCAGGCGGGAAGCCCGCCACCACCGAGAGAAGACCTGCCGGGACGACCGCGAATATGCACGTTCAGTATCGTCGCCACAATCGCTGGGGATGGTAATAGTGGAGTTCGTTTGCTGACGGATTACCGTTACTGAGGAAAGCGTCGAGCGTCCGGGATGCCTGCCGTACCGAAGCACGATGCGAGAGGACAAGGATTCCCGCGTGTGCTTGCCCCGCGCCCAATATCGTCATCCACCGGACCCATGCACCATGCAGGAGGTAATAGTCGCGCCAATTTCGCGTAATCAGGACGCGCGCATTCTGGGCCGCGGCGAGGAGATGTTCGTAATCGAGGGCTGCTGTCATCCCGAGGCTGGCCGCCGTTTCGACATCATACTTCGGCACGCCGTTGTATTGAAGCGCACTGAGCCAGTCAGCGATTGCGAGCGGAACATCATGGTCAATATGGAGACGGATCGGCATAATCAGGCGGGTGGTTCATTCGCAGCAAGGTGTCCATCAATCGCCACGCGCGCGCGGCGATCCGTGCGATAAAAGATGAATGCTGCCTCGACAGCCTCTACCGGCACCTGGTAATCATGCGCGACCAATTCAATGCTTTGACCCGTGCCATGTTTATAATGGCCGACAAGTGCCCAAACTGGTGTGTGGAAATCTCTGAGGCGCTCTGAACCGGGCCACGGGCGCTTTGGATCCTGCTCGATATATTGGGCGATACGCGCCGTGCGCTCTTCGTCCGTCAGATTTTCATGCCCACGGATCGTGACCACGTTCGCGCTCCTGCCAGCAGCCTTCTCTCGGCGCGACACGAAACTCTTCTTCATACGATAGTGTAATACCTGATATACACAGGAGTAAAGCAATCATTCCGGGTCGAGATCGTCCCCACTGCCATGCTGCCTCCGCCGTACGTTCGCGTCTCCCTGTCAGTATACGGCACGCCGCAATGATGGCAGTTTCGTCGGCGAGGCTCGGCACGTCGCGGGCCGACGGAGCGCCACGGACATTGGATGGCATGCTCCGCGCGTGCTTTGGTGGTGGCGTTCCCGCGCGATCCCCGCGACAATGACGCCATGAATAGCGCGATGCTGGCCTTTCTCGGCACTGCCACGCTGGTGATTGTCACACCCGGCCCCGACACGGCGACGATAATCAGGAATGCCATCCGCCACGGACGGCGGGGCGCGCTGCTGACCCCGCTGGGGACCGGATCGGCCATCTTCATCCATGCCGTCGTCGCCGCGCTCGGCCTATCCTCACTCCTGCACACCGCCGCAGGGCTGTACACCGGTATCAAGCTGTGCGGCGCCGCCTATTTGATCTTCCTGGGCATTCAGGCGCTCCGATCGGCGCGCCATGCGGAGGCCGCCCCGCACCATTCAACGGGGAGTGCGACGCCCCCGCCGGCGGTCAGCGGCGACGCCCCCTACTGGCAAGGCTTCCTGAGCGCGATTCTGAACCCCAAACTCGTCGTCTTCTTCGCCACCTTCCTCCCCCAGTTCGTTGTGGCGCGGCAGGCGATCCTCCCGCAGATGCTCTTTCTCGGCGCGGTATTCGACGGCATGGTCGTGCTCTGGTTGGTGGGCTACGGATTGTTCGTGGCGAGGATGCGCGCCGTCTTCGACGCGCCGCCCATCCGCCGACGCATGGAGCAACTGACCGGCGCGGTGCTGATCGCCCTGGGAGCCCGCCTCGCGCTGGAGAAATAGCGACACGGCAGGTTGCCGCCCGCTCCACCGATGAGCACAGGCCATACAACGGTTCAATGCGCCGATTGCAACCAAATCTGGCCGTATGAGTCACCCGGCATTCTTGCACCGACACTGGCAAACTCTCTCCTCTCATTCATCTCGACATAATGTTGGGTCGCTTCTTCCGCTCACACCGGGCGCGGCGTACGGCCAGGGTTGCTGGTATAATACGTTGATGAAGAGGAAGCCTATCGTTTACCTGATTTGTGGATTTATCGGTGCTGGTAAAACTACTTTTGCGAAGAAGCTAGAGGAAAACACTGGTGCAGTGAGAATCACGAAAGATGAGTGGTCGATTCGTCTAATTGGAAACGATCCCACAGTCGATGGATATGAGGAATGGGATTGTAATATCTGCGGGTTATCGAGGGATGTTGCATTCTACCTTGCTGGGAAAGGTATTGATGTCATTATTGACGAGGGATTTTGGGCAAAAGAACAACGAGACGAAATGAGAAGGAGAACGGATGCTATTGGTGCTCAAGCGGTAATGTACTATGTTGACACACCGATAGAAGCGATACGAGATAGGGTTTTGGGAAGGAACAGTAATCTCGCGAAGGACTCGTTTGAGATTAGCCGAGAGATGTTGGACAGGTATCTGGTCTATTGGCAGCCTCCTGGTGAAGATGAAGACTACATCCTTGCCAGTGAAATGAAATAAAACATATCAATCGCCATCTCGTCGGCATGCATTCGCTGCGCGCACATGAGCATCTCCTCAATGCGTCCACGCCGAGCCGCAGATGCCACGCGGCAAGGGTCGCACCGATGCACCTTGCCATGCAGAGTGCACAAATACCGGGTGAGTCATAGGGCCAAGTTTGTTGCGACAGACATCGCGGCATACGCATCTATTCACTATCGCCTTGCCGGAAATTGGCCTCGTCTCGCTTGCCGTCCGCATTCGCCGTCGCTTGACAGGACGACGAAGCATGATACTCTATCAATAGATACAATAGCGATTGTCATTAGGGACAATCAACGTCGGCGTATGCGGAGGAGGCGAGGCGTGCAGCGATATTTGGAGCGGCCATTGACGCAGGTGCGGCGGAAGGACCGCGCGCTGGCGGACGAGGAATGGATGGACCGGATGCTGGCGATCAGCGCGCTCGGCCACGTCGCGATCAGCCACGCGGGGCAGCCGCTCCTGCATAGCAACTACTTCTGGTTCGATGGCGAGCGCGTCTACTGGCACACCGCGCAGGTCGGCAAACTGCGGGCGATCCTGGAACAGGGCGTCACACGCGCCTGCTTCACGGTCACGGAGTTTGGTCGCGTGCTGCCCGCCGGGACGCCCTTCGACTTCAGCACGGAGTACGCGAGCGTCGTCTGCTACGGCACGGTGCGGGTCGTGGCGGACGCGGCGGAGAAAACGTACGCGCTGGAAGGCGTGATGGCGAAGTACGCGCCGCATCTCGTCGCGGGCGTGGACTACGAACCGATGCCGGAGAGCGACATCGCGATCACGAGCGTCTACCGCTTCGATATCGAGACGCGCGTCGGCAAGCACAACGTCAAGCCGGAGGAATACCCGGCCTATTCCTACCCGCACGGCTCCTTCATAGATGCGGAGCGCGCGGCGGGCCGCGCGACGATGCGCCCGAAGGAACTTGCGTAGTATTCGTGCCACACCGGAGGCGTGTGGATGCTCGAATGGCGGCACGTCCATATCATCGGCGGATCGGGCAGCGGCAAGACGACGCTCGCCCGCACGATTGCGGCACGATGTGCCCTCCCTGTCTACGATCTGGACGAAGTTGCGTATGAGGGCGGCGCGGGGAAGAAACGACCGCTGGATGCGCGGCTCGCTGATGTGCGGCGGATCGTCGGGCAGCCCGGCTGGGTGACCGAGGGCATCTTCCTCTGGTGGACGGACGATCTACTCTGTGCTGCCGATGCGATCATCTGGCTGGACCTGCCGTGGCACATCGGGGCGCGGCGGGTGGTAATCCGCCATCTCCGCGCTACTGTCGCCGGCACGAATCGGCACCGGGGAATCGGCAAATTGCTGCGTTTCCTGCGCGAGACACGGCACTACTATGGCGCGAAGCCGCCACCGACCGCGCCGGACGATGATCGCGCGACGAGCCGCGACGCGACAGCCGCCGCGCTCGCGCCCTACACCGACAAGGCCATCCGCTGCCGTCGGCGTGCCGATGTCCGCGACGTAGTGAAAGCGATTGAACTCCCATCGTCGTAAGCAGGAGGCAGAAGATGACACCAACCACACGTCTGATCGTCACGGCGATCGGCCTCGGTATTGCCTACAACGCCGCGCCGGGGGCGGTGAACACGGAAGCCTTGCGGCGCGGGCTGGTGCGCGGCTTCCGGCCCGCGCTCCTCGTGCAACTCGGCGCGCTGATCGGCGACACGCTGTGGGCGGCGCTCGCGCTCACCGGCACGGCGTTTCTCGTCCACAATCGCCCGGTGCGGCTCGTCCTCGGCGTCGCGGGCGCGTGCTTCCTCCTCCGGCTGGCGTGGAGCGCCTTGCAGGAGGCGTGGGCGGGCGGCCTGCCCCGCGCCCACGGCCGCATCGCGCGCGGCGACTTCGCGACCGGCGCGGTCTTCTCGCTCGCCAACCCGTTCGCGCTCGCCTTCTGGACGGGGATCGGCGCGGGCTTCGCCGCGACGGGCACGACGACCGCGCCGGTGGGGCGATTCGCCCTGCTGTTCGGCGGGTTCGTGCTCGGCGCGCTGCTCTGGTGCCTCTGCATCCCGTTTGTGATCGGCTGGGGGCGGCGCTTCGTCCGTCCGGCGGTCTTCCGCTGGATCAACGCCCTCTGCGGCCTCGGCCTCGGCTACTTCGGCCTCGCCCTCCTCTGGCACACCGCGGCGGACTTCCTCGGCCCTGCATCAGCCGCGAGCAACGACGTTTGAACCGCGCCATACGGCCCGTGCCGCCCGAAAGAGACCCGCGTCCGCAAGGAACCGCCGGGATTATGGCGGCGCTGCCCGGATGCGGGGCGCGGCGCGCCCACAGGGAAGGGCCACGTGGCGGCGGCTCACGCTCTTCGGCCTGCTCGACGCCGCGCTGCCGCTGGGCTTCAACTTCGAGGCGCTCCGCCACCTCTCGGCGGATATCTTCCCGATCGGTCGGCCCGTCGCATCGGGTGCGTCGGTCTGCCCTGCTCTTGTGTCCAGGGTCTTGTACAATGCGCGCGGGATTCGCGGCGTGAGAGGGAGGAGCAAAAGATGGCGACACAAGCGGCGCCGGTGCGCGCGGCGGTTGGGGTCGGGCATGTGGAAGGGATCTTCATCGCCCCGGCGGCGGGCGCGGCGATGGTCGCGCGGGAGCGCGCGCGCGTCGTCGCCGGGCGCGGGTTGGAGGGGGATCGCTACTTCGACGGGCGCGGCTACTACTCGAAGGTGCCGCCGCTGACGGGCCGCCGCCTGACGCTGATCGCGGCGGAAGCGCTCGAAGCGATGGCACGCGAGACGGGTATCGCCCTCGCGCCGCACGAGTGCCGCCGCAATCTCGTCACGCGCGGTATCGGGCTGGATACATTGATCGGCAAGCGATTCCGCGTCGGGGCGATCGAGTGCTACGGCGAGCGGCCCTGCCCGCCCTGCGGCTACATCGAGGAACTGACCGGCAAGCCCGGCCTCAATCGGGCGATGACGAACCGAGGCGGCATCCGCGCCGAAATCCTCCTCGACGGCGAGATCGCACTCGGCGATGTCATTGACCTGAGCAGCATCGTCCCATGACGACCCGCTTCATCATCGAGCCGGCCTTCTGGTCGCTCTTTTCCGCCGCGCGCATCGGCGTGGTGATTGTGCACGGCGTGGACAATACGCGGAACGCCGGCGACTGCGCGGCGCTCCTCCGCGATGCGATGGCGGACGCGGCGCGGCGCGTCGGGGATGCCGACATGGCCACCCATGCCGCCATCGCACCGTGGCGGGAGGCGTACCGGGCCTTCGGCGTCAAGCCCGCGAAGCAGCGGTCGTCCATCGAGAACCTGCTGCGCGGGGCGGTCGCGGGCACGCTGCGGAGCATTAATCCGCTGGTTGATCTCTACAATACCGTCTCGCTCCGGCATCTGCTCCCGTGCGGCGGCGAGGACCTGCGCGCGATCGGGGGCAATCTCCGGCTGACGCGCGCCGTCGGGGGCGAGGCGTTCGTGCCGCTCGGCGGCGCGGAGCCGCAGCCGCCGCAGCCCGGCGAGGTGATCTACCGCGACGACGTTGGCGCGATCTGCCGCGCGTGGAACTGGCGCGAGGCGGAGCGGACAAAGTTGACGGAGCAGACGACCGATGCCTTTCTCTGCATCGAGGCCCTGCCGCCGATTGATGAAGAATCGTTGCGTGCGGCGTGCGCCGACCTCGCGTCGCTCATCGCGGAATACCTCGGGGGCACATCCGCCGTCCATCTTCTGAGCATTGAGCAGCCGGAGATGACCATCACGTAGGATCGGGGCGGCGCAGGCTGGAAAGCCCGCGATCCGGTCGGCCGTCGCGGGATGACCGGGTAATCCGCAGGCGCAGGCTGGAAAGCCTACGCTACCAATGGGAAAGGTTCGCGCGTGGAGACGCCAATCGTCAACATCATCGGGGACGGGATTGCGCTCGGGCCGCGCCGGCGCGATCACATCCCGCTCCATCAGCGATGGGCCAACGACTTCGCGGTTGCCCGCAATCTCGGCCCGTTCGGCCCGGTGACGGTGGAGCGCGAGACCGCCCACTACGAGCGCATCGCCACATCGGACGACTACCTCTCCTTCACGATCTACGAGCGCGCGTCGTGGCGGCCGATCGGTTCGACGGAGTTGATGCACGTAGAGCATCGCAACGGCCGCGCCGACTTCGGCATTTTCATCGGCGAGGCGGAGGCGCGCGGCAAGGGATACGGCACCGAGACGACGCGCCTGATGCTCGACTACGCCTTCACCGCGCTCGGGCTGTACAATGTCGCGCTGACCGTCGCGGAGTGGAATGTGGCGGGGCGGCGAGCGTATGCGAAGGCGGGATTCCGGGAGTGCGGCCGGCGGCGGCAATGCTGGCTGATGGGCGGGCGGCGCTGGGATCAGATCGAGATGGACTGCCTCGCGACGGAATTCGAAAGCCCGGTGCTCGGGCGGGTTTTCCTGCCGGACGGGCCGCGCTGAGGGAATGATCGGTGGCGATACGCGCAATTATCGTGGATATCGGGGGCGTCGTCCTCGTCCGGGAGGAGACGCCAGCGCACCGCCGCTGGGAAGCACGGTTCGGTTTCCCGCCCGGCGGCTTCGCGCGCGGGCTGTTCCGGCCCGATCTCTCCGCGCGGGCGACGGTCGGCGCCGTCTCCGCCGCGCACGTCTGGGACGACATGGCGTCGCGCCTGTCGCTCGACGCGGCGGATGTGGAGGAACTGCGGCGCGATTTCTTCGCGGGCGAGCGGCTGAACGAACCGTTCGCGGCGTTTCTGCAAACCCTCCGCCCCGCCTATCGCACGGCGGCCTTGAGCAACGCGTGGTCCGGCACGCGGGAAGCGATCACGCGGCATTACGGGATAGACCGGCTGGTTGATCTCTTGATCTTTTCCGATGAGGAAGGGATGGCGAAGCCGGACCCGCGCATCTATCGCCTCGCCGTCGAACGGCTCGGCGTGCGACCCGAGGAAGCGCTGTTCGTGGATGATGTCCTGCCGAATGTCGAGGGCGCGCGGGCGGTCGGGATGCTGGCCGTCCACTTCCGCGATACCGCGCAGGCAATCGCGGATGTCGCGCGCCATCGCAACCGCGAGGGGCGACAAATCGGGGAGAACCGCAGAGGCGCGGAGAACGCGGAGGACGCAAAGAAAGAGAGAGGAAAAGAGGATCGGAGCGCGGGAACCGCTCGTTGAGCATCGAGTGCGCACGCATCCTTCCTTGTTCTCCGCACTTCAGCATTTCTCTGTGTCCTCCGCGTTCTCCGCGCCTCTGCGGTTCTCCCCGGTCTCGATTTGGTACAGGAGAGGTGATGATGCCGACGAATGATCCGGTGATCTGCTCGATTCAGGTGGGCATGCCGACGCCGTACGGCACGGTGGGCGCGGCGGACGAGATGGACCGCGCGTGGGTGACGAGTTTCGCGAAGCGGCCTGTCGTCGGGCCGTGCTGGCTGGGGCGGGAAAACCTCGCGGGCAACCAGCAGGCGGACGCGATCAACCACGGCGGGCCGGACAAAGCGGCGCTCTGCTATGGCGCGGGCCATTACTCCGACTGGCGGGCCGAACTCGGTCGCCCGGATTTCCCCCACGGCGGCTTCGGGGAGAACTTCACGATCGCCGGGCTTTCCGAGCAGAGCGCCTGCGTCGGCGACACCTGCGCAATCGGCGGGGCGCGCGTGCAGGTCTCGCAGCCGCGCGGGCCGTGCTGGAAGATCTCCCGCCGCTGGCGCATCGAGAACCTGACGGCGCGCGTCTTGGCGACGGGCCGCACCGGCTGGTATCTCCGCGTCCTCACCGAAGGGCAGGTCGCGGCGGGGATGCCGGTCGTCCTGCTCGACCGCCCGTACCCGGAGTGGACGATTGCGCGCGTCAACGCGATCATCCACCGTCGGGGCCACCCCGATACCGCCGCGCTCGCCGCCTGCCCGCTCCTCGCGGCGGGGCTGCGCGATCGTCTGGCGAAGCGCGCCGCATAGCGCCCGGCACGGAAACGGGAGCGGCAGCAATGCCGCTCCCGAGGGAGGCCGTCCATTCGTCGCCGGCGCCGCGGAGGAGGAACAACGCGGCGATGGACGGATAATCCGAAGAAAAAACGGTTCAACCGTTGGAAATATCATCGGCGACATCGCTGAATGCGCTCTGAGCAGTGCCTGAAATTGTGCTGAAACCGTGCGAGTGCGATACGCGAGGCAGATACGCTATCGTTCCATATGAAACGGTATGCGGCAACGTGGCGCGTATCGGAAAGTCATTGCTTTGGGGCGGGCGTTGGTGTGGCGGGAGCGGCGTAGGTGAGGTCGGGCCAGCGTTCCTGCATGTCGCGCGCGTTGTCGCGGGTGATGAGGCGGCCGGGGACGGCGTTGACGGAGATGTCCGAACCGTTGATCCGCACGATGACATCGGACGCGGGCTGCTTCTTGCGAACGAGCGCGGCGATGTTCCCGACCGCCGCGACGCCGAGGTCTTGCGGGCGGGTATCCACATCCCCGGCCAGCGTGCCGTCGAGCACCGCCTGGATGGCGCCTTTCGTGCCGCCGTGCCCGATGATCGCCACCTCGCCTTGCAGCCCCGCCCCCCGCACCGCCGCCATCGCCGCGAGCGCGAGCGCATCATCGCCCGCGATGATCGTGCGCACGCCCTGATCGCGCACCGCCGGGAGGACGATGCCGGGCAGGTCGAGCTGGTTCGCCACGGTGATCGTCCGCACGGTGGCGGAGACCTTCGCCAACGCCTCCCGCGCCCCCGCGATGAAATCGGCGGTGGGCGCGTCGCTCGCCGCGAGGATCAGCACCGGGCCTCTGGCGGCGGGTTTGTCGGTCACGTATTTCGCCGCCTCCCGGCCATCCGCGCGATAGTCGGTGCGGATGAGCGAATCCACCGCCGTGCCGACCGGCGGCGTGTCGATCGCCACGACGGGGATGCCCCGCTCGCGCGCGGCGGCGATGGGCGGGCCGACGAGCGTCGCGTCCACCGGCAGCACGATCAGGCCGACAACATCGAGCCGCACGAGGTCGGCGATATCGGTGGCCTGCTTCTCCGCCTTGTCGTCCGCCGAGCGGTAGATGAGCGAGACGTCGTTCTTGCGCTGATTGTCCGCCAGCGCCTTCTGGATCAGCGTCACGTCGGTGGTGGCCACATTCGGCAGGCTGACGCCGATCAGCGGCAGTTTCTTCGGCGCAATCGGGGAGGCGGTCGCGGTCGGGGCCGGGGCGCTGCGCGCGCACCCCGTGAGGAGTATGGCGACCAGCAACGCTATCCCTACCGCCCGTGCGCGTATCGCGACCAAGTTCATGCCCGGAGCGTACAACCGCGACGCCACTGCGTCTACGGCGCGAACTGGCGTTGCCGGTACAGCCCGCCCCACGTCGCACAATGTACCGATCCGCCGGCGCATGTGGTACGGTACCCCCGGCGTCCCGCACGACCGAGCGATGGAGGATACCGTGCAGACACCGGACACACCGACCGAACTCCGCGCCACCCTCGCCGCGATCGGCGCGACGCCCTCGACCGTGGCGATGCTGCTGACCGAGCTGGACGAGGCCGCGCTGCGATACGCCGCGCCCGGTGGACGCTCCTGCCTCGATCTGCTCGACGATCTCGTTACATCGAGCCTGCACCTGGGCAGCGTCGCGCACGACGTGCTCGGCCATGCGCCCGGAGCGGGCGGTGCCGCCCCCGGCGAGGAATCGGCCCGCCCAACTGCCGAAATGGTGCAAACGCGGTTGCGCTTCCTCCGGGAGCATATCGTCTCCACCGTTGACCAGCAGGGAGTGGCGGTCTGGTCGCACCCCACGCCCGCCGGGCGGCCGCTTTTCGCCCACGCCGTTGACCTCCAGCGCGACGATGCGGCGACGCTCGCGGAGTTGCGACGGGCGGTGGCCGCCGCTCGCTCCGCATATCCCATCACATCGCGCTGATGATGCGGCCTTCGCCGTTACCTCATAGGTAATCGACGCGGGACATCGGGGCCGCTACGCTGGCCTTGCCTCGATTGATGGGGCTCGGAACCGAGAAGGCGTGGAAAGGGAGGACCCGATGGAACGCGATGGTTTGGCGACGCGCGAGAGCATGGCCGCGATTGAAGACGTGGCACCGATCGGCGATGTGGTCAACGGCTACTTCGCGATGTGGAACGAGACCGACCCGACGCGGCGCCGCGCGGTGACCGCCGCGACGTGGTCGCCGGACGCCAGTTACCTCGATCCCCTGTTCGCCGCCGATGGCCGCGAGGCGCTGGACGCACTGGTTGCCGCCGTGCACGAGCAATTCCCTGGGTGCCGCTTCCGGCTGATCGGGGCGGTTGACGCCCACCACGACCGGGCGCGCTGGGGCTGGGAACTCGCCGTGTCGGATGGCAGCCCGCCCGTCGCCACCGGCATTGATTTCGCCGTCCTCGCGCCCGACGGTCGGCTGCGCACCGTCACCGGCTTCTTCGTGCAGCCGACGGACGCTTAATCCTCGGAACGGAGTGTTCTATGATGGCTCACCGCGTCGCGCCCGGCCCCAGCCGCCCGATGGGCGAAGATCGGACGCGGCGGGGTGGGCCTCCTCCGACGCTCGCGCGCCAAGGCCAGCGGCCAGTCGGTGAGTTGCTGCGCCAGTGGCGCGAGCATCGCCGGTTGAGCCAGCTGGCACTCGCGCTCGACGCGGAGATCTCCACCCGGCACCTGAGTTTCGTGGAAACCGGCCGATCCACGCCGAGCCGCGAGATGGTCCTCCGTCTCGTCGAGCAACTCGACCTGCCGCTGCGTGAGCGCAATCATCTGCTCCTCGCCGCCGGGTATGCCCCGATCTACAGCGAGCGCGCGCTGGATTCCCCGCGGATGTCGGCGGTGCGCGCGGCGGTGCGCCAGGTGCTGGCCGGGCACGAGCCGTATCCCGCCGTGGTGGTGGATCGCGGCTGGAACCTCGTCGAGGCCAACGCCAGCATCGCGCTGTTTACCGAGGGCGTCGCCCCGGCATTGCTCGCGCCCCCGGCCAACGTGCTGCGGGTGAGCCTGCACCCCGACGGCATGGCGCCGCGCATCGTCAATCTCGGCGAGTGGCGGGCGCACCTGCTCGGCCGCGTGCGCCGCCAGATCGCCCTCACCGCCGACGCCGCGCTCGCCGATCTCTACGAGGAATTGCGCGCCTATCCCTGCGACCAGCCCGAACCCGCCGTCGAACTGCCCGGGCCGGGCGATATCGCCGTCCCGCTCCGCTTCCGCCACGGCGAGCGCGAACTCGCCTTCTTCGGCACCGTCGCCACCTTCGGCACGCCGCTCGACATCACCGTCGCCGAACTCGCCATCGAGTCCTTCTTCCCCGCCGACGCCGATACCGCATCCGCCCTCCGCGACGACCGGGCACGCGCCGAAGGCGAGTAGTTCCCTGATGCCATGCCGCGGGTACGCTATGCCTCCCGGATCGCCGGTTGCAGCTGTTCCCGGCGCGCGAGCAGGAGTGGGGTGAGGGCGAGGGGCAGCCAGAAGGTGAGGCCCCGGAAGATCAGCGTCGCCGCGAGGGCCGCCTCGAAGGGGACGTCGCGCCGCACGAGGACGACGACCATCGCCGCCTCGAACGACCCCGCGCCGCCCGGCAGGAAGGAGATCGCGGCGAGCGCCGTCGCCGCCGCGAAGGCGATGACGATGGTGTTCGGATGCGCGCGGACGCCGAGCGCCATGAGCGCGCAGGCGATGGTCAGGCAGTCCCCGCCCAGCGAGGCGAGTTGCCAGAATACCGCGCGCACGAACCAGTCCGGCCGGGTGGCGGCGAGCCGCGCACCGTGCCAGACCTCGTTAACGAATCGCTCGATCCGCTCTTCCGTGATGCGGAATGTGCGAATGGGCATGATCCGGCCGATGAAACGATTGCCGGTGAACGCCCAGCGGAGCAGGATCGGCTTCAGCCCGCGCCGCCGCAGCCAGCGCAGCGCGAAAAATCCGCCGCACGCCGCGAGCACGACCGGCACGAGGATCGCCACCTGCTCCATCGCCCCCCGCGCGACGAGGACGAGGATGCCCCACGTCGTCACGATGGCGAAGGCGACGGTGTAGGAGACGATTTCCAGCGTATGCACGACGAGGATGCGCGCCTCCGGGATGCCGCGCCGCCGCAGCGTCGTCACGAGGTAGACGCTGCTCGTCACGCCCATCGTCGGCAGCACGCGGTTGATTGTTAAGACGACCGTCGCCACGCGGCCGAGCAGGCCCGGCGGCTGCGGATATCCCTGCTGCCCGAAGAGCGCGGCGTAGATCCGTGTCAGCGCGAGATACGGCAATATCTGCGTGAGAGCCGCGACGCAGAGCCAGCGCGGGTCCGCGCCCCGCAGCGCCTGCCAGACGGATGACAGCTCACCGGCGCGGATGAGCGCCAGCACCGCGACGAGCGCGACGACGCCGAGGATGCCGATGGCGCGCCAGGGGATGCCCACCCCCCCAACCCCCCTCCCGGCGCGGGAGGGGGGAGCGAGAGAATCAATCGTATCTTCTCCCCTTCCCGTTTCGGGAGAGGGGCGGGGGGTAGGCAATTCTCGCGACGACAGCGTGGACACGGCGGGCTACGTCCCCGCCGCGACGGCCATCTGCGGCTCGGCGGCGCGATGCCGCGCGCGGAACCAGTCGTACGTGCGGCGCATCCCTTCCGCGAAGGGGACTTCCGGCTCCCAGCCGAGGTCGCGCTCCGCCTTCGCGGCGGAGATGATCCGGTCGCGATAGTCGCCGGGACGGCCCGGTTGCTCCTCGATCGTCACGTCCGCGCCGACGAGCGTGCGCACCGCGTCCGCGACCTGCCGGATCGTGATCGCCTCCGGCCCCTCGAGGTTGTACGTCTGATTCTTCGCCACATCGCCGAGCGCGAGGACGTGCGCGCGGGCGAGATCGCCGACGTAGAGGAAATGGCGGCTCGCGTGGCCGACGGTGAGCGGTTCGCCCCGGAGCGCCTTGCCGAGGAATTTGGCGATCACCAGTTCGTCGCGCATCCGGGGGCCGTACGGGATGCCGTAGCGGAGGACGGTATACGGGATGCCGTACAGATGGCTCCAATCCGCGAGCAGCATCTCCCCGGCGATCTTCGACGAGGTGTAGACGTGGTTCGTGCCGTTCGCGGCGAGCGGCGTATCCTCGGTCAGCGGCTCGGGCGCGTCCGCCGGGGCGGCGTTGTAGACCCAGACGGTCGAGGCGAGGATGACCCGCGCGACGCCCGCCCGCCGCGCCGCCTCCAGCACATTCGCCGTGCCGAGGATATTCGTGCGGACGCAGCCGAGCGGATCGCTGAAGGCGTGATTGACATTCGAGACGGCGGCGAGGTGGAAGATCGCCTCCCGCCCCGCGAAGGCGGCGGCGAGCGCGTCCACATCGTCAATCGTCCCCGGAATGAACGGCAGATCACTGCGATGCATCCGCACGCCGGGCACATCGAACGCCGTGACATCCTTGCCCGCGTTCATCAGCGCATCCACCACATGCGACCCGATGAACCCTCCCGCACCCGTGACCAGAACGTGCTGCATTACTACCTCTCCCCCGGCCCCTCCCGTCCTTCAGCGTGGGGAGGGGTGACTCCGCTCAACTTTCGTAGCATTCCCCGTACGCCCGGATGTATCAGAGGCTCGCTCCTCCTTCCTCGCGGGAAGGGGGCCGGGGGGTTAGGCCGTCACCCGCTGCTCGCTCAGGACCGCCGCGAGCGCCGCGAGGACGTGCCGGGCCTGATCGTCCGTCATCGTGGCGGAGATCGGCAGGCAGAGTTGCCGCGCGCAGGCATCCTCCGCGTGCGGGAGCGACCCGGGTTTCCACTCGGCGAAGACGGGCTGCTCGTGGCAGGGCACGTCGTAGACCTCGCCGGAGCAGGAAACCTCCCACTCCTCGTGCAGCCGCCGCTTGATCGCCGCCCGGTCCACACCGGCGGGGAGCAGGACGGGGTACTTGTAGTCGCACGAGACGCCGTTCTCCGGCGGGCGGATCGGCGTGATGTCGGGCATGCCGGGCAGGCCCTCGTCGTAGATCGCCGCGATGTGGTTGCGGTGGGCGATGAACTCGTCCAGTCGCGCCAGTTGCGAGAGGCCGATCACGGCGTGCACTTCGGACATCCGCCAGTTGTTGCCGAGGCGGGTGTGGAAGTTCGTCAGGAAGCCCGCCTTGCCCTGGTCGCGGTAGATGCGCGCCTCCTCCGCCATCCGGTCGTCGTTCGTGACAATCATGCCGCCCTCGCCGGAGGTCATCACTTTGGTCGGGTAGAAGGAGAACGAGGCGGCGTCTCCCCACGTCCCAGCGCTGCGGCCATCGGGGTGCCCGTGCGACGGGCCGGTGCTGCCCTGCGCGTGCGCGGCGTCCTCGAAGAGCCAGCAGCCGTGCGCGTCGCAGAGGGCGCGGATCTCGTCCATGTGCGGCGTGACGATGCCGCCGATATGCACGACGATCACGCCCGCCGTCTCCGGGCCGATGGAGGCGCGCAGATGGTCCACGTCCACGGAGAGCGTCGCGGGGTCGGTATCAATGAACCGCACGCGCCCGCCCGCGTGGAGGACGGCGGCGGGGGTGGCGAAGAAGGTGTTCGTCGGCACGAGCACTTCCTTGCCCTCGACGCCGAAGACGCGCAGCGGGATTTCGATGGCGCTCGTGCCGCTCGACACGGCGATGGCGTGCTTGACGCCGATCTTCGCCGCGAACTGCTCCTCGAATTGCCGCCCGTATTTGCCGAGCGTCAGTTGGCCGGTCTGGAGGATTTCGTCAATCTGGCCGAGGATCGCCGCGCGGTCCTCCGGCGGGAAATAAATGCTCGCCGCGGGTACTTTCATACGGGTTGCCGCACCCTTTCTTTGCTCCCTCATACCTCCACGCGGGCCATATTCTTCCTCCCGCGCTTGTGTACGATCATGGCATACACACCATGAACGGGAGATGAAATCGGAGGATGGGCTGGTATCCCTTGCCGGGAGCCTGATTATTTCACGGGAGCGCCGTGTGTGGTAACGCCGCTCCCAATGTCGCGTAGGGGCGGTGCTCGAACCGCTCATTTTGGCCGCCACCACCGTTGCCACCCGCGAAGATCACGGCGCGACAATGCGGGCGGTTCGAGCGCCGCCCCTACGACGTGTCACGCAATTGCCTTCGCGAAAAAGCACCACGCAATCACCGATTTCTCTCCAACGTTGAAAAGCCAGCGATGCGGGAAGCCCGCAACATGTTGATACAGAGACGGGTTTCGCGAAAGCCGCCAATGACCTCATCGGCAGCGGAAAGCCTGTCGCTTCGCCGCCTCAAGCGATTCCTTCCAGGGACTCGGCGCATAGAGTGAGCAATACAATGGTATCCTGCATCAAAACAGTCGCGGATGTGGCGGCATGGAGAACAGTATGCAATGGAGCAAACTAAAGCAACATATTGAGGAGCGTTTCGCTGAGTCCTTGCAGGGGCATGTCGAAATCCACGACACCTGGTATCGGCACACCGGGCATAACAAGGACGGGCGCATCTGGCTAACGATCGGCGGGCAGGAGATCGCCAACTTCTGCGATTTCCGCTACTGGAACGCGGCACGACCGCTCATCAACAAAGCCCGTCGCGTAGGCCTCGACTTCCCGTACGATGCCGCGGGCGAAGAACTGAATGCCAAAGGGGTGTTCTCCCGATCAGATGCATACGGTGCCCTGCGAGAGTCGCTTTCGCTGACGGTTGAGGACATGCTCCGTTCGAGCGTCGGGATCATCCGTGCCCTCGCGATGCTCGACAGTCGGCTCGGTAAGCGACGCCTCTCGCGCCTCTCGTTCGTCACCGATGAGATTGCGCTCGTCCGAGCATGCTATACCGTGCGCTGTGATGCGGAGGGGATCGCGTCAGTTGCCGACGGCGACCAGCAGATCGGCCCAGCGGCTCGGTACAGCGAGAAAGCCATCGCGGAGCGCGTGGAACGGCAGCGACGATTCTACGGGCGCATCTCTAGCATCCCGATTCGGAGGCGCGACGAAATCATACGTCGCTATGCCGAGGAGACGAGCGATCCGCAGAAATCGCTGGATGGGCCAGGCGGACTGTGAAGACGGTTTCAAGTATGTTTTCAAACCATCCTATCAACGAGCGAATACGCGTTCTACGTTCAGATATGGGGTCGAGGCAAAAGCAACGAAACGCTTCTAATAGCACCCATTCATCCCCGCGTCATGTTCCACTACATATGCTGAGAAAGCAGGGACAGGGATTGCGATATGATCCTCATGGGTCGTGTCTGCTATCGGTAGGGGAGTGGGAAGGAAGGCGATGCTCGGACGGCGCGTTCGCGGCGATGAGGACGACCTGCGTATCCGTGGGACGTGGGGACCGTCCCGGATGCTCACCGTTCCGATGGGAACCGGCGAGTCGCGCACCGTCGCGCGGCGGCTGATCGCCGTCGTGCCCGCGTACAACGAAGCGCCGACGGTCGAGGGAGTGCTGACGCGCCTCTCCCCGATGGTGGACGGCCTCATTATTGTGGACGACGGCAGCCGCGACGCGACGCGCGCCATCGTCATGCGGTGGATCGCGGACAAGCCGCACGCCTCGTTCATCGCCTTCGATCAAAACCGGGGCCTCTCGGCGGGGTACGGCGCGGCCTTCCGCTTCGTGCGCGCGGAGGTCGCGGCGGGGCGGCTCGACGCGAGCGACCTGATCCTGACGGTGGACGCCGACGGCCAGCACGACCCGGACGACGTGGCCGCGCTCGTCGAGGCGTTGGAGCGCGACGGGCTGGACGGTCTGATGGCGCGGCGCGATTTCTCGCGCTACCCGGCGTACAAGAAAGTCGGCAACTGGCTGATGTCCGCCTGGGCGACGCTCTGGAGCGGGCAGCGATTCTACGATGTGGAGTCCGGCTATCGCGTCTTCCGCGCCGGGCCGCTCGGCGAGGCGACGCGCTACTACGAGGGGTATCGCTACAGCGAAACCGTCGAGCTGGCGATGATCTTCCCGCGCCTCGGCTACCGGCTCGGCAACAATCACCGCGTCCCCGTGCCGATCTACCGCTCCAACACGCGCATGAAGGATGTCCTCATTGATCTCGTCGCCATGCCGCTGGCGTGGTGGCGGGTGATGACGCGGCGCAACCGCCCGGCGGGGATCACAGAGCGGTGGGCGCCGTGGCTGCCCGGCGTTTTCTTCGCGCTGCTCCTGCTCGCGCTCTTCCTCGTGGCGGTCAAGCGCATTTTTTTAGGCGATGACTCGATGAGCGTCTACGCGCACGTCTGGTTCATCCAGGATCAACTCTGGGGCGGCCACGGCATCCCGCGCCATATCCCGGCGCTCGACGGCGGGCGGGCGGTGACGTTCCCGTACGGCCTCGCGCCGTGGCTGCTCGGCGCGCTCATCTGGCCGCTCTTCCACACCTGGGGCGTCACGCTCCTGATGGTGGTCGCCGCCGTTGGGACGCCGGTCGCGGCGTGCGTCGCCCGGCCCGTGATGCGCGACCCGTGGGTGATGCTGCTTTTCCTGCTCAACCCGTTTTACATTGACGGTGTGCTCGCCTTTCAATTCCCGTTCGTCTGGTCTGCCTTTTTCTTCTTTCTGTTCGTGATCGCCCTCGACCGCGAGCGGGATGTGGCGGCGGGCGTCCTGCTCTGGCTCTGCATCACGACGCACCCGCTGGCGGGCGGCA